>CAVIGE010000023.1:0-33421 GCA_963642325.1 Prevotella sp. CAG:279
GTGTAGGTCGCCGCAGTTCTTCGGAGCTGTAGTGCTGTTTTCGTAGAATCAGGAAACTCCCGCTTCTATAAGCGGGGGTACGTTCACCACACCAGAGGGCGGCTTTTTTTCAGACAATCATAATCCCCCTTTTCTTATCATAAGCTTATGGATAAGGAAAGGGGGATTGTTCGTTACTGTTCCATCTGACGACCCAGGAAACTTGCTGCCGTCCTTACAAGTGCCCGTTCTTTTTCGCCCATTTTGTTCGTATCTGTCTTTCCAAGGAGTATCACAGAGCCAATGGCATCACTCGCACACAGGATCGGCTGGATCATTTTCCCGCTGAAATTCTCCTTATGCCCGAGGGTTATTGGCACATCCTCATGACCGGTTCCATTGATCAGCCGCGTTTCCCTCTCGGAAATCACTTCGTCCAGCTCCATACTGATCTCTTTTCCATCAAGCTCCCTGCTTCCGCTTCCGGCTGCTGCTACCACTACATCTCTGTCCGTGATACAGGCTGTCAGCCCGGTTGTCTGCACCAGTGCCTCCGCATATTCTTCTGCAAAATTATTCAGTTCACCGATCGGTGAATATTTTTTCAGAATGATCTGTCCCTCCCTGTCTGTAAAAATCTCCAGGGGAGTTCCTTCTTTAATCTTAAGTATCTTCCGTATTTCCTTCGGGATCACCACCCGCCCCAGGTCATCAATTCTTCTCACAATTCCCGTAGCTTTCATAATGTTTTATTCCTCCTGCAAATCCACTTCCATGGTTTCCATATTGTGTGTCTTATGGATAGTATGTGGAAATGTGCGAAAAATATGCACAGTCAAAAAAGCCAGGAAGCATTATACTTCCCGGCTTCTTTCTTTAATGATCTTTATTACTTCAGAGTTGATCTCTCCCGGCACTGCTGCCGGCCTTGCCAGATAATAGCCCTGAAGCAGATCCACTCCAAGCTCCAGAACCTTCTCAAGCTCTGCCGGAGTTTCAATGCCTTCAGCTACGATATACATTCCACGCTGATGAGCATAGCTTACAATATTTGCCACGATCTGCTGTTTATCCGGATCTGTATCAATGTCGCGGATGATCTCCATATCCACCTTGATATACTGTGGCGAAATAGCAAGCAGGTTCTTCTCACTGTTATACCCGCTTCCATAATCATCCAGCGCGATCGCCCCAAGAAATCCCGGCAGGATTTTCTGTTCCATTGCATCCCGGTTCAAAGCTTCCTGCTCTGTAATCTCCAGAACCAGCTGTGGCCGTATTTCTCCATATTTATCCTTAAATTCTGTATGCTCTTCCTCTGTCATATTCTGATTGGCAATCGAATTGACAAACAGAAGCTCATCTCCTCTTACCTTTCCGTCATTCTTCAGCCGCATGTAGCCCTCAGCCGCCCGGAAAAAAGTAAGCCTCTCAAGCTCGTGGAGACATTTCTCCTCTTTCGCCAGCCTCAGTACATCCTCCGGAGATTTCAGCATTGGCAGGTCAATATGCATCAGGGCCTCCAGTGCACTTACATTTCCGGTAACTGCAGATACGATCGGCTGATAATAATAGATAAGCTCTTCTCTTCGCAGCAGCTGCCGGAACTGCTTCCTCTGCTGCTCCTCGCTGGCATTCCTGTTATAAACATCCGGATCAAATTCCCGGATGATCCCCTTTCCTGAACGTTTCGCCTGGTACATTGCAAAATCTGCATATTTCTTTATGAATTTCAGATCTGTGGTATTCTCCGGATACCAGGCAACACCGCCGGAAATACTGAGCTTCATCTTCCTTCCGCTTGGAAGCTGGATGCATTTCCGGTCTATAAAAGCCTTCACTTCAGCGATCACCTTGCGGATCTCATCCTGACTGTCATAGCCATAGAAAAGAAGGTTGAACTCATCGCCGGAGATCCTGGAACAGATAGTTCCCTGCGGTGTGTAATCCGCAAAGCCTTTTCCGGCCTCGTAAATATATCTGTCACCAAAATCATGTCCAAAATTATCATTTGTATATTTCAGGTTATCCATATCGACCATCACAAATGCCGCATGCTTCAGCTTCTCCGGATGGTCGCGGAACAGCTTCTCGGTTTCCCTCTGGAAGGCACGCCGGTTATAAAGTCCCGTTAGCGTATCATAATCACGCTCATGCTCAATATTCATACGCTCCCTGGTAACATTCGTCACATCCTCGACAAGGCCGATCAGTCTGGAATCCTCCCGGTTCAGCTCCATCCGGACATAATGGCTTTCCCCTTCCGGATATTCCACGCAGTATACCTTCGCCCCGTCACTGCCAATCGTGTGCTTACAGACCTTATCAAACTCTTTCATGCGTATATGAAATGTATCTGCATCCAGAGCTTCCGCCGGTTTCCATTTTATTCCCAGCATGGAAAAGAAATTATCCGTCACATAAACGCTTTTCGTGTCAGTACGTATCTCAAATCCGCCAAGCTCCACACTTGCCATCTCCATGATACGCAGGAATTTTGTAGATACCGTTACCATATCCTGGTTCAGCTGTGTGATCGCTTCTGCAAAATGATCCAGCTCCCGGATTCCGGTAATCGAAAATGTCAGGGAAGTGCTTTTATTCTTCTGGGCCTCCAAAACCTCATCTGAAAGTTCCTTCACCGGCCGTGCCAGACGAAGGCTGACGATCAGGCTGCTCAGAATTCCAACCATTACCGTTGCCAAAACAGCCACTACCAGAACCCGCAGCACATATCTCGAAAAGGAAAACAGCTGTCCGTTTTCCACAACACCAAGCAAAATCCACTGTTCATCCGAAAAGGGGGCATTGCGGTTATATAGCTGAATTGACTTCGCAGATACATAATAAGTCTTTCCAGACATATCCATCTGATAATCGCCATAGCTGTTTTTATACAATGTAATCTTTCCGTCCTCTGACATCCCCTCGTCAAAGGAAGCTTTTCCGCTGATCCCACCGATCCCCGAAATAACAATCTCATCCTCATCCGGCGATGAGCCTGTATTTGCCAGAATGTAGGTTCCCTGCCCTTCATTCTGCAGTTCCTCATAAGGCATCTGTTCACTCAGATATTCCGAAAGGATCTCAATACCCAGGACACCATAAACGGTTCCATCAGAAGAAATCAGCGGAACAGAATAAGCAATCGCAGGCCGGGTATCCCCATCCAGCGTGTACTTTTCCGTTGTCCAGTGCCCATAATCCTGTGCATCCAGCCTGGCCCTGTCCTTATAAGCTTCCTGAAAAGTGGGATATATGATCTTTTTCGTGCTTTCCTCCGAAAAAGTCATACTTGTTTTCCAGCCTTTATCGGTAGAGATTCCCATGGCCTTTACCAGAGCAACGGGGGATCTCTCCAGCAGGAGATCCGTATTCTTCACCGGTGGCTCGGAATCAGGATCAAGATCCCTTATGTATAAAACAGGAAATGTATCATCCTGTTTTTTCTCATCCATATCCTCTGCATTGAAGGCCACAAAAACACCCGTGACTGATTTCCGCCGCATAGTACTGATCAGTCTCTTGCTGATGTTCTTCATCAACAATGTATAAGCATCTTTATCTGTTCCTATATTTGTGATATCCAGTTCTCCGGAATCAATAAGGTTCTGCGCCTCTTCATTGATATAATCAGACAGAACCGAAAGCTCCTGATCTGAGGTCAGTATATTCTCCAGATAGCTCTCCCGGTTGTCCACCTGCTTCTGCAGAATATCGGCCGCATTCTGATCCAGCTGGCCGTTTACACCACTGATACTCAGTGCCATAACTAAAAGCAGAGCCTCTATCACCAGTACCAGCAGCATAGACATGAGAATCGTACGAAAAATAGATTTTTCTCTTTTTTTCATGATCAGCCATTCCTCCCTCCCATAACCTCAGCATACGTTAATTTTCATATTCCTGAAGCTCTGAAAGGACGGTCTGGTACCAGCTTTCAAAGTAATCGTCAGACAGGAAATCTGCTTCCGCCTCTTCTGCGCTCTGTCCTTCTGCCAGACGTTCTTCTACAGTTGCCCGATCCTGCTGTGCAGTATCCTCAAACGCAGCCTGAATGGAAGTTCTTGCATCATTTCCATTCTTAAACGCCTGCATATAATACAATTTATTACTGGTGATCTCTTCTACAGACTCCGTGAGGATTTCTTCCATGGAACTGCTGATATCCGAGTCAACAGATTTGATCTTGTCAATATTGTTAGCTTCATTTGTCACAGGAAGATAGCCAGAGCCAACAGAAAATTCAATATTATTCTCTGCCTCTGTGAACCATTTCAGAAATTCCACACTTGCCTTGATTTCATCTTCATCTCCCTGGGTAACAACCATTCCTGCTCCCTGCTGTACAGAGTAATCGTCTCCATCCTTAAACTTGGGGCACGGAAGCACCTTCAGCGAAATATCATGGGAATCTCCACTGTCATCCGTTACCTCTGTCGGGAAAAATGTGGCACTGGATGTTGAACCAACATAGCCAAGTACATTTCCTGTTTTTACATCATCGCTGCGGAAACGTCCAGATGCCGAAAAATATCCCTTAATATATGGAACATAATAATTATCCCACAGTGTGCGGATTACTTCCCTGTCAAAATTCAGAGTCATTTTTCCATTGCTGACTTCAAAAATATCACAGCCAAGCTCCTTTGCCCCTACCAGAACGTAATTCGCCATTGCATCACGGCCAAACAACGCCTTTCCATCATCCGCCTGGTCCGGTGTCTGCTCGTCTGTCCAGTTATAATACTTCTCCGCAGTGTCAACAAGGCCTTCCATCGTCTTCAGATCGTCATATTCCGCACCGGTTTCCGCTGCAAACTTCTGCCAGTCCGTATCATTGAGAAAAAGAAGCTCCGTTGATTTCGCAACCGGAAAGATCTTAATGCTTCCATCATCTGAAAAATCTCCCTCTTTCAGATATTCCTCCACATATTCTTCTTTTTCCTCATCTGTAAGATAGCCGGAAAGATCTACCAGCATATCCTTCTGGTCCATGGTATACGCAGTATCGGAATAAGCCGAAAAAATATTCGGAACTTCAGATGCTCCGACCTCTCCGTCGGCTGCCGCAATTACACTTTTTTCCAGGTCTTCTGCCGTTCCAAGGCTCTTACTCTCTACAGTGATCCCTTTCTTCTTACCAACTGTTTCATTAAATTTCTCTGTCAGATCATCAAACGCTTCAAGCTGATCTCCATTATAGTATGTCCATACGGTAATTGTAACAGGATCTGTCTTCTTTTCTGCGCATCCACCGAACATGGACGCAGCCAGGACAACTCCTGCCAGACAGAGTACTACTCTTTTGCGTACCATAAACTACTCCCTTCCGTTCTGTATATCCTCCGTTAACTTCATCTCCGGCAACTGTTATCATACAAAATACTGTTCTTATATTATCACAAGACAACCCTATTATCAAAGAAAAACTATGGAAATCGGGAGTAGTTTTAATCAGCACGTGTTACTGTTCACTCCGTGTTAAATCCGCATAAAATTTTACAAAAAAGGGGTTGCATTTTCGAGCAAGAGTGGTATAGTAATCGTATACTTGATATGTAGTTTTAAATACTACGTTATGCTTTATTAATTTCTACATCATTTCTCTGTACACAGGAGGTGCCATATTATGAAATTCAAATTAAAAGATCCGGGAAGTGCGATCACACACGGAATCGCAATGCTTCTTGCAGCTGCCGGAGCTGCTCCGTTGATCGTGAAGGCGGCCAGAAGTGCTGATATACTTCATGTTTTCGCAGTGAGTGTTTTTATCCTGACCATGATCCTTCTTTATCTGGCCAGCACACTCTATCACTCCGTGAATTCCACACCCAGGGTAAACCGCCGCCTGAAAAAAATGGATCACATGATGATCTTCGTCATGATTGCAGGCAGCTATACTCCGGTATGCCTCATTGTCCTCCACGGCCGTATCGGTTATATCCTCTGTGCACTTGTATGGACTGTTGCCATTATCGGAATGATCCTTAAAGGCTGCTGGATCAACTGCCCGAAGTGGCTCTCCTCCGTGATCTATATCGGAATGGGCTGGCTCTGTGTTCTGGCCTTCGTCCCGATCTTCCACAACCTGCCCCGCGCAGGCTTCGGCTGGCTCCTGGCCGGCGGCATCATCTATACTATAGGCGGTGTGATCTACGCACTGAAGCTGCCCATCTTCAATGCCAAACATAAGAATTTCGGATCTCATGAAGTATTTCATATTTTCGTAATGCTGGGAAGTATGTGCCATTTCGTTGTAATGTATTTCTTTGTTGCAGGAATGGGAATTCATTGATCAGAATGTATTGATGCGATCTCTTCCAGAGGAAGCTTAGACATTTATATCCGCTATGTGGCAGGAATTTAAATGTTTAAGTGCTCTGGGAGAGTTTTTTTTGATATGATTGTTTTTCGATGTATTTTTTATAGCTGTGTGATTTGGTTGTATACAATGATGTGATTATTGAGTATTTTCGTTTTTTCGCAAAGTATCTAACTGAGATCGGCTTAGGCCGGTCACTTCCTTAATTTGCTCATCTGTAAGAAGTTTCGCTTTAATCAAATTAACCGCTGTTTGTTCAATTCCCTGATCAATTCCACGACTTATTCCGCAGGCCAATCCCTTAGCGTAGCCTTCCTCAACGCCCTCTTCCCTCGTCTGCCTCATATGCCTCTCTTCATCATATTCGTATATGCTCACTTTCTTCGCCTCCGCACGGTTCTTTCTCAAAAAATCTGCCAGTATACCTTCACTGATACATTCTGTAATCGCCCGCTCTACTGCTTCATCCAATGACATCTCCGCTGCATATTCACGTACCCGTGAGGTGTATTCCGCATAGTCATGGAGTGTCTTGCAGGTTTCCATCAGCTTCCGGTTATGGCCTTTATTGATATTCAACATAACTGCCTTCAATTCCAAAGAAGGCGCCTCCTCCGGAACAGTAAAGAGCTCCGACAGCTTCAGTTCCTTACGATCCGGTTGCTCAACCTGCCCGTTATAAAAGATCACGAACTTCGGTGTCGGCAGTTTCACAGCTTTCGTTCCATAAAGGTTCATATCCTTCGTATAATCCGAATACACATCTGCCACATACAGCAGATACCGTACCGGTAAATTCGGACTGTACGTAGATTGATGCTCATACAGATTTAACCCCAGCTCAATAATAAAAGAAACATCATTCTGCATAGACATATACACGGCATTCTCCAGTGTATTGATCTGAAGCAGATCAGGGTCATCGTAACTGGTTCCATTGATTGCATTGTAAAGTTTCAGCAGTTCATTCCTGTCGCTGAACAGCATTGCAAAAATCCTGGATTTATAAGTCCGGTTCGCTGTTAATACATCCATATTGTTCTCTGCCATGTAGTATCCTCCTTGTCAGAAAGGTCGGGAGAATCCCATGGTAAAAACTCTCTTCCGGAAATCCCCCTGCGTGATTATGTGATTTAAGCATTGAGATTTCTCTGTATAGCCGAATGGCTGATGAATTTCAGATACGGAAGAACCCGTATAGATCAACAATAGAAATGAAATGCTTTTCTTTACCTTAGCACAATATGGGCGAATATGCAATCAAAACATTTCGACAAATTCTGCAAAAAATACCCCTCAGAGTCAATTTCTCATACTCTGAAGGGTACAATATTTTTTTCATATTACAGTTAAAACCGGACTATTTTTATCTTCCATCCAGCCTTACTTATAATATAACATTTTACGCTATGCTTAGTGATATTTCCAACATATGTCAGCCTATTATTTCTCGAAGTTTTAATCGTCTTTACTACTCTTTTTCCACTTCCATTGGCATTCCGACGTATGATCTGCATGGTATATTTATTTTTGACAGCTGCGTAATAAATTTTGTTTCCTATAAATTTAATATCACAACCCTTTCCGATTCTGGTAAGTTTTCTGGAGGAAAGATTAAACATACATAAAGAAGATGGCGATGGATCTCCGGCCATATCCGTATAACCTATTGCATATCTGCCCCTATGTGACTTTAAGAAAAATGAACCTACTCTATTGAAACCTTTTTTGCCTACGGTGTACGAATATGTATAACATGAAGTCCATTCTCCACCGCCTGAAAAATAAAGTTTATTGCCATAAGAAAATTTGTAATTCATATTTTTTCCTATACTGGCCACTAATCTATAATTATATCCTGTTTTCTGGTACAATACAGTACTGTACATATCATTAGAAATATAGTAAGTTCTTCCATTTACCCGAAATGTACCAGAATCAGCTTTCACCGTAGAAGGTCTTAAGCTCACTGCCACAAGCAGCAATATCATAAAAATTCCTGCCAGCATTAAGGTTTTTTTCTTCACTAATATTTTCTTCATTGTCTCTATTTCTCCTGTTTAAGCCACTGAACTGATATAATAACTTGTATTTACAGATCTTTTTCTGTAACCTTTGCAGATAACTGTTGCAGCAGAATCCGTATCCTTTGTACCAATAGCATGATCATTAATATTTCCCGCACTGAAATTCCATCTCTGTCCATCTCCCAACGCAAATGTATACCTTTTGTAAGCAGCATAGCTATACTGAGCAGAAGAAACATCTGAATATGGAGTCGTAAACCATCCTACTACTCCATCTGATAAACTGAGATTATATTGGTGGCAATCACTTATACCCTGTAATGGCTCTCTTCCTCCGCATACAGGACAATAGAAATAATAATATCTATATAGAGTTGTTGTTTGAATCTCATGATTATTGTCAGCATTTGCAGGTACTAATGACCATCCGCTCCAGGAACCATATTCCTTCTTACTGTCAATCACTATTGTTTTTGAAACAGAATATTCTTTTCCACCAGTTGATATTTTTGCCGTTATCTTAGCCGTACCTTTTCCTTTTGCCGTAATAATTCCTGAACTATTTACAACTGCAACTCCTGAATTTGATGTATTCCATGTAATCTTTCCTGAAGACGAACACTTCACCGTCATTCTAACTGTATTATTTCCTGTGGCTCCACATGAAACAGATATAGTTGGTTTCTTTGCAGTATTGTTTTTATTACTATTGGTGGATGTACTGGAATTATAATAAAACCTTTTTGTTATTCCATTATTTTCATATTCTACATATTTGGAAGTAATATCACGTACTTTTCCATACAATTTGGGCGTTAGGGTTTTTACGCCACTTCCATTCATCAACGCACGCTTTACAACAAACGTTCCGGAATTCCACCTCGCATATGTATGTTTGCTGTAGTTGTCAAAATATACATATCGTCCTTTTCCAATGCTCATATAACAATGCGATCCCAATTTCTTCATTTTGCCAGTTATAAGATCTCTTGAATATAAAGGTACTGTGAAAGTATTATGGCTTGTACCAACAAATAATGCATAATTTTTATATGCATCAAATAATATTCCCTCTCTTATTCTTCGATATTTTTTACTCTTTAATGAATATTCACTTATGTACACTCCAAATTTTCCACGTCTTTCATTCATATACAACTTACTGCTGCAATAATAAATTCCATCAATCGCCCTGTTTTTAAGAGTACAAATACGTTTAACCCTACTTCCTTTTAAATCTGCAGAATATACGTAGGCATTCCCACTGTCAGAATGATAGTTATAATTATATTTTACAAAATAAAGATTGGAGCCATTTACAGTAAAACTATTAACATTGTTTGCAATCTTCCTCCAGCTTCCTGATGCACCTTTTCGAGAATAAAGACCCTGTTGGCTGTTCTTTATCTGATAGCTTCCAAATGTATAAGTTTTATAAGCTCCCATTCCAAAGCCTGAAGTATACGCACTAACTGGCCTTCCTGAAAAAAGCATCATAATAACCAACAATATTATACATAATCGGAATTTTCTCTTCATACGCATTCCTCCATACTCTTGATCATATTCTAACGAACCTTCTGAAATTTAACACTGCTGCCATACTTGTATGCCTTTGTTGCTTTATTATAATTTGACTCGCTCATTGTATAGGTTTTGCATGCCTTTCTGCTGCCCTTATAATAATTTACACTGGTAGGATAATATTGTTCTTTTGAATCCTGGTAAACCACTACATAAAGCCGGTTATCCTTGATACATGCATATGTTTTATCACTTGAAGTTCCATTCCAGAGATAATTCTGTCCATTCTTTTTATATAAAGTCAATGGACGGCCTCCACCATAACGATCCATATAGGTTACTTTTCCATTAATATAACAATAAACGCTGCAACTGTAATAGGTATTTCCCTGTACCCAGTCGGAACTTGTAGCTACCAGCAATACAGGCTTATTTGCCGGGCCAATATTTACAATACTGTATGCTCTGATATTTCGTTTATATTTTTTCACATAATTAGAATATGCATTCGTTATTACTTTCTCTGAGGTATTGGATATTGATGAAGCTTTCTTTGGAATTGTTACTGATTTAGCACCTGTAAATGCTGATTTTATATAGTGAATCTTTTTATAATTTTCAGATGACTGTCTCCATTTATATACTTTCTGTACTTTATAATAATATTTCTTACCCGCTGTTACATTTTTATCAGTATATCCCCCAGCACGTTCACTTACAGTTGCAATTCTTTTATATCTCCCTTTTGCTGAAGTGCTTCTATAAATATACAGATCACATACATCAAAATACACATTATGTGTTTTCCATGATATCCTTACTTTTCCAGAAGCAACTGTAGCTTTATAGTTTTGTACAACTCCATCTTTACACATAACCGGCATCACTTTCATAGTTACTGTCCGCGCCTTTTTATTCGTATCATATGCAAAAAAATATGTAAAACCAGTTGCCCGAAGCTTACATTTAGTTGTCCAGCATTTACTTGAATTATTATATTTCCATTTGCTTTTTGGAAGATTTACAGTATGCCATCCTTCCTTGGCATATTCAAGGCCTTCCCAAAAATATTTTACTTTTGTAATCGGAGAACTTCCTTTTACTGATATATACAGATAATTATCTAATCTATTTTCACAATACAATTGTATGCCACACTTCACCCATTGCCCAGACTTGGTTTTTGCAGAAAAATTGTCTCCATATTCTTCACCGCCATCTCTGGCATATACAGCTGTAGAAATAAAAAATACACCTAATAAAATCCCCAGTAAAATCAAAAAATGATAATTACCCTTTTTTCTTTTGCTATTCATACTTTTGCCTCCCATATTTTATATCGTAATTTTACTTCATCGAAGCCTATTTCTCTTTGCTGCCGTATTTCTTGCAAAATAATATTTCCTTACTTTTTTACCAGAGAAATATTGTTTTCTAAGTTTCTTATATGTTTTGTAGCTGCAGTTTCTGCTGTTTCCATTTTGTTTTGAATAACTGTATCTACTTATAACTTTTCCATTCATCCAATAACTGGACATATCTATACTTAATTTTGTGTACAATTTCCCCTTTTTATATGAGATCAGATCATACCCTGATAATCCAGTTCCACCATGCGTCCGTATAACTAATGCTTTCTGGGAAGAATTATATTCTATATAATCTTTTCCCTTATACTGAGTCCATACCTGACCAATCCAATCAGACAAAATTTTTACTTTTCCTTTTTTATATGTAAACACACTGATGCTTTTGGTATCTGCAGACTCAATAATCAACTCGGGAACTCTGTCTTTATTAATGTCTATAGCTGTAAAACCATATATATTATATGTACGTCCGTTACTTGCAGTAAATTTTCCTTTTTTCAAAAATTTCCTGTACGCATTCATTGCTTTCGTTCTCGTTGATGCTGCCTGCACCGTTGTTACGCTGGTGTTTGCTGTTGTAAACACAACCCCAAGTATCAGCATAAATAAAATAAAAGTTTTCAAAATTTTTTTCATACCATTGTCCCTCCCAGCAACAATTAATATTCCTCCGGTGCATTCTGCACCAAAAATTTGTTTAACTTCCCGTCTTCTCCAAATCCAAAGGATATTCCAACGCCAAGCTCTCTCCAGTACCCCAGGGAATTGTCTGCACCAGCAGAATACACATCATAGGAATTTGCTCCATATGCTTTCCTGACATCATCTCTTGTTGATTTTCCCAAAACAATTCCTCCAGGAAATTCAACCTGAAGATCTGATACATCTGATCTTTCTACGTAAGCTTTTTTAGCATTTTTATATTTTATACATACCCATTCATCTGTACAAATGCTGTAAGAAATCTGCTGTCCATCCGCCAGTTCATCCAGACATTTTGAGTTTCTGTCTGGTTCTGAATATACCTTTGCCTTTCCAACTGCATAGTAATATACAATATCTCTTTTATTTCCATGAGTCTTTACAGACTTATTTCCAAAGGTGTTTTCTGCTTTTTCATAAAACATTGTGTATACATTGGATATCCCAATTCCTGCTGCAAGCATTCCAACTGCACTGACAATAAGCACCATTTTTTTCGATAAAAAATTCTTCCTAATAATTCCTTTCTTTCTGAGAAAAGCCACCCGGATCAGGCTTCCAAACACTATAAGTAAAATTTCAATGCTGACAAACAAAATAAGCATATCCTTCATATTTGTCGCTGTATGTCCTTTTACCGTCAGCCCATACATATATATCGGAATACCAGAAAATGAGGCCCACAATAATGAGCTTGAAAAAATTATCAGAAAATCTTCTGCAAGATATGCCATATACATTAACAGGGCAAAAATTAAAACAAACACACCACATACAATACCTTGCGTCTTTTTATTAAACAGCAGCCCACTTCCTGCATAGTGAATAAAGATAAGTATTAAAAAATAAATTGCCTCTGATATACAGCTCTTACTCTTATGCAAAATCCTTGCACACAGCAAAAGTATATCCGCAATTATCAGCATACTTAATCCACTGTGAATTCCGCTCAAAATCGATCCGGCAATGAAAAAATTTAGGAATAAAAACTCCCACAAAATTACACCCACATGATAAACTTTTCTGAAATACGCCCCCGGAATCCAGCAAAAAAATATACTTCCAATAAGTGCGATACCTGTTGCTCCAATTATGATCATTAAAATCAAATATACACCGCTCATTGTTTTCTCTCATTATTATATAATCATAAGCAATTAACTCTTCAGAATTCTAATTATATATTTTTATCATAACATCCTGCCCTTTTTTATTTCAACAATTCTGCATAAATAACCTGAAAGTGGTAATAATTGGCTTATTCAAAAAAATCTCAGCTCTGTTCACAAATAAAATTCAAGAAAATTTCACTTTTACCCCCCCACTAGACTTCCCCCCTGTTTTCATGTATATTTGACATATAACGACACTGCGGCTGCCTCGGGCAGCCGAATAATTTTGGAGTATGCGTATGTTGAAGATTGCGATCTGCGAAGACAGTGAGATCTTTGTGGAGATTATAAAGAAAAATATTGAAACCATTCTGAAAGTCCCTTATGAACTGCATCCATTTCTCTCCGGAAAGGAATTCATGGCTTCTCTGCCAGAGATGGGATGTCCTTATGATATTGTTTTTCTGGATATTTCTCTGGGTAATGATACGGTTTCCGGAATTGAACTTGGTCAGATGATAAACGGGGAGAATCCACGGACACAGCTGATCTTTATCAGTCAGTATCTGGAATATGCTTCGGATGTCTATTCTACGAAGCACACCTATTTCATTTACAAAAACCGGCTTAACGAATATCTGCCGGCTGCACTGGATGCTGCACTTAAAAATCTCCAGACAAATGAAGAACAGTTTCTCACCCTTAAGATCAGACATTCTCACATCCGGATTGCGGTAAATGATATCCTGTATCTGGAACGAAATCTACGTGAAACACTTATTTATACAAAAACTGAAACCTATACAGTCCGCGACAAACTGAATATTCTCCAGCAACAGCTTCCAGATTTTTTCGTGTGCTGCCACAGAAGTTTCCTTGTGAATCTTCATGCAGTTTCCAGGCTCCAGCATACAGAGATTACTTTGAACACCGGCCAGCAGATTCCTGTCAGCCGCGCACATTATGAAGATGTAAAAAAAGCTTTTTCTTTGCTGATGCTGTGATTCCGGAAGACTGACTTTTGTATTTTGCCCTGATATCCTATAGTATTTCCAAGAAAGAAGGTACTCTCATGCCACAGTTTCTGAAATTTATTTTATACTCTCTTCTTCCAGGTTCTTTCATAAATTCCTATATCTGTGTTCGATTTTGCGCTGGTGTCCTTACACCATCCCGGAACTTTTTTTCAAAAAATCGCATCCGTTTTTTTCTCTCATTTATGATTCCGATAACAGCTGCCACTATGTCAAAATATTGGTTTCCCAGTATGGGCTCCTGGCTTATCCAGTTGACACTCCTTCTTCTGACAGTTTTTTATTTTTCTGATCCTCTGAAAAAAAAGATTTCCACATTTCTGATCCTAATATGTATTCTGGCAGTTTCCGAAAATATCGCTGTAATGTTTACCCTGCCGATCTACACTCTTATACACCACGAGAAATCATTTCGTTATAATTTGCTTTATACATCCGGTGAAACGCTTTTTTTAATAATCATAGATTTCTTCGTTGCATTGCTGTTTATTAAAAAACTGGTCCCACTGATCCAGAATTATTCTCACGGTATTCATCTGACCACCATTGCCGAGCTCCTTTTTCCCGTACAGGCGTCTTCACTTCTTATGGGAATACTGCTATACCGGGAAAATTCTCCCTGGTTAAAATGGCTGATCCTTTTATACTGGTTTCTAAATCTTCTCTGCTGTCTGATCATAGCCAGGGCTTTTCGCAACATTTCTGTCAGAGAAAAAAAACACGAACTGTTGATTCAAAAGATGAGCTTTCTTCAGAAACAGCTGGAATATACAACCGAAATGGAACAGGAATATCAATCTGTGCGCAAATGGAATCACGATATGGAAAACCATCTCTTTTCACTGAATTATCTGATCCGCGCAAAAAAATATCATGAGGCAGATGCATACCTGGAAACAATTCTTTCAGAACTTCCGCCGGAAAAGAGGACTTTATGAAACGAGGCTTTGTTATTCTTTTTATAGAACTTTTCTGTGTTCAGGCATCTCTTTTTCTGGAGGCTCTGCTGCAGGAATATGCTCTGTTCTGCCAGATAATACTTCTCTTTTTTCTGTTCCTCACTTACCGCAGGATCTACCTTCTTGCCAGACGATCGCTCAAAAATGCTCAGGAAGAAGCAAAGTTTCAGGCTCTTCAGAAACAGGAACAGTTACAGAAAGAACAGGAGCAGCTGTTTGTTTCCAGAAAACAGGAGACTCTTGCATTTCAGCAGGCTACCATTCAGAAACTTGAGACACTTCAGAATTACCTGAAAACGAACGAATATGATAAGATCCAGGACTACCTTCCTTCCATCACCGATGATTTTCAGAAGGAACGTTTCCACCCCATCTGTCAGGACAACCTGATCAATGCCATTCTTGCGGACAAAAGATTTCTTGCCATGCAGAAAAATATCAAAGTTACCTACGAGGTTCTTCTTCCAGAGAGATCCAATATTCCCTCTTCGGAACTGAGCAGTATATTTTTCAACCTGCTGGATAATGGAATCGAAAGCTGCAACGCTTCCGGTTCTGAAGCACCGTTTATCTCTGTAACATCAAAAATGTCCGCCGGTTTTCTCACTGTCCACATGCAAAACAGCAAAGATCCGGCAAAACCGTTCAACCACAAAACATCAAAAAAAGATATCCTCAACCATGGATTCGGCCTGTCCATAATTGAAGATATCTGTGCAAAAAATGATGGCAGCTGTCAGTGGATTGACAACGGAGATACCTTTGACTCAGTTGTTATGTTGAGGTACCAATAAGATTCAGCGAACACATATCCTTATCTTTGAGTTCCGCTGCATAATGCACCACACATTTAAAGTCATTTGAAGTGTCGAAATGCTTCTCGGCATTCAGAACTTCATCAGCTCCAGCTTCTTCTCCCTGGTCAGCTGCTTGATCCGGTACTCCCGGCTCATGGCTTCTTCCTTCGTGGCAAAACCTTCATAATACACCAGCTTCACCGGTCGCTTGGCCCGTGTATACTTGGCGCCTGCCTTGCCTTCATTATGAGCTTTCATCCGCCTGGCAAGGCAGTTTGTCCAGCCGGTGTAGAGTGTGCCGTCTGCACACTGCACAATATACGTGTAATTCATATTTGTCTCCTCTTCTGTGAAAAATTTCTGCAATGCCAATATGCCAGCACATCTCTTGTAATATCTGCCTTCCTGTAAAACAAATATCCGTCAACCAGCATATTCCTTCTATGTAAAGACAGCCGCCAGCGTTTCTTCAGCAGCCGTCCTTCTATGCTCAAGCAGCCGGCACAATCATGTATTTCACTTCTTATAACAAAAAGATAAAGCAGGCTGGGATTCCGGCTGCGGATTTTCCCACCTGCTTTATTATACGTTCATTTTTAATTTCTGTGAATAGCCTACTCGATCACACAACTCTTCAGTGCATAGATCTTTCCATCAACTTCCTGCGCTTCCACTTTCACAGTCTGAGCTTCCGTCTCCGGATAGTATCTGGTGGAAAAAACAATTTCTCCGCCATTCACATAGATCTCCACTGCTGTGGTATCTGCAAGGATTCTGAGAGTTTCAACCTTGCCAGATGGAATATGCGCCTTGCGCACTTTTCGTCCTGCGCCAGCTTTTTCGGAGAGAGCTAATGAAATATTTCCGTCCTGATAATCCAGGAAAAGGTTTTCCCCAAGGCTTACTTTGCCCTTCCCACCTTTTAACTGAATATCCAGATCAAACGGCCCGTTCACCGGAATCTCTGCAACAGAACCACTAACAGACTCGCCCTGTTTTCTCAGCCCGTTCAGTTCCTCCACCGGATACTGATAAAGCATTCCATTCTTATAAGTAACTTCCCGCGGAACAGTCAGGCAATGCTGCCAGCCTTCTGTCTCAGCAGTTGGATTCACGTACTCATCATCAGCATCTGGCATTCCCATCCAGCCGATGATGATCCTTCTGCCTTTTCCATCCTGGAATGTCTGCGGTGCGTAGAAGTCAAAACCATGATCCCATTCCCGGAAATCTTTTTCCTCCGGCTTGCCATCCTTCAGGATAAAGTATCCGGACTGATAAACATTCTGGAAACGGAACTCTTCTCTTGTCAGTCCCTGCGGTGACACAGAAAGTACCTCCTGCCCATTCAGAGTGAAGAAATCCGGACACTCCCACATGTATCCGAAAGCATTTTCTGTGGTAAGCTCACGGTCAAATTTCCAGTTTTTCAGATCTTCGGATTTATAAAAAAGTACGGCACCCTGGTCACTTTTCTGTCTGCCGCCAAGGATCATATGGTACTCATTACCGTCCTTCCAGACCTTCGGGTCACGGATGTGGCAGGTGTAATTCTCCGGATAATCCTCCCAGGAAACTGCAACCTCTTTTGTCCCAAAACGGATGCCGTCCTCACTCTCCACATGGAGAGTGCTGGACTGCCGTCCGTTATTGATGTAATCATAGTCTCCATCCATTTTTACATTCCCTGTAAAAAATATATGAAGCTTATCTTCCTCCGCAATAGCAGAGCCTGAGTAAACACCATGACAGTCATAAATGCTGTCCGGCAGAAGCGGAACGCCTTCATATCTCCAGCTGATCATATCTTCGCTGGAATAATGTCCCCAGAATTTCAGTCCCCCGTTGGCCTCAAATGGAGAATACTGAAAAAACACGTGATATCTTCCCTTATACCAGCATAATCCATTTGGATCATTCAGCCATCCGGTGGGTGGCATCAGATGATGTGTCAGGCGACTCTTCTGCATCGCCTTTGCTACTGCTGCCGTTTCCTCGATTTTTCGAACTTCCTCCGCAAGCACCTTTGTCAGAGAACTCATTATTTTACCTCCAGTACCTCAGAACCATTGTCTACTGTTCCTTCTGCAAGCATTTTTACTTCTTCATAATCATCTGTATTGGTTACGATCAGCGGTGTGGTCACATCGTAACCGGCCTTCCTGATCTCCTCCATGTCAAACGTGATCAGTGTCTGGCCTTTTTTGACCTGGTCGCCGTCTTTTACATGGGCGGTGTAGAATTTGCCGCCAAGCTCAACGGTATCAACTCCAATGTGGATCAGCAGCTCCAGACCACTGTCTGTTGCAAGGCCGATCGCATGTTTTGTGTCAAAAATTGTAGAAACTGTTGCGTCGCAAGGTGCCTTTACCTCACCTCTGGACGGAATCACTGCCATGCCCTTTCCAAGGACTTCGGATGCAAAAGTCGCATCTTTCACTTCTGAAAGCGGAATTGCAGTTCCCTCAAGCGGGCTGTAGAGGGTCTGCGCACCAGCCTCAGCTGTTTTTTCCTCTGTTGGCTTCTCCTCGGCGATCTCTGCCGGGGCATCCGATTTTTTCTCTGTTTCAATATTTTTTTCAGCTGTTTCCTGTACCTCGTCCTTATATCCGATCGTCCAGGTGAGTACGAAAGCCACACAGAACGCAATAGCAAACATGAGGATATAAGAAACCGGGTTATTCAGGCACAGCAGGATTCCGAAAATACCCGTAACGCCTGTTCCTGTAGCACCAAGACTGGTGATCGATGCAAAAAGTGCTCCACATGCACCTCCAATACAGCCCATGATAAACGGCTTTCCGAAGCGGAGGTTTACACCGAAGATCGCCGGCTCTGTGATTCCCATACATGCACTTAATGCAGACGGAACAGCCATGGATTTGATCTTCTGGTTCTTTGATTTCAGGCCTACGGCAAGAGCCGCACCACCCTGGGCAACGTTGGCTGCGGATGCAAGCGGCAGCCAGTAGGTAACGCCGAATTTGGCAATCTGTCCAAGGTCAATGATGGTGTACATATGATGAACACCGGCAACAACAGTCGGTGCATAAAAAGCACCCATGATAAAGCTTCCAACTCCGAAAGGCAGGGCGATCAGCCACTGGATTCCATCCAGAAGTCCGTTCTCAACTGCTACGAAGATCGGTCCGATAATGGAAAGTGTAAGATAACCAGTTACAAAAACACTGACAAGCGGTGTTACAAAAAGGTCAAACATTGCAGGTACGACTTTATGAAGTCTCTTCTCAATCTGTGCCATTACCCAGACTGCGATGATAACCGGGATTACATGTCCCTGATATCCGACCATATCAATGGAATAAAGCCCGAACCATACCTTCTGTGTTGCCTGTACACCTTCTGTGGCAACTGTCCAGGCATTCTGCAGATTCGGATGAATCATGATCATACCGATAACTGCGCCCAGATAAGGGTTTGCGCCGAATACCTTTGCGCCGCTGTATGCGATCAGGATCGGCAGGAATGTATACGCCGTGTTACTGAAAAGCTGTGCAAATACATAAATGGAACCGTTGGTATTAATGTTCAGGAAGCCGTTGTTTACCATGAAGTTCAGAGCTTCCATGATTCCCATCAGGAATCCGCTGGCTACGATCGCCGGGATGATCGGGACAAAAATATCTCCAAGTGTCTTAATAAGTCTCTGCAGCGGATTGGCCTTGGATGCAGCCACCTGTTTCAGCTCCTCCTTACTGCTCTCGGAAACGCCTGCGATCTGGATGAACTCATCGTAAACCTTATTTACAACTCCCGTTCCCAGAATGATCTGCATCTGTCCCTGTGCGAAGAATACGCCTTTTACTCCATTGATGTTCTCTACGTATTCCTTGTCTGCCTTGTCATTATCCGCAATGACCAGGCGGAGTCTTGTTGCACAGTGCGCTGCAGAAATGATGTTTTCTTTCTTTCCTACATGATCATAGATTTCCTGTGCGGTCTTTCTGTAATCCATGTCCTTCCTCCTTTTCTTTCCCCGTGCATTTTCTGTTTCATTCTTATTTATGGGATTGATTCCATATATTCATCTCGAAAAAGCAGATGTCTTGTTTTATATTCTGTTGTATTTAACATTAATTTCTGTATTTTCTTTTATCAGTCATATCTTATTATGTGTTTTTATATGGAATCGTTCTCACATCTTGTTTGTATTATAACCACTGCCATTCCATTTGTAAATCCTTAACATCTCACAAATTTTTCCGCCCAAAATTGTACACATTCCATAACAGGAGGCGTAAAAAACAGGAGCTGATCCTTTTTCTCCAAAAAATCTGCTCCTGTTTCTCATAAATTTATATATCGCATCTATCTGTGAGATTCCCGTTCCACGAGCTCACATCCCATCTTGATCTCCTTGCTGATCCCGGTATCGTTCTCAATAAGGTCTGCCAGCATGGCTGCTGCCTCCATTCCACTTGTTTTGTAATAAAAATGTACGGTGGTAAGCTTCGGCTCCACGATCTTGCCCGGAACTCCGTCACCGATCCCCGCGATCTGCACATCCTCCGGAATACGGAGTCCGATTTCCTTAAGGTAAGTCATGGCTCCCACTGCCATGGTATCTGTTGCACACACAAGAGAATCTATAGACGGATCCTCTTCAAAAAGCTCTTTTGCCATCTCATAACCGGAATCCATGGTGAATTTCCCGATTTTCATCCGCTCCGGCAATATCTCCAGCTTTCTCTTGTGAAGTGCCTCCTCAAAGCCCTTCCTTCGCTGTGCGCCTACAGCTGTATCTTTATCTGTGACCCCGATATATGCGAACCTGCTGCCTTTTTCCATAAGTCTCTCTGTCACCTGAAAAGCAGCCTTGTAATCATCCTGATAAATACATGGATAACCGTCCAGATGCTGTCCCAGAAGTACAATAGGAACCTTATAATCCTTCAGCATCTGCTTATGCTTCCTGGTAAACATGGTGGCAATAAAAACAACGCCGTCTACCTGACGCTCCTTAAAAAGTGAAAGATATTTCAGTTCCTCTTCCAGATCATTATTTGTATTGGCAAGGATCATCTGGTAGCCCCGCCGTGTAAGGATGTCGCTAATCCCTGCAACTTCACGGCTTATAGTATCAGAATTGATCTTTGGAAGGATGACACCGATCAGACTTGTTTTTTTTGTACGAAGAGTCTGTGCCTGGGAGGACGGCTGATATCCCGTTTCCTCGATCACTTTACGGATGACTTCTTTCTTCTCGTTACTCACATATCCATTATTCAGGTATCTGGATACTGTTGCCCTGGAAACTCCTGCAAGTCTGGCGATTTCATTAATATTCATAACTATGTACCCCTTCTTCTCTCCTTTATGCCTGTCATCTGCTGTCATTATAGTTATGATTATACACGTTTTCCTCCCTGTAAAAAAGCTTCCTGATAAAATTGATCCAAAAATTTGAATCCATTTAAAACAATCAGCAGGTCAGCGGGCATCCTTCCCTGCTGACCTGCCACACACAGCTTATTCCAGATATTCAAACGGATCTACCGGATTTCCGTCCTTCTTCACTGCAAAATAAAGATTCGGTCCTTCCACTGAATAATATTTCGTCGGCTCGCTGACATTTCCGATCACTTCGCCCTCTTTTACCGTGTCTCCCTCTGCAACAGAAATCTCCTTAAGCTGTCCATACACTGCCTGGTATCCGTTTCCAAGCTCCATCGTCACCGTTGTCCCCGTGCAGGCATCCTGCTCAATAGAAAGCACCTGGCCATCTGCTGCCGCATAGACCGGCGCGCCCTCCACAGCCTGAACGGAGATTGCAGGACTTACCCTGTACTGGTCAAGAGTCGGATAATACACGGTTTCGTTCATATTATAATCGATCAGGACCGTTCCACGAACCGGCCACTCCATAAGAGAATTTTCGGTAAAATTCAGATTCTGCACCGCAATTCCCGCTGCTGAAGTTTCAGCACTGTCTGTTCCGGTACTTGAAGCGTCTGCATCTGCAATACGATTGCTTCCATCTGTATTCGCAGCAGCTTCTGCAGTGCTGCTATCCGCACCAGACGCAGCTTCTGCTGTGGTATTCCCTGCTTTTGTTTTACTGCTGTCAGCCATGTCATCCGCCGCATGCTTCACCATATCATCATCTGTTACAGTCCCGTTTCCGCTTCCTGTGGCTTCCGCCTCCTGCGCAGCTTCCCCATCGGAAATCTCAGCCTTCAGTCCTGTTTCTTCCATCTGCACAGAATCCTCCGGTGATTCTGTAACAGGCTTCGTTCCCAGCTGATACACTGTGATTCCAAGAGCCGCCACTGCTGCCAGAACTCCGCCGTTGATAATTCCTCTCACAATTTTACTTTTCATCATATTCTTTCCACCTCTGTCTGATATGTTCATTTTCGATAACTGTTCACCAGTTCATCGTCTCTGTATCTATAGAGTGTCCAGAATATGAATCTCTATTCACTTTTTACAGATTTTCCAGCTTCATGTCCGGAAAATATTTTTTCAGGATTTCTTCCACGCCACTTCCGTTTTTTGCCATCTCGTTTCCGCCAAACTGTGAAAAGCCAACTCCATGGCCGCTGCCTCTCACTCGCATATAATAAGTATCCCCTTTTTTCCGCAAACTGAAATTCGATGATTTCAGGCCCATTCCTGCGGCAAAGCTCTCTCCCTCCAGGAGTTTTTTCCCGCTGGAAAGCTCTGTCACATATCCCGCGCTGTCACGTCTGCGGATCTTAAGCTCCCCGGCCTGACTCGCAGGAATATCGACCTCTTCCATATAATCCGGCGATTTTTTGTCCACACTGCTGTCCACAGATTCCAGATATGTATACGCCTCACCCCCAAAAGCCTCTTTTCCGCTGCGTGTTTTTCCCCCGCTGACCTTATGCCACGGAATCAGCTTCAGTTCCCCCTGATACGTCAGAACCTGGCCTTTTGTTTCTTCTGCTGCCAGCTGGTAGACCTTGTCTTTCCTGGAAAAAATATTTCTAATGTAATCTCTGCCGTCAGCTTTCTTCCTGAGGATCTGCGGAAGTGTTTTCCCCTCCTTCAGCATCCTTCGGATATTCGACCTTGCGATCACAGTCTGTGCTTTTATGGTTTCTGTTTTCATATCTGCTCCAATCTGGGAAGAAACAATAACCGGAAGAAACAGCTCCACCTCCGGCCTGCGTTCCGCCAGGACCATATCAGCCCCATTAAATACCGCTCCCAGAAAATACGGCAGAACGATCACCAGAAACACCAAAAAATACCGGAAGTACACATATTTTTTCATAAAAATACCCTAATCGGTCTTTTTTCTAATATATGTTCTTTTGCAAAAAAATATTATTTGCTGTATATTTAAAAGGACTTAACAAATTACATGCTATTTTCCCCGATTTATTTTTCCTTTCCCATCACAACCGTAATGATGCCATTTTTCACAAACAATTCCCGTACCTCTTCCAGATACTCATCCGTTGGAGTTTCGTATTCTTTCTGCACCATTCCAATCTCTCTGGCTTTACTGATACCCATATTGTGATATGGAAGGAAGTTCACCTGTCTTAATCTGTACTTCTTCATGAACTCCAGAAGCCTTTGTACATTTTCCCGGTCATCATTTACCGGATGAACGAACGGAACACGTATGATCACTTTATCTCCCAATCCGTCTTCAGTTAAGCGGATCAGATTACTCCATATAATTTCCGGATCCTGTTCTGTAAGTTCTATATGCTTCTGTCTGTCCATATGTTTTAAATCATACAAAATCACTTCTGCCTGTTCTGCGATTGCTTTCAGATCATCATATTTTCCAAATCCACTGGTATCTGCTGCCACAGTTATACCTCGTTTCCTGCATTCCCCTGCAACAGCCAATGCAAAAGCAGCATGAGATAGGATTTCTCCACCACTCAACGTCACACCGCCACCGGAGCTTTCATAAAAGTCTCTGTCTTTTTCAATCTCTGTCATCAACTGCTCTACCGTGTATACATTGGATTTCGTATGCAATGCTTCTGAACCACACTGTTCAATGCACTGCCGGCAACCGGTACATTTATCATCATCAATCTGAATCCCTGAAGTTCCCATTTTCAATGCCCCGGCTGGGCAATGTCTGATACACTGCCCACAACGGATACATTTTTCTTCCTTATACATTAAACGAAAACGAAATTCAATTAATTCCGAATTATGACACCATGCACATCTCAACGGACATCCTTTCAAAAATACCGTTGTCCTGATTCCCGGTCCGTCTTCTGTAGAAAATCTCTGAATGCCTCCTACATAACAGGTTTTTGTCCCTAACATGATGGATTGTGTGCAGTTCTCGCAATAACACTTTCCTGCACATCCTTATCCAGCTCAGTGAAATATGCCAGATAACCGGCCACACGTACCAGCAGATTTCTGTATTTCTCAGGTTCTTTCTGTGCTGCACGTAATGTTTCATTATTTACTACATTAATCTGTATATGTTCTCCCATATTGTCGAAATATGTCTGCACGACACTTCTGAGAATCTTACGCCCTTTTTCTCCCTGCACACTTCTTGGGTCAAAACGGATATTATACAGGCATCCATCTTTCGCATTCTTCTGATCCAGCTTAGCTACTGATTTAACCGTTGCAGTCGGACCATTTACATCTCGTCCCATTACCGGCGAACAGTTATCATTTACTCCTTCATATGCAAATCGTCCATCAGCAGATGCGAGCACACATTTACCCTGAGAAACGTTCATAGACTGAGACTCTACAACCACCTGATAATTACCACCTCGAGAATCCTTGTATCTGCTAAGGCTTTCTGCATAATGTTTTACAATACCAGCTGCAATTGCATCTACATAATCATTATCATTACCATATTTCGGTGCTTTATTTAACAGTATGAGACGCATAGGCTCATAGCCTTCAAAATTTGCTGCCAATGCTTTCATCAGCTCATCCATGCTATAGCGTTTTTCTTTGAAAATAATTGTATCGATTGCTGCAATCGCATCTGTACAGTTACCAATACCATTGATAAATGCTCCGGACTCTGAATATCTGGCTCCACCTTCCTGTACTGACATTCCCTTTTCTACACAATCATTGATCAGCATTGATGCAAATGTTACCGGCATACGGTCAGCATGCATAGAACCTACCACATTGAAACCAGTCAGCATCAGATCTACAAAATGATCGATCTGTGTGTAAAGTGCCTGCTGCAGTTTCTCCAGCGTATCTATTTCTGATAATTCTCCTGTTTTAACTCCCAGCTGCTTTCCTGTAATTGGATCAACTCCATTGTGAAGAACCAGTTCCAGGCACTTCAGAAGATTTACATATCCTACCGTCGGACGTCCATCACTGCATCCTGCAACAATTGGCTGTACACATCCCTGAATACCCCAGTTTCTGGCGTCTTCAGCAGATACGCCCAGTTTCTCCATAACCATTGGCACTACCAGTTCATCATTGAAAAATGCCGGTGTTGCCAGACCATCCTGAATCATTTTCAGACCTTCTTCGATCAGATCTTCTGATAAGCCCTTGAAATATCTTACAGAAGCAGTTGGCTGTGATGTCTGAACTTCTCTGTTTGCTTTTAATACAAGGAATGAAGTTTCATTTGTTGCATCCTTACCATCGGCTGTCTGTCCGCCAACAATAATGTTCTGCCAGATCGGATATCCCGCAAATGAAGAAGAATAAAATTTATCTCTTAATTTCAAAATATCTGTAAACTTAATAAACAGGCATTCGATGTATTCCAGAGCTTCCTGTTCTGTAATCCGTCCAGCCTTAAGGTCATTAACATAGAACGGATTCATATACTGATCAAATCTGTGTAATGATGTACCATGTCCATTTGCTTCGATAGAAATGATCACATGAATAAACCATACCATCTGAATTGCTTCTGCAAATGTCTGCGCTGGCTGTACCGGAATACGTTCACAAATATCCGCAATCTTCAAAAGTTCTTTTTTTCTTGTCTCATCCTTTTCATCTTCTGCCTGCTTCCTTGCCAGTTCACTGTATCTTTTTGCATATGCTTCAGCAGCATCTACTACGATGATCACTGCATTCCAGAAATCTACCTGTTCCTGCTTTTCCTTACAATCCACAACTGTTTCTTTAATCTTGGCTTTTGCGCGCTCTCTATAATCGCCAAGACCTTTCTCCAATGCTGTCCAGTAATCAGGTGTAAGATGTCCGGTCCCACAGTCTCTGTTTCCAATTGTCATAACACCTGCTGCTTCTGCCTCTTTCGCTTCTTCTGAAAGTGCACGTTCTACAATTTTGTCAAAACTCTTTCCTCTCCACCATTTTAGAACCTCCACCATTTCTTTCTTATCTTCTTCTGATATTTCAAGGGGATCACTTGGTCTTGTCTGAAAATCATCAATTTCATCAATAACCCACTCCGAAAAATATTCAGGAAATACCGGTGCACATCTCGGTTTGTCATTGTGGTTTCCAACTACCAATTCACCTTCCTGAATATAAATCGTCATATTCCTCAGGATATGTGACAGCATATGTGCTTTCTGAAGTACTGGCGGTTCAAAGGCATGCTCTTTGATCGCTTCCGTAGCAAGTCTCGCACGCTCTACACTAAGGCTCGGTTTTACTTCGTTCTGCATACGTTTTAAATTCTCGATCCGTTTCGTCATCATAGATTTATCCTCCTGTAATCGGGATTGTTCTTTTTATGGCGATATTGTATAATGATTTAATAAATTAGTAAAACCAAAAAAAATGATGGTCAGCATTAGTTTATCTAATGCAGTTATCACCGGAGGTTAATCTATGAATCCATCTAAATATGAAATATTTCTAAAAGCAGCAGAAACAAAAAGCTTTACTAAGACTGCGGATTATTTCCAATACACTCAATCTGCGATCAGCCAGACCATCAAATCCATGGAACGTGATTTTTGCATCACACTCTTTTTACGTACACGTGAGGGCCTGATCTTATCTGCCGAAGGCGAGTCTCTTTATATTATAATTCAGGAAATCGTTCAGAAGCAGCGTTATTTAGAGGAAGCAATTTCACGTATCCACCAAACCCAGTCTGGTACCGTTCGACTTGGTGCATACATCAGCATTTCCTGTCACTGGCTTCCGGGATGCATACAGGAATTTCAGAAAATCTATCCAAATATCCGTTTCGAACTTTATCAGGAAGACGATCAGCATCTGTTGAAAGCTCTGCAAAAAGGTACCGTTGACATACTTATCATCAGCAACCCGTCCAAAAAAGAATACAAATTCACTCCACTGATCACGGATCCTTTTATTCTGGCACTTCCTCCGGATCATCCACTTGCCGGAAAAAAAGAAATCTCCTTACAGGAATTAGCCACTGAACCTTTTATATGTATTCCGAATGGTTATAAGAAACCCATCAGCCATATGTGTAACAAAGCAAATATTCACCCTCGCACAGCTTATAATATGATTGATGACAACGCAGTACTGGCAATGGTTGAAAAAGGATTCGGAGTCAGCATTCTTCCAAAGCTGATTACTTATCGTACAGTCTATAATATTGCCATCGCATACCCAAAAGAAAAAATGGCCCGTGAAATCGGATTAATTACCAGGGCTAATGATTATACACCCTGGGCAATTCAAAAGTTTACAGAATTTGCTTTGAAATATTCTTTTGAATATTAATCACTCAAACTTCCCCACGTAAAAAGCTGGCCCTGATTTTTTGAATGCCGCATAGAAAATATCGAAAGGAGACCTACCCACTTAATGCTTGCTATATTTCTCGCACCACTTTACATTCTCATTAATATTTATATTGTCCGCTGGATGATCCTGTGGATGGGTGCCTGTACACATCTGTTTCAGACTACACTGTTTCGGGTGTGCTTTGTAGGCGTTTATATTTTTCTGGCATCCTCTCTGCTCACCAGCTTCCTGATCCGGAAGCCGCCTGCATTCCACCGTTTTCTGAAAAATATCGCAAATTATTTTCAGGGAACCTTTCTTTACATTCTGATCGTTATTGTCACAACAGATCTCGCAAGGCTGATCCTGAAATATTCCCTGCATCCCGGCTGGCTTTACTCCCGGAGGGCTTTCGTCCTCACCGGCGGCATCTGTACTTTACTTATCATCGGCATCAGTGTTTATGGAATTTTGACTCCGTGGAACCTCAAGACAAAAACTTATGATGTAAAAATAAACAAGCAGGCAAAAGGAATGGCTTCCCTTAAGATCGTCCTGCTTGCAGATATTCATTTCGGCTACAGCATCGGGGAAAAAAACGCAGAGCTTCTTGTCCGTGCCATCAATGCCCAGAAGCCTGATCTGGTGTGCATTGCCGGAGATATTTTTGATAACGAATATGAAGGCCTGAAAAATCCCGAAAAAACTGCTGCCATACTTCGCTCTATCCAGTCCAGATATGGTGTCTACGCCTGCTGGGGCAATCATGACCTTAGTGAACCGATCCTTGCCGGCTTCACCTTCCGGTCTTCAAATAAGGATTACGATGATCCCAGAATGTCCCAGTTTCTGAAGGATGCCAGCATCCGGCTCCTCAATGATGAGACAGTTCTCATTGATAACTGTTTTTATCTTACAGGACGAAAGGACCCTTCCCGCTGTCGCAAAATGGCTGACACACGTAAGAGTCCTTCGCAGCTTACCGCCTCACTGGATCTGAGCCGTCCTGTTATTTTTATGGATCACCAGCCTGCCGGACTGGATGAAACAGCTGCCGCCGGGGCAGACCTCGATCTCTGCGGCCATACCCACGATGGACAGCTGTTCCCCCTGAACATCATCACCGGCCTCGTCTGGGAAAATTCCTGCGGCTGCCTGAAAAAAGGAAGTATGTACAATATCGTCACCTCCGGTGCAGGCATATGGGGTCCGAATATGCGAACTGCCACAAGCAGCGAGATCTGTGCCATCACTGTACATTTTTCCTGATATTCTGATATCTGTCTTCACTCCAGGAAAAAACAGCTGGTATAAGTGATCGTTCCAGGCTCGTAATAGTATTCGATCCCGCTGTCCTGACAAACCTGAGTTACCAGCATTCCATATGCCTCCATCGATGAAAAACGTTTCTCCGGACAGCGGCAGGGGGCATCCGGATAGCTGCATTTCGCACATCTGGTGCAGCATCCGGCTCCAAGGGAAAGAAGCTTCGGAAATTCTTTTTTCAGCTGGTCATGCATCTTTACAAAATGTTCTTTATGAAGGGCTTCCGTCTCCATCATTCCTTCACCGTCAAACGCATCCTCCAGTTCTCCTTTTGTCTGGACAATGATTCCTCTTGTATAGCCTGCAATATCTTTTCCACATTCTTCCAGAGTTCCGCATGCCGGTGGACAGCTCCAGTTCCTTCCGTACATATGGCATTTATCCGTGCTGCACATCTGGCGCACCTCCGGGAGCAGCTTTAGCTTCCCTATGTCCAGCTCTTCTATTCTAAAAAAACCAATTTCTTTTCCCATCTTCTGCAATTCTTCCAGGTCCATATCGTTCTCTCCGTACACATTCTCACTACTATAGCATTCACTTCTCCGGAAATTCCAGCTGATCCACAAATTCATCCTGAAATTCCGACAACGCTGCCAGCTCCAGAAATTCTGTATGCCGTGCAAGACGTTCCGCACGTGCAAGCTCCTCTCTGTTCAAAAGAGCCAGCTTCGCACCTTCTCCTGCCGCATTTCCAACCGGAATGATCCGCTTTCGCAGGATTCCGGGAAGCATACCGATCCTGCATGCTCCTGCAGGATCCATATAGTTTCCAAAAGCTCCCGCAATATAAACCTGCTCGATCTGTTCCAGAGTAATTCCCATCTGCTTCGCAAGAAGGGCGATTCCCGCCGCAATAGCACCTTTTGCCAGCTGAACCTCACGGATATCCTTCTGACTTAAGTATACAGGTTTTCCATTGCCTGATTCATACGGCCCTGCCAGGAGATACGCCCTCTTCGTATTCTCATCGATCCGAACAACTCCCGGCCCTTCCATCAATCTTCCTGTTTCATCGATCACCCCTGCTTCCAGAAGCCCCGCAATGATATCGATCAGGCCAGAGCCGCAGATTCCGGTCGGCTTTCCATTTCCGATCACCTTGCATACAAGCCTGCCGTCCTCCATATGCGCATGCTCGATAGCTCCCTCTGCTCCTCGCATACCGCAGGCAATCTTTGCCCCCTCAAAGGCCGGACCGGCGGCTGTGGAACATGCTATGCGGCGTTTATCATTTCCAAGCACGATCTCACCGTTTGTTCCGATATCGATCATCAGAGTCATTTTTTTCTCTTCTTCAAGGTTTACTGCAAGAAGGCAGGCTACCGTATCTGCGCCTACAAATCCCGCAATAACCGGCAGCGCGATCAGCTGTCCTCCCGGATGGATTCCCAGGCGGAATTTTTCTGCCGGAAATACAAGTCCCTGGCTGATAGCCGGATTGTACGGTGCATGAACAAGTGAATCCGGTACTATCCCCAGAAAAAGATGATGCATGCACGTATTTCCCACAATACTGACCTGATAGATATCCTCCGGCTCTTTTTGCGCTTCTTTACAAAGCATACGGATCAGTTTCTTCAAGAGCACCCGGATACACGCAGAAAGCTCATCTGTACCATGCTCCAGAGAATAATTAGCACGCATGATAACATCCGCGCCATACTCTGTCTGTGTATTCAAAGCACTGGCTGTTGCCAGCTGTTCTCCTGTTTTTCCGTCCAGAAGATAGCCCGCCACAGTTGTTGTTCCGATATCAAATGCAGCCATAAGTACCGGCTTATCGTCCTGTTCTTTCAGTTCCAGTATCTCATCTCCACTGACAACAGCCTCTGCTTTTCCTTCTTTTTCTTTCATAAGGCGGCTGATTACCGGAAGTGTCTCCAGCTTCGGCTGGAATATCCGCCCTGTCTTACAGCCTTTTTCCCGCAGCTTAAAATTTACTGCTTCACAAAATCTTGTCCAGTCTGAGCTGTTTTCCCCTACTTTACATGGCTGTATCTCAATGTCCAGGATCTTCAGCTCCGGCTGAAAAGCCACCGCTCTCTCTGTTCCTTTTACAAGGATCCTGTGTTCGGATGCCTGCCCGATCGTCTCTACTTCAATATCTTCCATGATTTTTATCTGACAGGCTTTTTCCACACGACCGTTGAGCCTTACGGTACATTTTCCACATTTTCCGGCGCCTCCGCATGGTGCGTCCGGGGATAACCCGGCCATACGTTCAGCTTCCAGCACAGTTGTACCCTTCTGCACTGTGACTTCTTTTTTTTCCTTTGTAAAAAATACTCTGTATGTATCCAAATTTGCCACTCCCCGCATTTTATAGTTACTCTCCACTCCGTTCACAGTAACACACTTCGCAAAACATTGCCAGTGGACGGTAACTACTTTTGTACTTAATCTCTGCGGATCCGTTTATATATCTTGTAAGTTCCTGCATATGCTATTTCGCCTGGCAGCTGAATCAGGAATCTTAGCTATAGCATTATGCAACCAGCTCTTTCGCAACCTGGGCTGCTGTAGCTGCGTCTGCTGTGTAAGCATCTGCTCCAATCTCATCTGCAAATTCCTGGGTGATAGGAGCTCCGCCAACCATGATCTTGATATCCTTACGGAAGTCTTCCTTATTAAGTGCTTCAACCGTATCTTTCATTGCCGGCATAGTTGTTGTCAGAAGTGCGGATACACCTACAACTTTGACATCCGGGTTCTCACGTACTGCCTCAACAAATTTCTCGATTGGAACATCTACACCAAGATCGATCACTTCGAATCCTGCACTCTCGATCATCATAGCTACAAGGTTTTTCCCGATATCATGGAGATCACCTGCTACAGTTCCAATGATCATCTTTCCGGCTACGCCTGCACTTCCGCCGGCAAGATGCGGTTTCAGAACATCTACACCTTTTTTCATCGCTCTTGCAGCTACCAGCATCTCCGGAACAAAAATCTCATTATTTTTAAATTTCTCACCAACAACGCCCATTGCACGGATCATGTTATCAAGAACGTCCGGTGCTGCATTTCCCTCATCAAGTGCTTCCTGGACTGCTGCACCGATCAGTTTGGATTTTCCTCTTACTACCAGATCAAAAACTTCATCCATTTTACTCATAATATTTACCTCCTGAAATTAATTTGCACTCATTCATCTTTTCTCTAAATACTGTCTCTTTTCGTATCTGACTGTATTTTCTGTATGTTACTTAGATATTCTCCGCCAAAATCCGTAATCTGCAAATCTGCTTTAAGCCCATTCGCTATTTTTTCAAAGGACCGATCAGTCCATCTCTGTATGCTCCGATATATTCCATACAGTAATCATCTTCTCCAAGAAGTGCTTCTGTTGCGTAGATAAGACCCAGCATATCTCTGTTTGTCGGATCAAGGATACCGCTGTCCAGACCTGCATTCATAGCCAGTACCATAAATCCAAGATTGATCAGCTTACGTACCGGCAAATTGAATGAAATATTACTGATTGCTGCTGTAATATGAATAGATGGATATTTCTCACGAACTGTTGAAATAACTTCAATATTTGTTTCAATTCCGTTCTCAGATGTACAAAGCATCTCTACCAGCGGATCAATATGGATTCTGGATGGAGAAATTCCGTACTCTTTAGCTTTCGCCATGATCTTATCAAAAACGCGAAGCCTGTCCGCTGCATTTTTCGGAATTCCGGTATCATCACTTAATAATGCAATAACCTGCCAGTCCTTATTTTCCTCCTGTGCCATAATCGGAAAAATCTTATCAATTTTATCTCCTTCGCCGGATACAGAATTAAAAAGACCAGGTCTTTTACAGAATTTATATGCCTGAGTCAGAACATCTGCACTGGGACTGTCTACAGAAATTGGAAGATCTGTCACTTCCTGAATACAGTCGATCATCCATTTCAATGTTTCAACCTCTTCCGCTTCCGGAACAGATGCACAACAGTCAATAAATGTTGCATTTGCTTCTGCCTGTTTTCTCGCACGGTCTTTAATAAATTCAGCGTCTCTGTTGGCGATTGCTTCTGCCACAGAAGGAATCGAACCATTGATCTTCTCGCCAATAATAATCATTTGCTACACCTCCTGAAAATTTCTTTCCTACAAAATGTACAGCTATGAATCCCCCGAAACACGCTGTCTGTTCTTAACTAATTCTATTGTAGCAGATACTTTTTACAATCTACATACTCTATTACGTGGAGTTTTGATGCCTGTTTTCGTACAATGTGTAGGATAGTGCATGTAGATTTCCGGACGCTGGCAAGGTGCTTTAAATGGTACAGGAAAAAAGCATTGCCGAAATGACAATGCTTCCAAAACAGTGAGGCATCGGGGATTCGAACCCCGGACAACTTGATTAAAAGTCAAGTGCTCTACCGACTGAGCTAATACCCCATATATATTTACATCCAAATATGCTCAGACTTTTTCTAAACAGCCCTTGGCATAAAAACATGCCCAGAGCCGGAATCGAACCAGCGACACGAGGATTTTCAGTCCTCTGCTCTACCAACTGAGCTATCTGGGCATAGTAGCGGGGACAGGATTTGAACCTATGACCTTCGGGTTATGAGCCCGACGAGCTTCCAGACTGCTC
>CAVIGE010000024.1:0-33078 GCA_963642325.1 Prevotella sp. CAG:279
GAGGCCCTATGGGCGGACGCGGAATGCAGCCAACAGAGAAGGCCAAGGACTTCAAGGGTTCCATGAAAAAGCTCTTTGGCTATATGGGCAGATATAAATTCCGTTTTATCCTGATGTTTATCTTTGCAGTGGCAGGAACTGCGTTTAATATCGCAGGACCCAAAATTCTCGGTAAAGCTACCACAGAGCTTTATAAGGGTCTGGTAGCAAAAGTAAACGGCACAGGTGGAATTGATTTCGAAAAGATCGGAATGATCCTCTTGTGGACACTGGGACTGTATGTGGCCAGTGCCTGCTTTTCCCTGATCCAGGGATTTGTCATGACGGGGATTTCCAATGATGTCACCTATAATCTCCGAAAGGATATTTCAAAGAAGATCAACCGTCTTCCAATGAAATATTTCGAAAGCCGGACAAACGGCGAGATCCTTTCCAGGGTGACGAACGATGTGGATACCCTGCAGATGAGTATCAACCAGAGTATGACGCAGCTTATCACATCCGTAACGACACTGGTTGGCGTATTTGTCATGATGCTTTCCATTAATGTGTGGATGACTCTGGCAGCACTTCTGATCCTGCCGGTTTCCATGTTTATCATCAACAAGGTGATGAAGCATTCCCAGAAATATTTCCAGGCACAGCAGGAATATCTGGGAAAAGTAAATGGCCAGGTGGAGGAAAATTTCGGTGGCCATGATGTGGTAAGAGTGTTCAATAAAGAGAAGGACGTTCTGGAAGAGTTTGAGCGTGATAATCAGAAGCTTTATGAGTCTGCATGGAAATCACAGTTCTTTTCCGGAATGATGATGCCGATCATGCAGTTTGTAGGGAACCTGGGATATGTGATGGTGGCACTTCTTGGAGGGATTTTTGCCATTAAGGGAACCATTGAGGTCGGTGATATCCAGTCTTTCTTCCAGTATATCCGTAACTTTACACAGCCGATCCAGCAGATCGCACAGGTTACGAATCTCCTGCAGTCATCTGCGGCAGCCTCTGAGCGGGTGTTTGAATTCCTGGAGGAGCCGGAGGAAGAGCTTCAGCCGGAAAAACCGGATTCTATCGAGGGACTGGAAGGAAATGTACAGTTTGAGCATGTAAAATTCGGCTACAACCCGGATAAGATCATTGTAAGTGATTTTTCCGCAGATGTGCATGATGGCCAGAAGATTGCGATTGTCGGGCCCACCGGTGCAGGAAAAACCACCATGGTAAAGCTTTTGATGCGTTTCTACGATGTAAACGACGGAAGCATCAAGGTTGACGGTCACGATATCCGGAATTTCAACCGCAGTAATCTCCGTGAGATGTTCGGAATGGTACTGCAGGATACCTGGCTGTTCTCAGGCACGATCATGGAAAATATCCGCTACGGAAGGCTGGACGCAACGGATGAAGAGGTGATCGCGGCAGCAAAGGCGGCTCATATCCATAACTTCATCATGCAGCAGCCTGGCGGCTACCAGATGGTTCTTGATGAAGAAACCAGCAATGTTTCCCAGGGCCAGAAGCAGCTGCTTACCATTGCCAGGGCAATCCTTGCGGATAACAAGATCCTGATCCTGGATGAGGCAACCTCTTCCGTTGATACCAGAACAGAGATGCAGATCCAGAAGGCCATGGATAACCTGATGAAGGGCAGAACAAGCTTTGTCATCGCCCACAGATTGTCAACGATCAAGGATGCAGATCTGATCCTGGTTATGAAGGACGGCGATATCATAGAGCAGGGAAATCATGAAGAACTGCTGGCACGAAAAGGATTCTATGCGGATCTTTATAACAGTCAGTTTGAACAAAAACAGGCGTAAGCCTGTTTTTTGTTCATGAGGAAGTTTTTTGACTTTAATACGGTAAAAGATTATTGTGTAATTCATATAAAAATGATGGGAAAAGTAATATAAATTATATGAAAATAGCACAAAAATCGTAAGAAAGTACAGAAAATTCGGAAGAATAAAGAGGAATTCCTAAATTCATACAGTATAATAGGATATATCGATCGAGTGTGCGGAACAGTTGCAGGATATATAATGTATAATGTTAAGAAAAGAGAGGGATTTCGATTATGAAACAGAAAGCAATGGATCTGAAGCTTGTAGTAAAACCACTGGTTGGATGTCTGACACATACACATTTCTGGGAGGGACCGTGTCGTGCAGGACATAAAGAGGATATGACGATCGAGGCTGAGACAAAAGCAGCTGACGAGGCATTTAAAAGCTCTGTAGAGGGCCTGAAGGGTGTTATTGATGAAGTAGAGTTCAAAGAGCCGGTAGATGCACGTTACAATGAGTCCTTTGTTGTAGATAAAGAGCTTTTTGAAAAGATCGGTGAAGATGTTGACGAGATCGACTGCTTCCTCTGCATGGGATGGAGAATTCCAAAGCTTGAGCGTTTTGGAAAACCGGTTGTTATTTGGCAGAACGGAAACGAAGGTATCGATTTTGCAGCATACTGCCGCTCCATCGGAGTAGAGGCATATGTCTGTATGGATCTTCAGGATGTGAATGAGATCATGCACATCCTCTGGGTAAGAAAAGCAGTTCGTAATACAAGAGCTCTTGTGCTGACAGCAGGTTCCCAGCCGACATTCGGAATCCAGAGTCTGATCCGTGATCCGGAAATCCTCCGTAAACGTTATGGATTCGAGGTGATCAAGCTTCCATTCACATCTATCTTCAAATATATGGATGAGATCACAGATGAAGAAGCAAAACCGATCGCAGACAAGATCATTGCAGGTTCTACAGATACACAGGTAAATACAGACTGGTTTATCAATGATGTGAAATATTATCTGGCGGCCAAGAAGATGATGGATATTTATGACTGCAACGCATTTTCAACAGCATGTCATGAGCTTTGCACGACCGAGATCCCGCAGAACCGTAAATTTACACCATGTATGTGCCATTCCATTATGAAGGACGAGGGAATCCCGAGTGGATGTGAGGAAGACCTGAACGCACTGATGGCTATGCTGATCATGCAGTACGCTGCAAAACGTCCGGCATTCATGGGTAACCCGAACCATGAGACGGACGAGCTTCTTCGTATCCACCATGCAGTACCGGCTCTTAAGATGAACGGTTATGGAACAAAACCACTGGCATACAAGCTCTGGGCATTCACAGGACAGGGCTTCGGAGGAAAGCTGCAGGTTGACTTTACAGAGAATGATGACGATTATATCACACTGGGACGTTTCAATCCTGCCGGTGATACCATGTGTATCAAGAAAGGTAAGGTTATCCGTTCCGAGTACGAGGATACCTACTGCAGTCCGTTCTATTATATCCAGATGGATGATGCAAGAGAATTCATGCATAACCTGGCTGGCTTTGGACATCATCAGGTACTGATCTTCGGTGATTACACAAAGATGATCAAGAAAATCGCAAAGGTTATGAATTTCAATATTCTGGAAGGATGATTGGATGATATATCTGAACAACGGGGCGACTTCCTGGCCGAAGCCCCCTGCTGTTCCGGAGGCTGTGCAGGCGTGTCTTAGCGGCACGCCTGCTTCTCAGTTCCGGGGTGGCAGCTCGATCATGAAAAAAGATGTGGAAGTACTTTGCAGGGAAAAGCTGGGGCAGCTTCTTGGAATCCGGGAAACGGAGAGGATTTTTTTTACATCAGGGGCAACAGAAAGCATGAATACAGTCCTGGGTGGGCTGGACTATGGAGAAAAAGGCAGCATCCTGGTAACGCAGACGGAGCATAACAGCGTTCTCCGTCCTGTATATAATCTGGAGCAGCTGAAGAAGCATCCGGTGCAGATTGTAGAGTGTACGATAAACGGGACAGTGAGAAGGAAGACTTTGGAAAAAACAGTACGCCCGGACAGCCGTGCGCTGGTGGTAAACCACTGTTCCAATGTTACCGGCTGCGTGCAGGATATGGAGATGATCCGGGATTTTGCAAAAAGCCATGGCCTGATCCTGATCGTGGACGTATCCCAGAGTGCAGGATGTATCCCTGTTGATGCAGATAAATGGGAAGCGGACGCGCTTATTTTTACAGGACATAAAAGTCTCATGGGAATCCAGGGAACCGGCGGATTTTATATCAGGGGCGGAGTTGATCTGAAGCCGCTGAAATACGGGGGAACCGGAAGAAACAGTGCACAGCTTACCTACGAGAAGAAGGACTATGAGTATGAGGTGGGAACCCAGAATATGCCAGGGATCACAGGACTTCTGGCAGGAGTGGAATTTATTGAACAGACGGGACTTTCCGCAATTATGGAAAAAGAAGCGCATCTGATGGAAATGCTTTATCATGGACTGGAAGAAATCGAGGGTGTGAAGGTCTATGGAAACCGTGAAGCATGCAGGGGACCTGTGATGAGCCTGAATTTCCGGGGATTGAAGGCTTCGGATGCGGCTTATATCCTGGAAAGTGGATACGGGATCATCGTCAGGGCAGGATTCCACTGTTCACCGCTGATCCATAAGGCAATGGGAACGGAAGAGGGTGGAACGGTAAGAGTGAGCGTTTCGTGGTTTACAGAGGAAAAGGATGTAAATGAATTCTTAAGAGCTGCAAAGGAAATTTCGGCATCTGTGGCGAAAAACAGGTGAGCCTATAAGCGGCAGAAAAAAATCACGTGGCAAACCAGATGAATCTGTCTGTAAAGGAAAGGGGAATATACGATTATGAAGATCATAGGAAAACAGCCTTCCAGGGAAAAATGTGCAGAATCCGGCTGGTTCGCCTGGGATTATCTTCTGGATGAGCCGGTAGAGCGGGAATTCATCCTGAAGCTGAGAGCATTGGGGGGATTTACGTATCTTGACATGCTGAAACAGCCGTTTTTTAAGATTGACAGTGATTATTATATGATAAAAGGAATCCAGGGCAACGATTATTTCCGCATTGCTGTTCACGGAAAGCACGAAGGTGAGCTGGAAAAGTTAGAACGCTCTATCACAGATTGCATGGAAAAATAATATCTGCTATAATACTGTAAGCGTAAAAAGATGCCGGAAAGGCTGCCGGTTTTGCCAGAAGCAGTCGATGCGGTGGCGGCATCTGCGTTTACAGGAGGCGGAATTTGCGATTAGAGAGAGACAACATACCCTTAGATAAGGAATTTCCTTTTCAGATCTCGGAGGTAGAGCTGACACCTTTAAACAGCCGGCCGGGAAGCTATCACTGGCACAGCTATTTTGAGATCACCTGTGTACTGGAGGGCAAGGGAAATTACTTTGTAAACGGGCAGGAATATACAATGGAAGAGAATGATATCATCATTTTCAATAATGTGGAGCCTCATGGCTGGAAGCTGATCGGTGGAGATATGAAGCTTCTGGTCATGATCTTTTCACCGGAATTTGTGGCTGAGAAGCTGAGTATTTTTGACACGGAATATCTGAAGCCCTTTGTGGAGCGGGGAAGTAATTTTAAGAACCGCATCGGAAGGGAAGAGGAGGTCAGCGGGGAGATACGTTCCAGTATCTGGGAAATTTATCATGAATGGCAGCAGAAAAAAGAGGGGTATCCGCTGATGATCAAGGCCAATGTACTGCGTATCCTCACCATGCTGATCCGGACTTACCAGGATGAGAGCAAATCCGGTGAAATGCTGCGGGAGAAGAAAAATGCCATGAAGCGGCTGGAGCAGGCTTTTGAGTACATAGATGCGCATTACTGTGCGAAGATCACCCTTGAGGAGGTGGCTTCTTCGGTATATATGAGCTCCAATTATTTTTCTTCATATTTCAGGAAGGTGACGAGCATAAGCTTCAGTGATTATGTTACAAGGATGAGGATCAATCATGCAAGAGAGCTTTTGCGTGAAACGGATAGGAATGTGACAGAGATCGCCATGGAATGTGGGTTTAATAACATTTCCAATTTCTACAGGCTCTATAAAAAGCACGTAGGAAAACCACCGAAGGATGAGAAGCAGAAGAAGCAGTAAAAATAGTTAAAATTTATGAGCAGATAAGCCATAGACGAAAAGAAGGCTCCGATGTTAGGATAAAAGAAAAGAATTTTGTCCTGATACAGGGGCCTTTTTTAGACGTAAGAGTATGTACGGGACGGACTGCTGATGTCCGTTTTACAGGACAGATAAGGAGAAGGGGATTATGGTTAAAACAGATAAATACGTACAGTTTGAGGCAGAAAAACTGACATACCGGGTGATTCCGGTAACAGAGGAGATCATCCGTGTGATCGTTTCCGGAAAAGAGATCAGGGAGACACAGGATTCCCTGATCATTGAAAAAAAAGAATATCCGGAGATTGCTTTTTCGGCAGAAGAGAAGGATGGAAATATCGTTGTGAAAACGGCGAAGGTCTGTGTGGAGCTGAGCACCGCATCCGGTGATATTATCTGGAAGCATACAGACGGAAGTGAATGGCTTTTTCAGAAGAAGCCAGAGCTTCTTGAGACGGATGTGATCCATTATAATACCGGGGATGAGGAGCCGGTCATCAACCGTGTAAAAACGGTTGACGGTGAGAGAAATTTTATCCAGAACCTGAAGGCTGAGAAGGTAAGGCGTGCGTATCGTGGAAAACTGTTCTTCACATGGAAAGAGGACGAGGAGATCCATGGACTCGGACAGGCAGAGGAAGGTATCTATAATTACAGGGGCCACTGCCAGTATCTGTATCAGCATAATATGCGTATTCCCATGCCTGTGCTGGTTTCTACAGAGGGTTATGGGATCCTGGTGGACTGCTGTTCTCTTATGACATTTAATGATGACCTGAAGGAATCATATCTGTTTCTGGATACTGTGGATCAGATCGACTATTATTTTATGGGCGGCGGAAGCATGGACGGAATCATCCATGATTACCGTTATCTTACAGGTAAGGCACAGATGCTGCCGAAATGGGCTTATGGTTATGTACAGTCCAAGGAGCAGTATTATACGGCAGAGGAGCTTCTTGAGATTGTGCGCCGCTACCGTGAGATCGGAGTTCCGCTGGATTGCGTGGTACAGGACTGGAATACCTGGGAGCCGGGGAACTGGGGAGAGAAGATCCTGGATCCGGAGCGTTACAGTGATATGAAGGAATGTGCAGAGGAAATCCATAAACTGAATGCCCATACCATGGTTTCGGTATGGCCGAATATGAATGCCGGTGGCAGGAACCATACTGAATTTTTTGAGTCCGGGCATCTGCTTTATGATTATGCAACCTACGATGCTTTCGATGAGAAAGCGAGAGAAATGTACTGGAAACAGGCGAAGGAGGGACTTTTTGACCAGGGCTTTGACTCCTGGTGGTGCGATTCCACAGAACCATTTTCGGGCCCGGACTGGGGTGGTGCAGTGAAAAGGGAGCCATGGGAAAGATATGAGCTTGTCGGCGGCGAGCACAAGAAATATCTGGACCCGGCTGTTGCGAATGCTTTTGCGCTGATGCATGCAAAAGGCATCTATGAAAACCAGAGAAAGACCACAGAGGAGAAAAGGGTGCTCAACCTGACACGTTCCGGTTATGCTTCCGGACAGAAATATTCTGCAATGCTGTGGTCCGGTGATACCTGTGCATCCTGGGATAATTTCAAGATCCAGATCGTGGAAGGCCTGAATATGGGACTTAGCGGATATCCGTACTGGACACTGGATATCGGAGCGTTCTTTACCGTGGGTGACAGATGGCAGAACCGTGGCTGTGGCTGCAATACCGATCCGGAGCCGAAGTGGTTCTGGCAGGGGAAATATAATGAAGGAATAAAGGATAAAGGCTACTGCGAGCTGTATACAAGATGGCTGGAGATGGGAACCTTCCTTCCGATGTTCCGTTCCCATGGAACGGATACACCAAGAGAAATCTGGAACTTCGGGGAAAAAGGAACCATGTTTTATGATGCTATTGAGAAGTTTATCAAGCTCCGTTATCATCTGATGCCATATATTTATTCCATGGCCGGTGCCGTTCATTTCCAGGATTACACGATCATGAGAAGTCTGCTTTTTGACTTCCCGGAGGATAAAGAGGTACGCAGGATTGAAAATGAATTTATGTTTGGCCCATCGCTTCTGATCTGTGCCGTCACAGAACCGATGTATTACAGAACGGAGAGTACTGAGATCCAAAGAGAAAAAACATGGAAATGCTATCTCCCCGCAGGAACGAAATGGTATGATTACTGGACAAATAAAGAGTACGAGGGTGGTCAGTACGTGACGGTGGATGCGCCGATCGACCAGATGCCGATCTTTGTAAAGGCCGGAAGTATCCTGCCTGTTGCTGACGGGCTTGTATATGCTTCCCAGAAACCGGAGGAGCCTGTGAAACTTATGGTATATCCAGGCGCAGACTGCAAGTTCACTATTTATGAGGATGAGGGAAATAATTATAATTTCGAAAATGGAGCTTATGCAACAACAGAGCTTAGCTGGGATGATAAGGCAGGAGTTCTGAACATTGGTGAGCGTAAGGGAAGTTATCCGGGAATGGAAGAAGCCTCCTATGTGACAGAAATTGTGAAATAAATAAAATAAGACTGTCTGAAAAGGTACCATATATCTTTTTGGACAGTCTTTTTTTACTCTATACATCGGCCTGGCTTTCGGGTATAATTTCGTAATAAGGCGTTTTTGGCGTCTGCGAAAAAATAACAGAAACGGGAGGCGTAGTGGGAGAAATATGGCAGCAGAAAACGGACGTGAATATCTTTCCCATGTGACAGAGATATTAAGGCACAGGATCGAACAGCTTGATAATTCCATAGAAGCCGGGCAGAAAGAAATCGAAGGCATGCACGAATATTACTGGGAAAACTACACGGAGATGGACCAGTACGGATATGAGAATTTTGACAACCAGCAGGCACTTCTTCATGAGATCAATGCCAGCAATGAAAAGATCGAGCTGCGCCGGAGATTCAAAAAGATGATGGATTCGCCGTTTTTCGGAAGGGTGGATTTCTGCTATGAGGGGGAGGACGAACCGGAGATTTTTTATATTGGAATTGCAAATCTGGCAGAGGAAAATGGAGGACTCCCTCTGATCTATGACTGGCGGGCTCCGGTATCCGGATTGTTCTATGATTTTGATAAGGGGCCGGCTTTTTATCAGGCTCCGCTGGGTGAGATCCACGGGGATATTGCAGCCAAGTGGCAGTATAAGATCCGCAGTGGAAAAATGATCTATGAGTTTGAGAGCGATGTGAAGATCGATGATGAGATTTTGAAGGCAGAGCTTGGAAGTAATGGTGATGTGCAGCTGAAGAATATTATCCGCACGATCCAGAAGGAACAGAATGCCATTATAAGAAATACTTCGGACCGGATCATGGTGATCCAGGGAGCGGCAGGCAGCGGAAAAACCTCCATTGCCCTGCACAGAATCGCCTATCTTCTGTATCACGACCGAAAGAACCTGAAGGCTTCTTCTGTTCTGGTACTTTCACCGAACAGTGTGTTCTCAGATTATATTTCACATATTCTGCCGGAGCTTGGTGAGGAGAATATCCGGGAGATGAGCTTTGATCTTTTTGCATACAGGAGACTCAAAAATGTAGTGTCCGACTGTGAGGACCGCTATGATCTGATCGAACGTCAGATCGCCGGACTGTGCGATGAGAAGCTTTTGAAGGAAAAGCTTTCCGGAGATTTTCTGGACCGGATGGAAGGCTATCTTGTGGAGCTTGAGGACAGCCTTATGAATTTCCGGGATGTAGAGCATCGTGGCGTGGAAAAAAAAGAGCGGGAGATCATTGAGCTTTTTTATTTTAAATTCATGGATATTCCGCTGCTCTCCAGAATGGATGCAGTGGCAGAATATTTTATTGATGAGGTGGAAACCCTGAAAGGCTTTGATCTTCCGGAGGAGGAGCGTGATGCTTTAAAGAGCCGTTTTTACCGGATGTACGAGACGAGAGATCTTTATGTGCTGTACAACCGATTCCTGAAGCAGGAGGGCTTTCCGGCACTTCCACAGGTGCAGTATGAAAAAAGAAAGCTGCGCTATGAGGATGTGTATCCTGTGCTGTATCTGAAATATCGTCTGGAGACCTGTCAGGAGGAGAGTGGTGTACGTCATCTGATCGTGGATGAGATGCAGGACTACTCGATGATTCAGTACCTCATCATCCAGAGACTTTTTAAATGCAAAATGACAATCCTCGGAGACAGAGAACAGACTATGGACGGGGAGCAGCAGGATGTGCTGACCTTTCTGCCGAAGATCTTTGGAAAGGATATCCGCAGGATCGTGATGAATAAAAGCTACCGGAATACCATTGAGATCGCAGCTTATGCCAATAAGCTGGCAGGAATTACAGAGGTGGAGCTTTTTGAACGCCATGGAAAGCCTGTCGTGGAAAAAGAATTTCCGGGGCTGGAAGAGGCTCTGGAGTGTGTGGTGAGGGAGCTTCGACTCACCGGGGAGGCAGATGAGGAGCTTCTTCCCTATGAGACAGCAGCAGTGATCACAAGAACGGCAGAGGAAGCCAGGGAGGCTTATTATATTCTGAAGGAGAAGCTGGAAGCGGAAGGCTTTGATGCACAGGAGCGTCTGTCACTGCTTCACAGGGACAGTACCAATTTCAGGAAGGGCCTTACAGTAACCACATTTTATATGGCAAAGGGACTGGAATTCGATCAGGTATTTTCGGTATTTCCAGGGGAAGACAGAAGCTCGCTTACAGAGAGAGGCAGATATATTGCCGCTACAAGAGCATTGCATGAGCTTTATATGTATGAGGTATAAAAAAAGGGCGTGTGGAAAAAATCGATTTTTCACACGCTCCTTTTTTTCTACTGGGCAGGAGCTTCTGCACCTGTCTCGTCCTTATATTCCAGAGGGCTTTTGCCTGTGTGCTTCTTAAAGATACGGCTGAAATATCCCTGGTCATGATAGCCGCACATTTCTCCGATCTGCTTTACGGAAAGGGCTGGTTCGTGGATGAGGAGCTTCTGCGCATGGCTCATCCGGAGATTGATGAGATATTTGGTGGGGGTGCAGCCGTAGACCTGGCAGAAAATCTTGGTCAGGTAGCTGGGGCTGTAGTTCATGGTCCCGGCGATCAGGTTCAGATTGATATCCTCAGCATAATTCTGGATCATGAAATTTTTGAGAAGCTCTGCAATCTGTCCCGGCGACATGGAAGCAGCACCCGGGGAAAATACAGTCTCATAATCCTCCCGTTTGATCTGGAGCTCCTGCTTGATCTTGAGAAGGACATTTTGCAGCTCGTCCGGATCTATAGGCTTTAAAAGATAATCGGAAACCTTCAGAGTGATGGCTTTTTTTGCATATTCAAAATCAGAAAATCCGCTGGTGATCACAAATTTCGTAAAAGGAAACTGATCCCGGATCCTGGTAAGAAGGGTGATACCGTCCATGACAGGCATTTTGATATCCGTAAATACGACATCCGGACTCAGCTGTTCTACCAGCGAGAGAGCCCTGGTGCCTGTCTGTGCTGTGCCGATCACCTGAAAATCAGGATCTGCCGTTTCGATTTTATGTACCAGATTATTCAGAAGAAGTTCTTCGTCTTCTGCTACAACAACAGTATATTTCATATTAGTCATACCTCCATATCTGTCTTCGTATCTGTCTGAAAATACCGTCCAATAGAAACAATTCCGTGGCCCTGTGCTGTATTTCCGTATCTGAAGATTATATCACCTTTGCAGAAAAGCTTCCAGCGGAGAAATACATTTACAGTACCAAGACCATTGATCTTCAGTGAAGGCATTCCTGGATTTCGGATTGCATTCATGATGTCTGAATTTATTTTTTTCTTAGCTTCATCGGTAAAGCCGGGGCCTGTATCGGTAACATTGATCTGCCAGCTGTTTTTGCTGATGGTGCTGCTCACGGTAATGGTCCAGGGAGGCGCACAGTCGGAACCGTATTTAATGGCATTTTCTACGATCGGCTGGATGATAAGCTTCGGAACAGTCTGATCCAGAAGAGCGTCTGCCACATCAATGGAATAGTTCAGGCTGGACTGGTAGCGTACCTTCATGCAATAGAGATATTTCTGTACATAATCAAGCTCTTCCTTAAGTGTGACCGTGGTTTCCGAGGTGTTGGTGATGTAGCGCATGATGCTGGAAAGATTGCGGCACATTTTTACAACTGTATCGTTGTCACCATTTTCGGCAAGAACCATGATGCTGGAAAGGGTATTGTAATAAAAATGAGGATTGATCTGACTCTGAAGAGCCAGGCCCCGGGCCTTGATCTCCTGCTCCTTGGCTTCGTTGAGCTGTGTCATGGAAGACTTCAGATTATCGCTCATAAACTGGAAGGCCTGGTACAGCTCTTCCAGTTCGTTGACGGAAACCGGATAGGAGGTGACTTTCTCCTGCCCCAAAGTATCGAGTTCCATACGCTGGATGATGTGCTTCAGATGCTTCACAGGCTTTACAACGGAGCGTGAGAGCCGGTAGGAAACGATCACGGCCCCAAGAAGGAAGAGGGCCACAACGGCCAGAAGGATCTTTAACATCTTGTATACAGGCGCAAGGATCACGGATTCCGGCTGGATGGTCAGATATGTGTAGCCTGTATATGCGGAACTCAGCTTGGAAACGTATTCTTTCTTGTCAGTGACAGGGCTTTGCACAGTAAGAATATCCTGATCGGAGTCTGTAATACTGTAGTATTTGGAAATACTGTCGGCATGGCTGTCTGTAATATCATAGGGATAGATCAGATCACCGGATTCGTTGAAAATGTATACATTTGCAGCATTTTCATGATTTTTCTTTTTATAGGAAATAATGCTCTTAAAGACAGCTTTACACTGCTTGGCAGTCTCGATCACGCCTACACTGCGGCCGTACTGGTTGTTGAAAGAACGGTACAGGGATATAAACCACTGGGGATAGCGGGCAGATTTGGAATAGACATAAGTGCTGTATGGCTCTGTCAGTATCTTTTTTCCCTCGGCATTTCTGGCTTTTTCAATCCATTCGTTATGGGATTTGTCACTTTTTTTGACCATAGTGGAGAGACCGGCCTGGAGCACATAGCCGGAAAAGTCGTAGAGATTTACCTGGTCAGCCTTCAGTTCGGTTCCACTTAAAGAAATGAAGAGGTCAGACATTTCAGAAAGCATTTCATCGGAAATATTAAGATTAAAGGTCTGGTCAAGAATGGATTTCGACATATTGCTGTAATTGATGTTTACGGATACGGTGTCAAGATCCTGTATTGCAGAGTCTACCTGGGACTGAAAGGTGGAATTCAGGGTGTTCATGGCACTGATCTGACTTTTCTTCAGCTGCCCGGATGCAAAAACATAGAAAAATATGGCAAAGGAGAAAAGGATCAGACAGGCCATACCCAGATAGGCCATAAAAAGCTTGGACTGCAGACTTCGTGTTTTCATTAAATAGGCCTCCTGTGTGTTAGCTGGATCCAATGCAAAATATAAAGAAGGTACGTCTGTAACGGGGAATATACCATGCATTATGGATGTGCAAAACTCTGGTTAAAAGTATAACACGTTTGTGAAAAAAGTACAAACCATCAAAAAAGAATTTGGAGAAAATAGCTAAAAATAACAATGGAAAATTGTGCATAGTCACGGGGAATGTGAAAAAAGTATAGTAAAGTGTGAAAAAAGTACAAATACAGGACAGGAATATCCATGGCTTTTAAATTGGACAAATGATAAACTGTTATCATCAAACGAGGGAACGAACCACAGTTCAAAAAAGGAGGAAACAAATAATGAAAAGAAAGAGCTTTGTGGCAGTAGCCTGTGCGGCTGCAATGATCGCATCCATGACTACGGGACTTGCAGTAAATGTATCGGCAGCAGACGAGAAGAGTGAATTTGCAGGTGAAGAACTGAGTATCCTGGTTTCAGCAGGATGGATGGACAACCGTTACGATGAGACGATCAAACGTTTTGAGGACACCTACGATGTTACCGTAGACCTTCAGACAATTCCGGCTGATCAGTATTCCGATCTTCTTCAGTCCAAGCTGGCAACGGATTCCTGTGCGGATATTTTCTGGATTCAGTCCAGTCCGTTTGCGATTGAGTCTACGATCGTAGATCCGGAGAAATACTGTATTGATTTTACAGGAGCTTCCTGGGAAAATGTTATGCCTGAGACAAGAAAAGAGTCCTGCGTATACAACGACAAGCTGTACGGACTTCAGATCTGGAATGCGTCTCCGGAATATGTAATGGTTTACAACAAGACACTGTTTGAGGAGAATGGCTGGGAGGTTCCGACAACATATGATGAGCTGAAAGAGCTTTGCGCTAAGATACAGGAAGCAGGAATCACACCTTGGTTCATGCCTGGTGCAGACGGCTGGCAGCATCAGCTGGCATTCTTCCAGATCGGCGGTGTTTATGAAGAAGCAACACCAGGTCTTTATGACTCCTTAAATGAGAACAAGGCAACATTTGCAGATAATGAGAAGATGCTTGAGGTTCTGAATCAGTTCAAGGAGCTTTCGGATGCAGGATATTTCGGAGAAGACTGGATCGGAACAGACAGCACAAACATGTCCAACGAATTTGGTGACAGAAACTGTGCAATGGCACTTGCAAACTCCAGCTTTATCAAACAGATCCAGGAAGATACAGGCACATCTGATGAATTCGGAATGTTCCTTGAGCCACTTGGAGACAACACCTGGTATCCAAGCAGCAACTCCGGCCCGACCATGTTTGGTTACAAAGGAACCGAGCATGAGGATCTTGTAAAAGAGTTCTTTAATTTCGTTACAACAACAGAGAGCCTTCAGGAAATCCTTGATAACTCTCCGGCATACACAAACCTTGATGTGAACGATGACAAGCTTGAGCAGCACTGGCTGGATGAGGAGAAGGAATTCCTTGAGACAGTTCCGGAAGACAAGAAGACGGTTGTAACACTTCAGACAGGTACAAAATATACAAATGACTACTGGACACAGTTTGGTCAGGATATGGTTGCGTTCTGCCAGGGTGAGATGGAAGCAAACGATGTTCTTAAGAATATGGACACCAACCGCGCTGAAGCAGCGAAAACGGTAGGAGACGAGAACTGGAAATAAACAGCACAAATTATTGACACTGTAACGTATTGACCAGAGGCAGAGCCGGTACTTGCCGGCTCTGTTTTAACCAAAAGAAGAGGGGGTACCTTCTGTGAATAAGAAGAGAATCTATCCACAGTGGTTTTTGATCCTGCCACTGGCATTATATATCATTTTTTTCCTGCTTCCGAGTGTAATGGGTATTGGTTACTCCTTTACAGACTGGAACTCCAGGAGTGTCCTTAATGGTACACATTTTGTAGGACTTGAGAATTTTGCAGAAATTTTCACATCGGATAAGGATTATCTGAGTGGTATTGGCAATACATTAAAATTTACGATCATTTCAAACATTGTCAAGCTGATTCCGGCTCTTCTGATCGCGATTATGCTTCAGGAGGGACTTAAAGGCAAAGGGCTTTACAGAACACTTTTGTATCTGCCGTCTATTCTGCCTTTTGTGATCATTGGTCTTGTATTTAAGTCCATCCTGAATTATAACAACGGACTTTTAAACACACTTCTTGATGCCTTCCACCTTGGGATCTTCAAACAGAAATGGCTGTCTGATCTGGCAGTTGTATGGAAATCCATTTACGGTGTGGATGCATGGCGTGGTATTGGTTATGTTATGACGATCTTCCTTGCAGGACTGAATACGATCCCGAAATCCTATTACGAGGCAGCACAGATCGATGGTGCGAACTTCTGGCAGAGACTTCGTTATGTAACACTTCCGATGCTCAGCGGTGCGATCATGATCAACCTTGTATTCGGTATTACATATGGCCTGAAGGTATTTGATATCGTTTATGTACTTACCAATGGCGGCCCGGGACATGCAACAGAGGTTCTTACAACTTATGCATTCCAGCTTTATTCCAGAGGCCAGTACGGAATGTCTTCTGCACTGAATACGGTTCTTCTTATCATCACTGCGATTATCGGTGTATTTATTGTTAAGACATTAAGTAAACAGGAGGTACAGCAGTAATGGCAAAAAATAAAATTCAGAATATCTTAAAACATGTTGTATGTATCCTGCTTTGTTTATGTGTCGTACTTCCATTTTATATGGTAGTGATCAATTCTTTCAAGACAAAAGCAGAGGCAGCAAGAATGAGCCTGGCTTTCCCGACGGAGTGGGTATTTTCCAATTACTCTGAGGTTATTGAAAAGGGCAGCCTGGTCCAGGGCTTCCTGAACAGCTTTGCATATGCGCTGATCGCTACAACACTTGGCGTTGTGCTTTGCTCCATGGCAGCATTTGTTATGTGCCGTAAGAGAACCAAATTAAATGTGTTCCTGTACTACTTTGTACTTTGTGGACTGTTTTTCCCGGTCAACTATGTAACACTGGTACGTGTACTGAGCACGCTTCATCTGAATGATACAAGAGTTGGTATTATCATGGTGTTTACCAGTGCGATGATTCCGTTCTGTGTATTTACCATCCGGAATTTCGTGATCTCCGTACCTGTTGAGCTGGATGAGGCTGCTGTAATTGATGGTGCTGGTCCGCTGAGCCTGTTCTTTAAGATCATCATGCCGCTTCTGAAGCCGACTATGGTAACCTGCTTTATCCTTCAGTTTATGACTGTATGGAGTGATTTCCTTACACCTCTGTACCTGTCAAGCAAGAGCAGGCTTTTCCCGATGACAATGGCTGTATACCAGTTCTTCGGAAAGAACAAGAGTTACTGGAACTATATTTTCGCTGATATCGTACTTACCTGTATCCCGGTTATCATTGTTTACATGATCGGACAGAAGTACATCGTGGGTGGTATGACATCCGGTGCGGTAAAAGAATAAAAACATAAGCGCAGAAGGCTGCTGCTGAAAAAAAGGCACTGTGAGAGAAAATCGGAATTTCTCACAGTGCCTTTGATCATTTCATATTTTCGCAGAAAAGCTTTTCCATGGAGGCTTTAAGAGGGATACCAAGCCCTGTTAAGGTTCCGTCCAGTGCGTGGAAAACCTCCCGTACATTGTAAAAGGTAGCGTTGTTCCCCATGTGTCCGATGCGGATCACCCTGCCTGCGAGGACATCAAAGGATCCTGCCAGCATAATGTTGTAATCCTTTTTTACTCCATCAAGGATCGCTTTGGCTGTTGTGCCTTCCGGCACCTCAAAAACAGTAACGGTACTGGAATATCCGCTGTGCAGATAAAGCGTAAGACCTGCGCCTGTGATGGCCTTTCTGGAGGCATTTGCAATTCTTTCGTGGCGGGAGAGGATGTCAGGGTCTGCCGCAATGTTATCAATAGCAGCACGAAGACCGTAGATGTCACTGATCGGCATGGTATACGGGAACCATTTCTCTTCATAATAATGCGCAAAGGCAGTCAGGTTGGCATAGAAAGCGGCGATTGGTATTTTACGTTCTGCCATGGCTTTTTTTGCATCAGCACTGAGAACAACAAAGGTCAGCCCGGGAGGCGCGGATACCACTTTCTGGGAGCCGCCGCACAGGATATCGATCTTCCAGTCATCGATGTTCACCGGTTCACCGAAGGAAGCCGAAACGGAGTCTACAACGGTGAGGATCCCATATTTTTTAAGAAGTGGACAGATGGTGGAGATATCGTTGAGCATGCCGCTTGGTGTATCGCCGTGGACAACGGTTGCATATTTATAGTCGTGATGTTTGGCGAGAAATTCTTCCAGCTCCGCTGCATCGAAGGTTTCCTGATAGCTTCGGGAATAGAGCTGTGGCCTGCCGCCATACATGGTAACGAAGTCGGCAAATCCTTTTCCGTAAATTCCATTGTCGAGTACGAGAACCTTATCTCCAGGCTCAGTCATGGATGCGATGGCTGCTTCCAGGCCAAGAATGCCTTCACCGCTTAAGATGAGGGTTTCATTGGAGGTGTGGAGAAGGGAACTGATCTTTTCGCAGGTTTCTTTATAAAACTCGACGAATTCTTCGTCCAGATCCGGGTTGGTGCATTCAAGGCTCCGCGCCAGACGGACATTTTCAGCGACCTGTGTAGGCCCTGGTGTCATGATCTTATACATAAGCTTTACCTCTTGTTAATATCTTTTTAATCCTGTTTTTCTTGCTGCAAGATTTAATGGTGTGATGACGACGAGAACGATCACTGCTGCAACACCAATCTGAACCAGGTTTCCGGGAATGGAGGCTACAGGGGAAACCAGGTTTCCGTAGATGATAACCTCTGCGATGTAGTAGCCGATAACCTTGATGACGCAGGCAGCCGCGATGGCGGTCACGTACCATTTCATATTCTGATGCCTGCGGTCTTCGGTAAGCTTCCCGACGGTGAAGCCCATGATTCCTACGATAACAAGTGTGAATGGAGCCCATAAGGTCCAGCCGGAGAGAAGATCAAAGAGCCCCATTCCGATACCACCACTGATAGCACCTGTTTTTTTACCGAATAAAATAGCCCCGATAAATAACGGAACATTCCCGAGATGGATCAGTCCGCCGTTGGCTGCGATGGGGAGTCTGACATTGATAAAGGCTGTAAAGATGTAGGTCAGTGCCACAAACACTGCCGTGATGGTGAGAAACTGTACGGATGAAAAATCCCCGGCTTCTTTTGATTCTGTCTGGATTACTTTTTCCATAGCTGATACTTCCTTTCCTGAAAACAGCTCCTGTTATAACCGGCTGTCCTCTTTTCATATGGTTTTGATGGGGTATACTTTACAACAAAGGTGGATATGGATAAAGACACAATTTTATAAAAAAAAAGAGGGACAGATTAAAAGCGTACCAGTATATTCTATTTTGTGGCATCGTTTAAAGGAGTATATGTAAAATCGAGAATACAAAACAGGAATCGGGAAAGAATACCATGGGAATATATTACGCAGACTGGCTTTTGGGATATTTTTTTGGCGGCAGGATGTGTAAGTACGGGGAGAAATCGATTGACAAAGCTGTAATAAAATCGTAAAATGTACCAGAGAGTGTGTTGGGAAGTGAATGCTTCGGATGCATTTTATGACTGATGATGATTATGAGGAGGATACTATGAAGAATAAGAAATTTATCGCACTTTTGGCTATGACTGTTGCTCTCTCTGGTGTCATGACTGCATGTGGTTTTGGCGGAGATGATAAAGACAGCGTGGTTGTGGAGTCTACTCCTACTCCTACACCGGCGAAGGAAACGAAGGTTACGCCAACTGTAGCGGCTGACGCGCAGAATACAACTTATACATCCAAGGATAAATCGGTAGCGGTCAAGCTTCCGGATGCAACATGGGCCAATAAATCTGATGAGACGGATCTGTTAAGCTTTGAGTCCCCGGATCAGGGCAAGATTTTGATCCTCCATGGCTCAGGGGCAGATCTGGAATCAGCAGTAATTCCGAATTCCCAGGATATGGCAGTTTCCATGACACAGGCTGAGAATATGGTAAACGGAACAGATTTTGAGATCCAGGATTATAAATCTGAGGAGAAGGACGGAGTTAATGTCTATTCCTATACCGTGCAGTATAAGGATACAACCAAGAGCGATGGTTATGTATATGCGATCAACAAATATTTTGTAAGTGACAGCGAGTATTACAGTATTGTAGCTTCTGTTAAGTCAGAGGATGCACTGAAGAAGGTTCAGGAATCTGTTGACAGCTTTGCAATTCTTGGTGATTCCACACTGAAGAGTGCAGCGAACGGTTCCGCAGCCAAGACAGCAGGTACATCAGATTCGTCATCCAAAGACAGCACAGCTTCCAAAGACAGCAGCCAGTCCGGAACATCCACAGACGGAAGTACAGCATCCGGCAGCTCCGATACATCCGATGGATCGACATCCACAGACGGAAGTGCAGAATCCGATGGAACGACATCTGACGGCTCTACATCCACAGATGGAAGCTCTTCCGGTGCTATTGTAAACGGTGGATTTACAGATGAGCAGCTCAGCAATACAGATGAGACAAGAACCATCTACAGAAACTCGGATGGCAAACCCCGTGTTATCGTTCCGGATGGAAATGGCAAATGGATGGATAATGAGGGCAACAGATTTACATTCTCATCTCAGAATGACTGCGATGTATACGAAGAGGATGGAACAAGCTTCTACTGGCACGGTGAAGGCGCAGATGTATATTACATGCCTGTACAGTAAAGCCTGAAATATGGACAGATAAGTCTGGAAGATCCGGGATCACGGTGGTGGTTCCGGATTTTTTGCGTTGGGGGCATATACTTATAAAGAAAGACATGGTATAATGTGAACGCTGCGGCAGTGGATGGTCTGCAGGATTTTACAGAACGGCTGCTTTGCAGCTGACAGTTTGGAGGTTTTTATGGAGGCATACAGTGATTTTGCCAGAGTTTATGATATATTCATGGACAATGTTGAATATGAAAAATGGGCAGAGTATCTCATCGGAAGTCTCAGGGAATATGGAATTGAAGATGGGATTGTGCTGGAGCTTGGATGTGGGACCGGAGTGATGACGGAGCTTCTGGCAGAATCCGGCTATGACATGATCGGTGTGGATAATTCAGAGGAAATGCTGGGTGAAGCCATGGAAAAGAGAGCAGAGTCCGGTTATGACATTCTTTATCTGGAACAGGATATGAGGGAATTTGAACTTTATGGAACAGTACGTGCTGTCATCAGCGTCTGTGACTGTATGAATTATATCACAGAGGAAGAAGAGCTGCTTACGGTGTTTAAGCTTGTGAACAATTATCTTGATCCGGATGGAATCTTTATTTTTGATATGAACACGCCATATAAATACCGGGAGATGCTGGGAAATACTACCATAGCAGAGAACCGGGAAGAAGGAAGCTTTATCTGGGAAAACGAATTTGATGAGGAGACAGGGATCAACGTTTATGATCTGACATTGTTCCTGCCAAGAGAGGACGGGCTTTATGAGCGGGACGAGGAGGTCCATTACCAGAAAGCATACGATCCGGAGAAAATCCAGGAGCTTATGAGAAAAGCAGGCCTGATCCCACTGGCCGTTTATGACGCTTATACCAAAGCGGCACCGAAGCCGGACAGCGGAAGACTTACGTTTGTCGCCAGAGAGCATGGAAAGGGAAGTTCCCTGGATAAGAAATAAAGGAGGATTTTTGATGAGTGATTATATTGTAAGAGCAACAGCAGCAGGCAGCCAGATCCGTGCATTTGCAGCTGTGACAACCGATATGGTAGAGACTGCAAGACAGGATCATAATACAAGCCCTGTTGCAACAGCAGCACTTGGACGGCTTCTCACCGGAGGAGCCATGATGGGAGCTATGATGAAGGGAGAAAAAGATCTTTTGACACTCCGGATTCATGCAGGCGGTCCGCTTAAGGGTATCACGGTTACAGCAGACTCCCACGGAAATGTGAAAGGTTATGTGGGAAATCCGGATGTCTGTATTCCGGCAAACAGCAAGGGAAAGCTGGATGTTGCAGGTGCTGTGGGTGTGGGCTTTATGGATGTGATCAAGGATATGGGCTTAAAAGAGCCATATGTTGGCCAGGTTGCCCTTCAGACAAGTGAGATCGCAGAAGACCTTACCTATTATTTTGCAACCAGTGAGCAGGTTCCTTCAGCAGTAGGACTTGGTGTGCTGATGAATAAGGATAACACGGTCCGTCAGGCAGGTGGCTTTATCGTACAGCTGATGCCATTTGCGGAGGAAGAAGTGATCGCGAAGCTTGAGGAAAACGTATCAAAAATTGATTCGGTTACCAATCTTCTTGAGCAGGGCCACACACCGGAGAGCCTTCTCGAAAAAGTTCTTGAGGGCTTTGACATGGAGATCAACGATACCATGCCCACACAGTTTCACTGTAACTGCAGCAGGGAGCGTGTAGAAAAAGCACTGATCAGCATCGGCAGGAAGGAGCTGAATGAGATGATCCAGGAGGGTAAGGACATCGAGATGAACTGCCATTTCTGCAACATGAATTATAATTTTACAGTGGAAGATCTGAAGAGAATCATAAGGGAATGCAAGCGATAAGCAGCAGGAGGAAGAAAAATGAAGCATGGTTTTATCAAGGTGGCAGCGGCAACACCAAGGGTCACAGTTGCAGATTGCAAGGCAAACGGGGAGGAGATCCTGCGGGCCATCCGCGAAATGGAAAAAGAGCACGTAAAGCTGATGGTATTTCCGGAGTTCAGTATTACGGGATACACCTGCCATGATCTTTTTCTCCAGAGATGTCTTCTGGACAGTGCGTGGGAGGAGCTTCTTCATATCGCAGATGAGACAAAGGAGACGGATGCCCTGATCTTTGTGGGAATGCCTCTTCGTCACAGGGGAAAGCTCTATAATGTGGCAGCAGCCCTAAATCATGGAAGGATCGTTGGATTTGTTCCGAAAACACATATCCCCAACTATAATGAGTTTTATGAGCAGAGACAGTTTGCAGGCGCAGAGGAAGAGGATGTGGAGTTTGCGGATTTCCTCAAAAATGAGAAGAACGATGAGGATGAGTTCTGGGATGAGATCCCGTTTGGAACAGACATAATCTTTGAGTGTGAGGAGAATCCGGAATTTACAGTAGCTGCAGAACTCTGCGAGGATCTCTGGGTTCCGGCACCGCCCAGTATCCGCCATGCAGTAAACGGAGCGCATATCATTGTCAATCTTTCTGCAAGTGATGAGATGGTTGGAAAAGATTCCTACAGAAGAACGCTTGTAAGCGGACAGTCTGCAAGACTGATCTGCGGATATATCTATGCAAGTGCCGGTGAGGGCGAGTCCACACAGGATCTTGTGTTCGGCGGCCAGAATATGATCGCGGAAAACGGAGCCATGCTTGCGGAGAGCAAACGGTTTGAGAATGGTATTATTTACAGTGAGATCGATGTACAGAGACTGGCTGATGAGAGAAGAAGAATGTCTACTTATCCGGCAGTTTCCTCATGCAGCCATACAAGAATTAATTTTTCCGTAAAAGAAGAGGAGACGGTTCTTACCAGAAAATATCCCCAGTATCCATTTGTTCCATCCGTGAAGGAGGAGCGCGATGAGCGTTGCGAGGAGATATTGAACATCCAGGCCATGGGACTTAAAAAACGTATGGAGCATATCCACAGCAGGAGTGCGGTTGTCGGGCTTTCCGGCGGTTTGGACTCCACACTGGCACTGCTGGTTATGGCGCGTGCTTTTGACCGTATGGGAATGCCAAGAGAGCAGATCCACTGCGTTACCATGCCATGCTTTGGAACAACGGACAGAACCTATCAGAATGCCTGCAAGCTAAGCCGCTGCCTTGGGGCAAAGCTTACAGAGGTAAATATCAAAGAAGCGGTCAATGTCCATTTCCGTGATATCGGACACGATCCCAAGGTTCATGACGTTACTTATGAAAACAGCCAGGCACGTGAGCGTACCCAGATTTTGATGGATACTGCGAACAAGGAAGGCGGCGTTCTTGTAGGGACAGGAGATCTTTCCGAGCTGGCTCTCGGATGGGCAACCTATAATGGAGACCATATGTCCATGTATGGTGTAAATGCTTCTGTGCCGAAGACACTGGTGCGCCATCTGGTGCGTTATTATGCAGATACCTGCGGAGATGAGGATCTTAAGGAGGTTCTCCTGGACATTCTGGATACTCCGGTAAGTCCGGAGCTTCTGCCGCCAAAGGACGGAAAGATCGCCCAGAAAACAGAGGATCTGGTAGGACCTTATGGGCTGCATGATTTTTATCTGTATTATATGCTTCGTGCAGGCTTTACACCGGATAAGATCTACCGGCTTGCCTGCCTGACATTTGAGGAAAGCTATGATAAGGAGACGATCCTGAAATGGCTGAAAACCTTCTACCGGAGATTTTTTGCACAGCAGTTCAAGCGTTCCTGTCTGCCGGACGGCCCGAAGGTGGGAAGCGTGGCACTTTCCCCGAGGGGAGATCTGAGAATGCCAAGTGATGCAAGTGCAAGGATCTGGCAGGATGTGCTGGAGAAGATCAAGATCTGACAATAGTGAGGAAACGGATGCAGAAAAGGCGGAGAGCTTAAGTGTTCTCCGCTTTTTTTACTGCCTCCGTGATGGCAGCCAGAAGCACCTGTGAGGTGTATTTCCGATCTCCTGCATATTGGATATCGTAAAGGGACTGGGTGGAATATATCTGGCTGGCAAGGGAATCAAGAACTGGCTCCATCAGAGGATAGGAGGCTTTTGTGGATTCGCTTAAGTTTACCAGCCGGATGGATTTGATCCTGTCGGCATTTACTGTGACTTCTACATCAAAGGTGTTATTATTTAAGGAAATGGAAGAAGTGTAGATACCTGGCTTATAGCGGCTTTTTTCGGCAGCTGTACCATTGGCTGTTTTTCCCGGGTCGAACATAAAAAAGATGACAACAGCCAGAATTACAGCCAGTGCCAGAAAAATAGCTGTATAAACGATTTCTTTCATATGTAGGACGATGATCCTGGTTTTTGAACTCATGGCGCACGCCTCCCGAAGCTTTTTATATAGTTTATTAAAAGAGAAAGGGATTTATTCCAGTGCAGAAGAACCATTCTATAGGAAGGGATTTTATGTTATAGTAAGAGTGTTTATTACAAAGTGACAGGGCAGCAGGACGGCAGTATAGTTTTTTTGCCTGCTCAACAGGAGGAGTTAGATGTCATTACAGTTTATTATAGGTAGCTCGGGAAGTGGAAAATCCTGCTATGCATATCAGAAGATCATAGAACAGGCAGGACTGCACCCGGACAGGCTTTATTATGTGATCGTGCCGGAGCAGTTCACCATGCAGACACAGAAGACCCTGGTGGAGATGAGTCCGGGGAAGGGTATACTGAATATTGATATTTTAAGTTTTGACCGTCTGGCATACCGTGTTTTGGAGGAAGTCGGCGGTGACAGCCGTGTGCTGCTGGAAGAGACTGGCAAGAGCATGGTGCTTCAGAAGATGGTTCAGCAGCATGAGAAGGAACTCTCATATCTTGGCGGGCAGATGAAAAAGGCAGGATACCTGGATGAGGTGAAATCCATTTTGTCTGAGTTTATGCAGTACGATATTAAGGACAGTGATATCCGGGAGATGCTGGGAAATTGTGCTGACCGGACATTACTGCAGATGAAGCTTTTGGATGTGGCGGTTCTTTATCAGGCTTTTACAGGATATCTGAAGGATCATTATATGACAGGGGAAGAGGTGATGGATGCCCTTGAGAAGGCACTGCCTTTTTCGAAGAAGCTTAAGAACAGTGTCCTGCTTTTGGATGGTTATACCGGCTTTACGCCGATCCAGATGAGGGTGGTTGGAGAACTGCTGGCCGTATGTGAGAAGGTGATGGTGACAGTCACCATGGATGCAACCGAGAGCCTTACAACAAGAGGGAAGCCATATCAGCTTTTTTATATGAGCCATCAGATGATCCACGCTCTTTCAGGGCTTACGAGGGATATTGAGGAGCCGGTTCTTTTAAAGAATGTAAAGAAATCACGGTTTGCAAAGACCCCGGCTCTTCATTTTCTGGAAAAAAATATTTTCCGCTACAGGAAGAATGTGTATAAAAACAGGCAGGACGAGATCTGCATGTTTTCCGCAGTAAGTCCGCTTGCTGAGATGGAAGAGACTGCAAGGCGGATCGCAGGGCTTGTCCGGGAAAAGGGCTGGCGTTATGGGGAGATCGCAGTGATCACAGGAAATCTGGAAGAATATGGAAGCCTTGCCAGACAGGTGTTTAAAGAGGCGGAAATCCCTTATTTCATAGACGAGAAGCATACCGTACTGATGAATCCTTTTGTGGAGTATTTCCGGGCTGCCCTTGAGATGGCTGTGCAGGACTTTACCTATGAAAGTGTGTTCCGGTATCTCAGATGCGGGCTGTCCTGTGTCACGAGAGATGAGGCTGATCTTCTGGAGAATTATGTGCTGGCACTGGGAATCCGCGGCTTTAAGAGATGGGATGAAAAATGGGTGCGTATTTACAGAGGAATGCCGGCAGAGAGCATCCAGGAACTGAATGAGATCCGGGAGCGTTTTGCAAAGGAGACAAGGGAGCTTGCCTTAAGCTTCAGAGGCGGAAGAAAGACGGTACGGGAATACTGTACGATTCTTTATGAATTTGCTGTGAAGAGCCAGGTGCAGCAGAAGCTGAAGAGCCAGGAGCAGAAATTCCATGACCTGGGAGATAAAGCCATGGAGAAGGAGTATGCCCAGATTTATGGCATTGTCATGGAGCTTCTTGACAGTATGGTGGAGATCCTCGGGGAGGAGACTGTAAGCAGGCAGGAGTTCCGCCAGCTTCTGGAAACCGGACTGACACAGGCGAAGGTTGCACTGATCCCGCCAAGTATGGACCAGGTTCTTGTGGGCGATATGGAGAGGACACGGCTGAAGGATATCCGGGCATTGTTTTTTGTCGGGGTTAATGAAGGAAACATCCCGAAGAATACAGCGGGCGGAGGAATCCTCACAGAGCTTGACCGGGAGTTCTTTCAGGATCAGGGGATCCAGCTGGCACCGGGGCCGAAGGAGCTGATGAACATGCAGAGGTTTTATCTGTATCTGAATATGACGAAACCGAGCGGGCTTCTCTGTCTGTCCTTCTGCCAGTCCGACAGCCAGGGAAAGGCACTTGGACCGGCTTTTCTGGTCAGCAATATCCGTGATATGTTCCCGGAGATGGAAGTGGAGCAGTGCGGTGCAGGACAGGAGGCTATGGAGCTTCTGGAGCTTCCCGGGATCAGTCTGGATTATTTTTTACAGGGACTTGCAGGTGAGGATTACAGAGAAAATCCTGTATTTCAGGAGCTTTACAGCTGGTATCTGAAAAGTCCGAAATATCGGATAGTAACAGAGAACCTTGTAAAGGCTTCATTTACACAGAGGCCGTCCGACCAGATCGGGAAGGCGGTAGCGGGGATCCTGTACGGAGAGATCTCGCCGTACAGTGCCACGCGGCTGGAGCGGTACGCTGCCTGTGCATTCGCACATTTTCTGCAGTACGGACTGAAGGTGACAGAGCGTGCAGAGTATGAATTTAAGGCCATGGATATGGGAAATGTGATGCACATGGCACTTGAACGGTTTGCAGTTGAAGTACGAAAAGAGGGACTTTTCTGGGCCGAGCTCACAGAGGAAGAACGAAACCGGCTGATCGACAGCTGCCTGGAGCAGGTGTCCGCAGATTACGGGAACACCATTTTGAAAAGCAGTGCAAGAAACGAATATATGATCGAGCGCGCAAGACGTATATTAAGGCGTACTGTGTGGGCCCTGCAGGAGCAGCTGAAGCATGGAGATTTCCGGCCGGAGGGCTTTGAGGTGATTTTTGGCGGTGGAAGGATCGACCGTGTGGATATCATGGAGGAAACGGAGACGAACCGCGTATATGTGAAGGTGATCGATTATAAGACCGGGAACACGTCCTTTGATCTTCTGGCCCTGTATCATGGCCTTCAGCTTCAGCTTATGATCTATCTGGACGGGGCTCTCAAGGTGGAACAGCGGAAATATCCGGATAAGGAGATCGTTCCGGCAGGTATCTTCTATTATAATGTGAAAGATCCCATGATCCAGGAAAAGATCCATGCAGATGTGGAGAGTGTCAGTGAACAGATGCTGAAAAAACTGAAGATGAACGGCCTGGTGCAGGCGGATGATGATGTAAGCTTCCATATTGACAGTACCCTGTCATCGCTCCCGGTCTCTGTCAATAAGGACGGGAGCTTCAGCAGAAGGTCTTCTGTGGCCACAAGGAAACAGTTTGATGCCCTGGGATCCTATGTACGTCAGAAGATCTGCGATATCCGGGAGTCGATCTTGGATGGAAATGCGGCAGTGGAGCCATACGAGCTTGGAAAAAAGAATGCCTGCACCTACTGCCCGTATAGCACAGTATGCGGGTTTGACAGGAAGATACCGGGATATGAATTCCACAGGCTTCCGTCATTTTCCGAGAGCGAGCTGTGGAAAAAGATCGTGAAGGAGGAGCAATAATGGCAATGAAATGGACTGAAGAGCAAAAGAAGGTCATCACGCTCCGCGACAGGAACATTCTGGTCAGTGCGGCAGCCGGTTCCGGTAAGACGGCGGTTCTGGTACAGAGAATCTTAAGTAAGATCATGGATCCGCAAAAGCCGGTGGATATCGACAGGCTTTTGATCATGACCTTTACAAGGGCGGCTGCAGGAGAGATGAGGGAGCGTATTGAACGGGCACTGGATCAGGCCCTGACAGCAGATCCGGATAATGAACACCTGCAGAGGCAGATGATGCTGATCCACACAGCGCAGATCACCACCATTGACGGCTTCTGTTCTTATGTGATCCGGAACTATTTTCATCTCATTGGGCTGGATCCCGGTTACAGGACAGCGGATGAGGGCGAACTGAAGCTTTTAAAGGAAGATGTTCTGAAGGAGCTTTTTGAAGATTATTATGGAGAGAAGAATGAGAAATTTACAGCCTTTGTGGAATGCTATGCATCGGGAAAATCCGATGAAGGGCTGAAGGAGCTTGTGCTGGAGCTTTATAATGCGTCCATGAGTAATCCGTGGCCACAGGAATGGCTGGACGGCTGTGTGGAGAATTATGACCTGGATGCGGAGAAGGGAATTGCGGAGACACCGTGGTTTCATTATCTCTGGGCGATCGTGGACAGTGCATTAAAAGAAGCAGAGGAGCTTACGGAGAGTGCAGTGGAGATCTGCGGGGAAACAGATGGACCGGAGCTTTATCTGGACGCTCTGAAAAACGATCTTACGTTGATTCAGAATCTGCGCGATCTGTCCGTTAAACAGGACTATGATGAAATGGCACAGACCCTGCAGCAGCTTAAATTTGCAAGGCTTTCCACAAAGAAGATGGAAGGCGTTTCCGAACAGCTGAAAGGCCTTGTGAAGGATATCCGGGAGAAGGCGAAAGATATCCTGAAAGAGCTGGGAAACAGGTATTTCCAGTGCACACTGGAGGAGCTTACAGAGCTGACTCTTGCTTCGGCAGAGCCTCTTAAGATACTGGTGCAGCTGACGAAGGATTTTGCCGGACGGTTCAGTGAGAAGAAGCGTGAAAAAAATATCGTGGATTTTTCGGATATGGAGCATTTTGCCCTGGAGATCCTTCTGAAAAAAGAGGGAGATACCTGTATGCCAAGCCAGGCTGCCAGGGAGCTGTCAGAGAAATATGATGAGGTACTGCTGGATGAATACCAGGACAGCAACCTTGTTCAGGAAATTCTGATGCAGAATGTTTCAGGCTGGGTCAATGAGAGGAAAAATATCTTTATGGTAGGAGATGTGAAGCAGAGTATTTACCGCTTCCGTCTGGCACGGCCGGAGCTCTTTATGGAGAAGTACAGGAAGTATTCGCTCACAGACAGTCAGGAGCAGAGGATCGACCTGCACAAAAACTTCCGGAGCAGGCCGGAGGTGCTTGCCGGCGTGAACTTTATTTTCCGTCAGATCATGGGTGCGGATCTGGGAGGGATCGATTATGATGAGGCGGCAGCCCTTTATCCAGGGGCTTCTTTTCCAAAAGGACAGGATCCTGATTTTGTGAAAACAGAGGTGCTTCTTGTTGAGAAGGACAGTCCGCTTCTGGAGGATGGGGAGGAAGGACCGGAAAATGAGCGGGAGCTGGAGGCACTGGCTATTGCAGGGAAGATCCGTTCCATGGTAGGGGCTGAGAAGATTCTGGATAAGGAAACCGGAGAGTACCGTCCTTTGCGGTACGGAGATATCGTGATCCTGCTTCGCTCGGCCACAGGCTGGGCGGAGACATTTGGGGAGGTGCTCTCTGCAAGGGGGATTCCTTCTTATACGGCATCCAGGACGGGATATTTTTCAACGACAGAGGTGGTAACGCTTCTGAATTATCTTCGGGTGCTTGATAATCCGCTGCAGGATATCCCGCTTACCGGAGTTCTGCGTTCACCGATCGCAGGATGTACTACCGAGGAGCTGGCAGAGCTTCGGATTGCATATCCGGAGGGAATGATCTATGAATGCGTGAGGTCTTTTACCCGGGATTACCGGGAGCATAAGATCATTGAAGAAGAGAAAAAGAGCCTGGGGAAAAAACTGTCCGGTTTTAAGGATACGGTGGATGCACTTCGTGATATGGCTGCCTATACGCCGGTGCATCAGCTGATCCTTGAGGTTCTTAAGCGTACCGGATACGGAAATTATGCAAAAGCCATGCCGGATGGTGCACAGAGAAGTGCGAATCTGAACATGCTTGTGGAAAAGGCGATGGAATATGAGAAAACGAGCTACCGCGGGCTTTTTAATTTTGTCAGATATATTGAGAAGCTGCAGCAGTATCAGGTGGATTACGGTGAGGTGAATCTTTCCGGGGCAGGGGAAAGTGCTGTGCAGATCATGACGATCCATAAGAGCAAAGGACTGGAATTTCCGGTGGTGTTCGCAGCTGGAATGGGCAAGCGGTTTAATTTCCGGGATATGAATGCGGGCATCCTGATCCACCCGGATCTTGGAATCGGTGCAGATGCGATCCTGCCGGATAAAAGGATCATCGCCTCCTCACTTTGTAAACAGATCATCCGCCGGGAGCTTCTGAAGGAAAGTCTGGGAGAGGAGCTTCGTGTGCTTTATGTGGCACTGACAAGAGCGAAGGAGAAGCTGATCCTCTGCGGGGCAATCAGTGATCTGGAGAATAAGCTTACAGCCCTGTCCGTTCTGAGAGACAATAAGGAAGAGCTTCTTTCGCTTGGAATCCGTATGCGGGGAAAGACCTACTGGGATTATGTGCTTCCTGCACTTGCAAGGCATCGCTGTATGTCCGGGCTGTTTCAGGAGTATGGACTGTTTATGAACCGTATGAATCCGCTTTATGGGGATGAGTCGGAGTTTGTTGTGGAGAAGATCACGGCTTCGGATCTTGCAGAGGACGAGGTTGTGGAGCAGGCAGAAAGAGAGATGAAAAAAGCTGCTCTCGAAAACTGGAATCCTGAAATTGTACATGACAGTGAGATACGGGAGGAAATCGGGCGGCGTTTTTCTTTCCGCTATGCCTATGGATATCTGAAAGACCTGCCTGTGAAGATCAGTGTATCGGAGCTGAAAAAGAGAAGCTATCACAGTGAGCAGGAGCTGGAAGAGTCTGTGGATTATGAACAGGAGGAATTTATACCGCTGGTTCCGGGATTTATTGAGGAGAAAAAGGAGGAAGCTTATACAGGTGTACTTCGGGGAACTGCCTATCACCGTGTGATGGAATGCCTGGATTATCAGAAGGCAGAGAGTCCGGACATGCTCCGGGAGCAGCTTGAGGAATGGATCAATCTGAAAAAGATGGGAGAAAAAGAAGCGGAATCTGTGCATATCCGGGATATCTGGCATTTCCTGGAGACAGCCCTGGGACAGAGGATGAAGGAAGCGGCCCTGAAACAGCTTCTTTTCCGGGAGCAGCCCTTTGTGATCGCGAGAAAGGCTTCGGAGCTGGAAGCGGAGTGGCAGTGTGAGGAAGATGTTCTGGTTCAGGGAATCATTGACGGATATTTCATAGAAGATGATGAAATTGTCCTGGTAGACTATAAAACAGACTTTGTGCGCCGGGGGGAAGAACAGAAGCTGATCGAACGGTATCACGTGCAGCTTGAGGATTATGCAGAGGCACTGGAGCGGATGACCGGACGGAGAGTGAAGGAGAGATATCTATATTCTTTTACTCTGGGAAAGGAAATTTTGTGTTGAGCAGTATGCCAAAAGAAAATATCCTGCCACAGGAGAGTGTTATACTCTCCAGCCGGCAGGATATTTGTTTTTCAGGATTCCGTTTACAAGCTTGCCGAAGCCGATGGGATAGCCGTCTGCGCAGAGAAGGTGCCAGCCTTTTTTGTGGACGGCTTCTTCCGGTTCGATGTTAAGGGTTTCGCCTTTGAGATAACGTGTGATGCGTTCATCAGAAACCGGGAGGGAGATTGTAGCTTCCATATCTCCTTTATGAAGTGCCAGAGCCAGAGGCTGGGACGGCTCGAAGCGGTTCTTTTTCAGATCACCCAGATAAAGGCCGTTTCTGAGAAAAGAGATTCCCCTGAGATCCAGAGGGAACGGAAGCTGATAGTACACTTTGTCTTTGCGGGCTTCCACACGGTTCCAGTCGAATTTCTGGCCACCAATGGTTTTCAGGCCGATCTCGGAGAAGAATTCTTCCATCCATTTCCGGGTGTTTTTGTCCGGGCCTTTTCCGGCAGGACGGAAGACAGGTGGAAGGGAGTCGCCTTTTTTGCGGAATAAAGCGAGAAAGTGGCCTTCGCCGTCCATCTTGTGTGGAAAGATGCGGATGCATTTTCGAAGGGAATCGGAAGAAAAAGCAAATTCAGGCCTTCCCTCGGAGAATCCTTCATAACCGGGCGTATCCACAAGTTCCATATCCGGTCGTTCTTTCAGAAGATAAGCTGCCACTTCCTCATCTTCGCAGGGAGAGAAGGTACAGGTGGAATACAGCAGCATTCCACCCGGACGGAGCATATCTGCTGCCAGCAGGATCAGCTCCTTCTGGATATCGGAAAGTTCAGCCGATTTTTCTGGGGTCCAGTCACGGGCAAGAGCCTCTTCTTTCCGGAACATGCCTTCCCCGGAGCAGGGGGCATCCAGAAGAATCTTGTCGAAGAAGGCAGGGAAACGCTGCGCAAGCTTTGCAGGCTTTTCATCGGTGACAAGCATGTTTTTGATGCCGAAAAGCTCCAGATTCCGAAGCAGTGCCCTGGCTCTGGAGGTGCTGATATCGTTGGCAAGAAGAAATCCGGTGTCGTTTAAAGCGACACCAAGTGCAGTTGCTTTTCCACCGGGAGCGGCGCAGAGATCCAGAACAAAATCTCCCGGTTCAATGGGAAGCCTGGATGCAGGTGTCATGGCACTTGGCTCCTGAAGGTAATAAAGTCCGGCCTGGTAGTAGGCACAGCGGGCCGGCCGGCTTTCCTCATCATAGAAATATCCGTTTTCAATCCATGGGACCGGCCGGATTGCAAAGGGGGAAAGCTCTTCGAAATCCTGGCAGGAAAGCTTCGCTGTATTTACACGGAGACCGTAAGTACGTGGATTCTCGTAGCTTTCTAGAAAAGCATCGTAATCATCTCCGAGCATTTCTTTCATACGCTCCAGAAAGGGGAGCGGTAATGTCTTTATTTTATCTGAATCGGTCATAGTTACCTCC
>CAVIGE010000025.1:0-31705 GCA_963642325.1 Prevotella sp. CAG:279
TTTCCTCCAAGTGCTGCCGCAAATACCAGCGGCATCAGAAGACGGCTTCTGGAATAACCGGACTCGTCAGCGATTCCACAGACCACCGGGATCAGCACAGCTGCTGTACCGGTATTGGATAAGAATCCGGACATCACACCTACGATCATCATGATCGCGATGATCAGTGTTTTTTCTGTTCTGGCAAATTTAGTGACCAGTCCTCCGATCTTGTTTGCCATTCCTGTTTCAAATAATGCCTGGCCTACTACAAACATGCCAACGCAAAGAATTACGTTACTGTTTACATATTGTGAGAACGTTGTTGTCGCATCCACAACTCCTGTGAGGGTCAGTCCGATCGCGCAGATCGAAGCTGTCAGCCCCAGCGGAATTTTCTCGAGGATGAAGCTTATGATGGTGAACACAAGAAACAGCAATGTGATAGTTGTCTGAGACATTTCTGTACTCTCCTTTCACTAAGGTTTTTTGTTTTCTCCTGAAAAGTATCGGCCGTACACATTTCCTTTGATGGCTTTATTATACTTCATGTACATGTAGAAAAACAAATTAATGAAACACATATGTACATAAAATAAATTTATAATCTCAATTTTTAATGATAATTTTTATGCAATATTCACATAAATCTCCGTCAATCCTGCGTCAGGTGTGGAAATTGTCACCTATGTATGGTATCTTTATGATGACATCTGAATCAACTGCTGTCCGTTATCTTTTAATATACTGAGAGAAGGTTTATCATGACACTGAATCAATTACGCTATTTCTGTACTGCCAGCCGCTGTCACAGCATCACAAAGGCTGCCGAAGAATTATATGTAACCCAGCCGACCATTTCCATGGCTATCCGTGATCTGGAGATCGAATTCGGGATCAGTCTTTTTTCCAGGAAAGGAAATCAGCTTCACCTGACACAGGAGGGTGAGGCCTTCTATGAAAAAGCCACCTACATTCTCCAATACTGTAATGAACTCCAGGCCGACTACTCCAGCATGTCCAGGGTAAAACCGCCGTTGCGTATCGGCATTCCGCCAATGCTGAGTACCGTATTCTTTCCGGAGCTTCTTACCGCCTTTCATGAAAAGCATCCTGAAATTGCCGTGGTTCTTGAGGAATATGCTTCTGTCCGCGCCTGCCACCTTCTTCAGGATGACATCCTGGATGTGGCACTGGTTAATATGGAGCAATATAATATTGATAAATTCCACAACACAGTCCTGGCTGACGATCAGGTTGTTTTCTGTGTAAGCAACGACCATAAGCTGGCCACTAAGAAAGCTGTCACAACAAAAGAAATGTCAAAGGAGCAGCTGATCTTTTTTAATCCGGACTCTGTCCAGAACCAGCTTCTGAAAATGCGCTTTGAGATGGATGGCTTCAAACCGAATGTCGTCATGCGCAGCAGCCAGATCTACACCACCCTGCAGTTTGTAAAAACCGGCAGATATGGCTGTTTTCTCTATTCCAGCATGACCGACAAATTTCCCGGTATCACCGGAATTCCGCTGACTCCACCCATCCATGTAAAAATCGGTATGGTATGGAAAAAAGGCAAGTATATCAGCGGCGATATGCTCACATTCCTGCATTTCGCCCGCATGTATTATAAAGAAAATCCTCTTATAGATAAGTAAGGGCTGTGAATTTTGTGCAAAAAAATGCCTCGTGGAAGCTCACCTGTGAACAGCTGCGATTATATATCAATTAATTTTACTAATAAACGCGATTTTTTGATAAAATCCGTTGAAATATTCATTTTTATATGGTACTCTTTGTTACAGTGTGTTTCTGCACTGAACGAATGACCGCCACTACCGTACACAAGAAAGCTGTGTCTGTCATTCAAAAATAAAAAACTCAGGAGAGTTTCTTCCATAATAAATAGCATGGAAGAACGCCGAAGGTGTAAGCAGCTCACAAATGCTGCGAATCTCTCAGGCAAAAGGATGGAGGAAAGAGTAATGTTTCAACAAATCAACAACTTTATCACATGGTTTGACGGAGTCGTTTGGGGACTTCCGCTGATCATTCTGATCCTGTTCACAGGAATTCTGTTAACCGCTCGGTTAGGTCTTTTACAGGTGAGACATCTGGGAAAGGCACTGAAATTCATGGTAAAAAATGAAGAAGGCGGCACAGGTGAGGTCACAAGCTTCGGAGCTCTGTGTACTGCACTTTCCGCTACGATCGGAACCGGTAATATCGTAGGTGTTGCAACCGCGATCGCGGCCGGAGGACCGGGAGCACTTTTCTGGATGATCGTAGCTGCATTCTTTGGAATGGCAACCAAATATGCCGAAGGACTTCTCGCCATCAAATACCGTACCATTGATGAGGAAGGCCACGTTCTCGGCGGCCCGTTCTATTACATCGAAAACGGTATGGGTAAGCAGTGGAGATGGCTTGCCAAGATCTTCGCATTTTTCGGAGCCGGTGTAGGACTTTTCGGTATCGGAACCTTTACACAGGTAAACGGTATCGCATCCGCAGTCACCAACTTCTTTGACCCGGACAGCGCACACACCGTGGCACTTTTCGGAAATACCTATTCCTGGGCAACCGTAATCGCATGCCTGGTGCTTACCCTCTGTGTAGGACTTGTCGTTCTCGGAGGAATCCAGCGAATCTCCAAGGTATCCCAGGTTGTTGTACCATTTATGGCAGTTCTTTATGTTGCACTGGCACTGATCATCGTGATCACAAACATCACAGCCGTTCCGGCAGCGATCGTAACCATCGTAAAAACCGCTTTCACCGGAAGCGCACTTGCCGGCGGAGCCATGGGAACTATGGTCGTAGCCATGCAGAAGGGTATCGCCCGCGGTATCTTCTCCAATGAGTCCGGTCTTGGTAGTGCCCCGATCGCAGCAGCTGCTGCCCAGACAAAGGAACCGGTACGTCAGGGTCTTGTATCCATGACAGGTACTTTTATCGATACGATCGTGATTTGTACCATGACAGGTCTTTCCATCGTCATCACAGAGACATGGAACACAGGTCTTGAGGGTGTTGCCATCACAACCGCAGCTTTCCAGAAAGGGCTTCCTTTCCCGCCGGTTGTAGCCTCCTTCTCACTGATGCTGTGCCTGGTATTCTTCGCATTCACCACAATCCTCGGATGGGATTACTACGGTGAAAGATGCCTCGAATACCTCTTCAACCGAAACAAAGCCGCAGTAAAAACCTACCGCTGGCTGTACATCCTCTGCGTATTCATCGGACCATACATGACCGTAGCAGCTGTATGGAACATCGCAGATATCTTCAATGCCCTGATGGCATTCCCGAACCTGATCGCTCTTCTTGCCCTGAGCGGTGTGGTTGTAAAGGAAACAAAGGATTTCTTTAAAAGACATAAAAATTACGAGTTCTGATATCGGCACCGTAATCCATAGTAAACACGCACAAACCCATAATAATCCCCTAACATCATACCAAAAAAGACGCGAACCCTTCTATCTGATAAAAGGCCGCGTCTTTTTTATTACTTTTTACAGTTTTCCACCATAATTCTGGTACTTCTCAATATAATCCAGGATCTCCTTTGGATCCTTCATAAAACGGCAAAGCCCCACAACATCCCGTGCCATGAATTTTTCTGCTGCTGTATACTCCAGAAGCTCCTGCATACTGTCATAATATCCCTGGATATTATAAAGGACGATGGGCCTGTCAAGCCGTCCCAGGCTCTTCAGGGTCAGGATCTCAAAAAACTCCTCATACGTGCCAATTCCCCCAGGTACCACGATCGTAGCATCGGAGCGGCTTTCCAGCAGATGCTTCCGTTCTCTCATATTCTCGGTAAAAATAAACTCTGTACAATGTTCATACAACACTCCCGGCCGGTCAAAAAATTTCGGCGCGATTCCAAGAATATAACCGCCTTCCCGGTCAACACCCCGGGCGGCTGCTCCCATCAGTCCTTCTTTTCCGCCGCCAAACACAAGCCCATGACCATGCTTTCCCATTAAGCGTCCCAGTTCCTCTGTCTTTTCATAATAGATCTTTTTCAGCTCTGCGCTGGATGCACCATAGATACAAATATTCATCCTTATCCACCTCTGAATACAAATTTTGCCGGTCTCTGCATTTATACGGGAATTTTTTATACAAGAACTTTTTCCACGGCGTTCTTCCATCCGCTGTATTTCTGATTTCTTTCCTGTGGATTCATGGACGGGATAAACTGGTTACGGTTCTTCACCTCAAAAATCCTTTCCATATTATATATGCCACAGCTCAGCCCTGCCATAAGTCCGGCTCCAAATGCAGAGGATTCCTCGCATCTCGGAAGACTTACGGTTGTTCCCAGGATATCGCTCTGGAACTTCATCAGATACTGATTCCTTGTAGGTCCGCCATCTACGCAGAGCTCTTTTACAGTCATTCCATCCTCTGCCTTCATCATCTCAACGATATCGGTGATCTGATATGCGATAGACTCCAGAGCTGCTTTTACAACCTCTTTCCTTCCGGTTGTCCGGCTCATGCCATAAATAACCGCTTTTGCATCGGATTTCCAGTAAGGTGCTCCGAGGCCCGAAAATGCCGGGACCAGATATGTGGTATCATTTTTATTGGCCTGGTCTGCCATTTCCTGAGTTTCTCCCGGAGAAGTGATCAGTCCCATGTCATCCTTCAGCCACGTAATGACTGCGCCTGTGTAGTTGATATTTCCTTCCAGAACATAGGTAACTTTGCCGTCAAGCCCCCATGCAAGAGAAGTTACAAGGCCAAGGTCTGACATGATCGGCTCGGTTCCCGCATTCATCATAACAGAAGAACCGGTTCCGTATGTAGCCTTCACCATTCCCTTTTCAATACAACCCTGTCCGAACAGTGCCCCCTGGGAATCTCCGATCACACCGCAGATCGGGATCGGAGTCTGGAAATATCCCTCAAAATCTGTTAATCCGTACTCTCTGCTGGAATCGCATACTTCCGGAAGCATATCGGCATTAATGCCAAACCAGGTGCAGATCTCCCTGTCCCATTTCAGGTTATGGATGTTGAAAAGCTGGGTTCTGGATGCATTGGAGTAATCCGTCGCATAAACCTCGCCCTTTGTCAGTTTGAACAGAAGCCAGGTATCAATGGTTCCCAGACAGAGGTCATTGTCTCTTTTTGCCTGTTTTACTGCTTCCACATTTTCCTGGAGCCATGCGAATTTCGCTGCCGGAAAATACGGGGAAAGATGCATTCCTGTTTTCTGGCGGATGATCTCGGCCACACCGCCGTTTTTCTTCTGCTCACGGTCCGGATCGATCATCACGTTTGTTTTGATACGCTCGCAGATCTCGGAAGCTCTGGAACACTGCCATACAATGGCAGGTGCCAGAGGCTCGCCTGTGCTGCGGCTCCATGATGCGGATGTCTCTCTCTGATTACTGATTCCAAGACATGCGATTTCTTCCTTCTGGATCCCGGCTTTTTCCACAAGGTTTTTTACAACCTGGATGGTATTGGTGTAAATCTCGGAAAGATCGTGGGAAACCCAGCCTTTTTCGTTGATCAGCTGTCTGTGGGGAAGGTCTGTTCTGCAGACCAGGTCACCGTTCGCATCGAACAGGATCGCTTTCGTTCCCTGGGTACTCTGATCAACCGCAAGAACATATTTCTTTTCCATAGTTTTCCCCTTATTTCAGTGCGTCTTTTACAGTTTTTGCAATTCCTTCTGCGTTCATTCCGTAGTAGTCAAATACTTCTTTGGAGGTTCCGCTTACAACCGGCGCGTCCGGAAGTGCGATGTTTTTGACTTTACGCGGGCACTCGGCACCAACTACCTGGCTTACCATGGAACCAAGTCCGCCGAACGGTGCGTGTTCCTCAGCTGTTACAACAACCTTTGCGTTGGATGCAGCCTTTACGATCGCTTCTTTATCAAGAGGTTTTACGCAGTACATATCAAGAACGGTTGCGTGAATGCCGTCTTTCTCAAGAAGCTTTGCTGCCTCGAGTGCCGGGCGTACCATCTCGCCGCATGCGATGATCGCTGCGTCCGTTCCCTCTGTAAGAACGGTTGCCCTGTCCATTTCGAACGGGCAGTTATCCTCTGTGTAAATATCCTCAACCGGGTTTCTTCCCACACGGATGTATGCCGGTTTCTCATCCTTCAGAAGTGCCTGGATCAGTTTTGCTGTCTGGAAACGGTCACTTGGAAGATAAACTCTCATGTTCGGGATTGCGGACATCGCAGCGATATCCTGTGCGGAATGATGGCTCATTCCAAGGGCACCGTAGCTGATCCCACCGCTGATTCCGATCAGTTTTACATTTGTGTTGGAGTATGCAACATCGATCTTGCACTGCTCGTAGCTTCTTGTGGAAAGGAAGCAGGCCGGAGAAGCTGCGAAAGCTTTTTTGCCACAGTGTGCAAGACCGGCGGATACGCTGACAAGATCCTGCTCAGCGATTCCCATCTCAACGAACTGCTCCGGATATGCGTCTGCAAAAGGTGCCAGGGATGCAGATCCTCTGGAATCACTGCAGAGAACTACAATATCTTTATCGGTTTCCGCTTCTTTTAAAAGTACGTCACAAATTGCTTTACGGTTTGGAATCTTATTCATAATTACAGCTGCTCCTTTCTCTCATCAAAATCCTTCATGATCTGCTCATACTCTTCCTGGCTCGGTACATGATGATGCCATGCTGCCTTATTCTCCATAACTGCAGAGCCTTTACCCTTAACAGTATTTGCGATCAGGACTGTCGGCTGGCCTTTTGTCTGTTTTGCTTCCTCAAATGCTGCGTGAAGCTGCTCGATGCTGTTTCCATCCGCAACATCAATTACATGCCATCCAAAGCTCTTGAATCTTTCATGAAGGTCATCATGTCCCATAACATCCTCTGTATTTCCGGAGATCTGAAGTCTGTTACGGTCAACAACTGCACAGAGGTTGTCCAGCTTGTACTGATGTCCGGCCATCGCAGCTTCCCATACAGAACCCTCTGCAAGCTCGCCGTCACCCATAACTGTGTATACACGATAATCTTTTTTGTTCATTTTTCCGGCAAGTGCCATACCTACGCAGACCGGAAGGCCATGTCCCAGAGAACCGGAGTTCATTTCGATTCCCGGAAGTTTGTTGTTCGGATGTCCGATATACTGTGTTCCGAATTTGCTGAATTTCTCGTTTACCTCTTTGATATCGAGGAAGCCTTTCTTTGCAAGTACTGCATAGTAGGCTTCTACGGAATGTCCTTTACTCATGACAAAAAGGTCTCTGTCCGGATCATTTACATTCTCCGGAGAAATATTCATCTGGTCAAAATACAGTGTTACCAGAGTCTCCATAACACTCATATCACCACCGATATGTCCGCCTTTACCGGCAACGATCATATCTACTGTATCTTTTCTGAGATCATACGCAAGTTTGCTTAATTCTCTAAAATCCATGCTGATTCCTGTCCTTTCTTTATTTCAGTTTATAGGTCTTTTTATCATTCTCCACGAAGATAAGCCTTCACATCTTCCTCGATCGGGTCATACAGATCCGGTGTTACGCCGATATATTTGCATGCCTCGTAAAGTACCGGAACAACGTCCTTGTGGATACCAACGCAGTGATGGATGTATGGTCCCTCAACCAGTTTTGCCTCAAGACGTTTGATGTTCTCAACCTCAACCCAGAGGTAAGTTCCCATACCTTTCGGTCCGTCGATACCTTTTGCTCTTCCAAGAAGAAGAGAATATTCTCCATTGTCTCCGTCAAAACGTACCAGAGAAACATCGCCGTGTTTTGCCTCTGCTGTGATGCTTCCCGGATGCTCGAATGCCAGCGGGTAGGTAAGCTTCGGTGTCTCCTTTGCGATGGAGATCGGCCATGGTCCGCAGTGCTGAAGAAGCTCGCCGTTTTCTACGTCAGGATGACGGATCGTCCAGTCAGCGAAAAAGCTTCTTGTCTCACCCATGCCTGCTGCCTCAACCATAAGAGCTGTGATCGCACCGTGGATATCTGTCTCACATACAGTCGGGATACCCTCATCATTTAACAGAGAGTTTGCTGCACATGGCATAACTCCGAGTTCGCTCTGAAGCTGGTTCCAGCACTGGATCGCGATCGCTTTGCAGCCATATTTTTCTGCCAGATGTTTCATGGCAACCTTAAGAGCTGCTACGTTCTCAAGCTCATCCTCTTTGATGCAGATTTCCATGTTGTCACGGCAGTACTGCATAACCTCCTGAACCTCTGTCTGCTCTGCTTTTGCTTTCTTTACTTCATCGGTAAGCTCCGGCATCGGGATCGGTGCAAGCTGGATGTTGAATTTCTCAAGAAGCTCTCCCTCGTTGCACATGGTTGTCCAGAAATCGAACGGTCTTGTGGAAATCTGAAGGATGCGGATGTTTTTGAATGTTTTTACTACATTACAGACTGCAAGGAAATCACGGATCCCTCTTTCGAATACCGGATCATTCAGTCTGCAGTTTGTCATGTATGTAAACGGAACACGGAATCTTCTTAAAACCTTACCGGTTGCAAAAAGTCCGCACTGTGTATCACGAAGTCTTGTTCCGTCCGGCTCAGGTCTCTCATCCAGCGGTCCCCAGAGAAGAACCGGAACATCCAGAGCCTTTGCAAGTCTTGCACACTCATACTCAGTACCGAAGTTACAGTGCGGGAGGAAAAGTCCGTCAACCTTCTCTTTTTTGAATTTTGCGATGATCTTTTCCAGGCCCTCATCGTTGTAAAGAAGCCCTTCATCATTAATATCTGTGATATCTACAAAATCAACGCCAAGCTCCTCAAGTCTCTTTGCAGTAAGTCCACGATATTTTACTGCGTCCGGTGCGCTGAAAATACTTCTTCTGGTTGGTGCGTAACCAATTTTAATTTTGTCCATTTTTGAACTCCTTTCGTAAATCCATGTTTTCAGGTTTTTCTTGTTTATATGTGATTCGTTTTTTATGTTTCTCTTTGTTATCTGTATAATATCTTGATAACTACTTTATTTCTACAAAAAATAAAGTGATTTCTACTTTATTTTTTGCTTTATTGTTGTAAGTATGGAAAAAACAGATTATAATGGAAACAATTTCGTAGGACACCACGCAGTAAATAAAACAGATATTCATAAGCTGCTTTATTATCTGTGGCAGGTGAATCATTTGATTTGATTATTTTTTTATTTGAAAATCGGAGGATTAATTATGGGAATCACCGCAAAAGAACTCGCCGCCAGACTGAACCTCTCCGCCACCGCCATCTCCATGGCCCTGAACGGAAAGCCTGGTGTCAGCACAGAGACCAGAGCTCTCGTTATCCGGGAAGCAGAAAAAGCCGGCTACGATTTCAGCCGGCTTTCCATGAAAAAAAATGTGACCGGAGATATTTACTGCATCATCTGCCGGGCACACAACGCGATCTTAAATTATACACCAATCTTCTCAGAGCTTACAGAAGGTATTGAACAGGAATGCCGAAAAAATGGCTACCACCTGAAAACCTTTCAGCTTTACGAAAAAGCAGATGATCTTCAGAAATATATTGAAGAGCTTCGTATTTCCCTGTGCGCAGGCGTTATCCTTCTCGGTACGGAGGTTTCTGCCTCTGTATGCAGGGAATTTCTTCAGCTGTCCGTCCCTGTCATTCTTCTGGATTCCTATTTCGATTCCGCCGACTGCAGCTGTGTGCTCAGCAACAATGCCCAGGGAGCTTATCTGGCTACCAGCTATCTTATCGACCGCTGCGGCCGGCAGCCCGGACATCTTTGCTCCTCCTACAAGATCACCAACTTCCGTGAACGGACACACGGCTTTCACCGGGCAGTCCGTGAACACGGAATGTCCACCGCAAAATCTGTTGTCCACGAGCTTTCTCCGTCTATTGAAGGAGCATTTTCCGACATGCTGGAGATCATAGACAGCGGAACCCCTCTTGCCGGAGCCTACTTCGCAGACAATGATCTCATCGCCATCGGAGCCATCAAAGCCCTGAAACTCCGCGGCTTCAAAATCCCCGTGGACATCGCCATTGCAGGATTCGACAACATTTCCGAAGGCCGCGTCATCGACCCCGCCCTCACTACCATCGATGTCCCCCGGAAATTTATGGGCCAGACAGCTGCCTCCCAGCTCATCCGCGAGATCAAAATGCCCGTACCTCATTCCGTAAAAATCGAGGTATCCACCACCCTGATCAAACGTTTTTCCGTATAAAAAGAACAGGCCGGCACCCACACCGACCCGTTCGCAAACCAGACATCAAATTTCAAAAACAAAAAAATCAGAAGCACTCCCTATAAATCTTATAAACCCTCTCCCGATCCAATTCCACAAAATTATTTGCCATCAGTCTGCCCTGATTCTCCAGCACAGAATCCGTAAACTCCTCAAGCTCTGCCTCAGACACCCCATACTCATGCAGTGCCTTCTTCGGGATCATCACATTCAGAAGCTTCTCCAGCTCCTCATAGACAACCGCCACGTCACAGCCAAGAATATCTGCCATAAATTTATTCAGACGCGCGATCTCGCCATCGTTTTTAATCTCCATATAATTGTTGAGAACACCCGTAAACATCGCATAATTCGACTCTCCGTGAGCCACGTGATACTTGGCTCCCAGCGGATAACTCAGCGCATGCACAGCCGCACACCCCGCATTACCAAACGCAATGCCCGCGTAATTGGCAGCCATCAGGAAATCCTTCATCAGTGGAATCCTTGCCTCCTGACCATGATCCCGGATCTCCATATAACCCTTCAGGATCATCTCGATCGCTTTATATCCAAACATCCTGGTAGTCTCATTGCCCTTAGGAGAAAGACTCGACTCCACCGAATGCACCAGCGCATCGATCGAACTGGTAGCAAAAAACTGGAACGGCAGATCCTCCAGAAGCTCCGGGATCAGAACAGCCGCATCCGCATAAAGCTCATCCACAGCAAGCCCCTTCTTCGTACCCTTCGTCGTCAGGGCAAGAATCGAAATATTTGTCACCTCAGAGCCTGTACCACAGGTAGTCGGAACAAGCACCAGCTCCTTATTTTTCACAACAGGAAGCTTTCCATCGTAAAGCTCTGTAACAGGAGAAACATTCTCCAGGGCAAACAGCTTGGAAAGATCCAGGATACTTCCGCCTCCGACAGAGATCACCCTCTTCGCATCCTTCGGCACATCCTTCCAGATCGCATCTGCCATCACATCCGTAGGCTCACCCTTACCGTAATCCTCACGGAAGATCACATCACACTTCAGGCCCAGCGGCTCAAAAGACTTCTTAAAGATCCTTCTGTTTGTAAACAGAAGATCTCCCTCTCCGATTTTAAATTCCTCTGCAAACTGCCGGCAGTTATCAAAGCTGTAAACCGTCGGTCTGATCATCAGTTCCTGCATATTTTTATCCTCCTCATTTCGCTTCGTATTTCACAAAAGCCCTTTATAATTTTTAACATCCATGTGTCAGAAGTGTACCATACATTTCCGGTCTTCGATCCCGGAAAACGCCCCACTCCCGTCTCTTCTGCGCGATCGCATCCAGGTCGAACTCTGCAGTGATCACACTCTCCGTCTCCCTGTCAGCCTCGGCCACCAGTCCGCCGGTCTCATCTGCAATAAATGAAGAACCATAAAAAGTCATCTCTGAATCCTTCTGCACCTCATGTCCGATCCGGTTGGAAGCAATCACAGGCATGATATTCGCAGCCGCATGTCCCTGCATACATCTCTGCCAGTGCGGTTTGGAATCCGTCTGAAGAACCGGCTCACTGCCGATCGCAGTAGGATAAAGAAGAAGCTCTGCCCCCAGAAGAGCCATACTTCTGGCAGCTTCCGGAAACCACTGATCCCAGCAGATTCCCACACCGATAGACGCATATTTTGTTTTCCAGACCTTAAAACCGGTATCCCCCGGAGTAAAGAAAAACTTCTCCGCATAAGGCATTCCGTCCGGAATATGTGTTTTTCTGTATTTTCCAAGAACTGTACCATCCGCATCAATGATCGCAATGGAATTAAACGCCGCATTTCCCGCCCGCTCAAAAAAGCTCACCGGGATCACAACGTCCAGTTCCTTTGCCACCTGCCGGAAACGCTTCACAGCCGGATTCTCCTCCAACGTTGTGGCAAGCTCCATATATTCAAAATCATGTCTCTGGCAAAAATACGGTGTCTCAAAAAGCTCCTGCAGAAGAATGATATCCGCACCCTTCGCAGCCGCCTCCCTCACCAGCTTTTCCGCCTTTGCAAGAGTTTCCTCCCGATTCCAGCTACACGCCATCTGCGTAGCCGCTACAGTTACTTTCCGCATAATCTGTCAAATCCCTTCTTATAACTGAAATTTTCTCTTAACTGCATCCACCAGAAAATCCGCTGTACCTTCCACTCCAAGGAAGCTGCTGTCCACAAGAATACTTTTATGGTTCTTGTCATCCGGCAGATACCCCGCATACTGCATATGGTAGGAATCACGGGCCTCATCAACCGCCACGATCATCCTTCTGGCTTCCTCAACTTCGATATTCAGATCCTTTACGCAATGCTCCACACGTTCTTCATAAGGTGCATAAATATAAATATGCATGGCGTTTTCCATCTCTTCAAGCGTGAAATCCGCACACCTTCCAACAATAATACAGGTCTCTTTTTCTGCCAGGAATTTAATGATATTCTGCTGTGCCTCAAAAATCTTGTCCTGCGTATTGCTGGTTCCCTTTCCAAGCGGAAACATCATTCTTGCAAAAGGACTGGCTGTGACCTTCTTCGCCGTCTCCTCCTCTTCATCCACCACGGACACAGGAAGATTCAGCTTCTTTGCAGCCTGATCCACAATATCCCTGTCATAATATTCAATCCCAAGCTTCTCGGCCATTTTTTTCGCGATCGGACGTCCCATGCTGCCGAACTGCCTGGTGATCGTAACTACATATTTACTTTTTCCCATATGATTTCCTCCAGCTTAAGGAACAGATCCTTCTGATATGTCCCAACAAAAAACGATAAAGCGGACATTTTCATTCCGCTTTATCCTTATATTTAATGTTCATACCAGCCAACGATTCCCGGATTCAGGTTAATATTGATCTGTTTGATCTCCTGGTACTCCTCAAGTCCCTGAACACCAAGGTCACGGCCGATTCCGGACTTTTTGTAACCGCCCCACGGAGCTTCGTTAAATGTCGGATTATAGCAGTTGATCCAGGTAATACCTGCACGGATCTCCCTGATCACACGAAGAGCTCTGGAACCATCGCCGGTAAACACTGCCCCAGCAAGACCATACTCCGTATCATTGGCCATGTCAATAGCTTCCTGCTCTGTTTTGAAGGTCTGGATGGTCACAACCGGCCCGAAAATCTCCTCACGGACGATAGTCATATCAGGAGTACAATCATCAAATACGGTCGGTCTTACATAATATCCCTTCGCGCATTCCCCTTCTGTATAACGCTCGCCGCCACACACAAGAGTTGCTCCTTCCTCAACACCTTTCTTAATATATCCAAGAACCTTGTTCATATGGCTTTCCGAAACCAGCGGACCCATATCCGGATTCTCCATCGGATTACCGATTGTGATGGCATTTGCCTTTTTCGCAAGACGTTTCACAAATTCATCCTTAATACTTTCCTCAATGATGATCCTGGAACCCGCCGAGCATATCTCGCCCTGATTCAGGAAAATACCGATCATAGCCCATTCTACCGCACCGTCCAGATCCGCATCCGCAAAGATCACATTCGGTGACTTGCCGCCAAGCTCAAGGCCGATTTTTTTCACATTGCCTGCTGCCGCACGCATGATGCTCTGCCCAACCTCTGTACTTCCTGTAAATGTGACCATATCCACATCCCTGCTCTCTGCAATACGGTTTCCTGTGATTCCGCCAGGACCCAGGATCAGGTTCACACTGCCCTTCGGCATTCCGATCTTCTCAAAAATTTCAAACAGCTTTACGCAGGAAAGCACGCAGTTGGAGCTCGGCTTAAATACCACACTGTTTCCTGCTGCCAGTGCCGGAGCCAGCTTCCATACGCCCATCAGCAGCGGATAATTCCAGGGAGTGATCAGTCCGCAGACACCCACTGGCTCATGGATCGTATAGGAGTGCATTTTTCCGAAGCCTTCATTTACTTCATAAGCACCTCCATGAGGCATTTTCAGGATTCCCGCATAATAACGGAAGCAGTGAACTGCATCATCCACATCTGCTTCTGCCTCTCTTAACGGCTTTCCGTGATCCATGCAGTCCAGCTTCGCAAGCTCCTCTTTTTCTGCATCAATGGCATCTGCGATCTGAAGAAGGATATCCGCCCTTGTCTGGGAATCCATATCGCGCCATTCTCTTGTCACATAGAAGGATTTTTTCGCTGCTGCAACTGCCTTGTCCACATCCTTCTCATTTCCCTCTGTCACCATGGCAAGAATCTCGCCATTTGCCGGATTTAATGTAGGAACTGATCTTCCTGTGCTTCCTTCTACCCATTCACCATCAATAAACATTTTCTGAAGTTCCATAAACATCCTCCTTTTTCTCAAAACATTAACTTTCTATCTGATTTTTTCACCTTCAAAATAATTAACTTCCACCTTCATCCCCCGGATCTCTTCCTGATCCACATCAAAAAGATTTCCGCTGAGAACAATGATATCTGCCATTTTCCCCGGCTCCAGGGTTCCCATGGAATCCTCCACATGATAAACACGGGCTGCACCAGCCGTGTAAGCCTTCAGTGCCTCTGACATGGAGATTTTTTCCCACGGATTGGTGGAGGTCAGTTCTCCGTCATCATCTCTTCTCGTCACTGCCGCATAGATCGTTGTAAAAGGATCTGCCGAAACAACCGGATAATCCGTTCCAAGAGCAAGCTCTCCTCCATGCTCCGCCAGTGTGCAGAACGGCCACTGAAGCCTTGCCCTTTTTTCCCCGATCTGGTTCACCTTTCCATTAGCTGCAAGAGTCACATGATAAGGCTGGACCGAAGGAATCACATCCAGCTTCGCAAAACGGTCCAGATCATCCGGGTGGATATTTTCAATATGCTCTATGGTATTTCGAAGACCATGCTTTCCGTTTACTTCTGCCGACTTCTCAAAAAGATCCAGTGCCATCCGCACAGACCCGTCTGCAATACAGTGGAGCCTTACCTGGATACCGGCTTTATTCGCCGCAATGATCTCCTTCTGCATTTTTTTCTCCGGCCACAGCGGAAGACCCTCGCCGCAGGTTTCCGGCTTATCCGTATAAGGCTCCAGAAGAAGCCCCGTATACGTCTCCGTCACGCCATCAATAAATCCCTTCACCCCCGCAATGTGAAAATGAGGGGAATCAAAATGTCTCTTAAATCTGAAATATTTCGAAAAATCCGTATATCCGAAAAGCTTCATATAAGAGAAGACCTGTGCCTTCAGCCCTTCTTCCTCATCCAGCTTTTTCAGGATATCGTATTTTTTCATGGTATCTTCGGTATAATCATCTGCAAACATCTCACTTGCAGCTGCAATTCCGTAATCCGCCAGCACCTCCTGGAAATCCCGGTGGATCTCCAGCATTTCCTCTTCTGTGAAATCCATATATTTCTCCTGCGCCGGTTCACAGGCTGCAGGCTCCAGAAGAAGTCCGCTGAGCTCACCATTTTCGAATTTTACATTCACACCATTATCCATTTTCCGGTCCGGATCGATCCCTGCTTCCTCCAGTGCCCTGGAATTCAGCCACATGCTGTGGCAGTCCGCACAGAAAAGATACACCGGCCGGTCAGGAACTGCTTCATCCAGAAGCCGTTTATCCGGAAGTGGCTCATCGCCCCAGTTTGTGATAAACCAGCCGGAACCTCGGATCCTTTTGTAATCCGGATTCGCCTCTGCAAATTCCTTTATGATCTTTACACATTCTGCCTGTGAGCGGCCTTTTCCCAGCTCCGAACACACATATCTGCTGCTGTTTATCGCCCCGGAAAAAAGATGTGTATGCGCATCCAGAAAGGAGGACATGATCAGCTTTTTCCCATGGTCATAAAGCGGCCAGTCTGCATAGTCCCTGTCGTTCTGATAGTTCCAGGGAAGAACTGCCTGGATCTTTTTATCCTCAACCGCGATCGCAGCCGGTCTTGGGAAATCTTCAAGCCCTGTAAAAACATTTCTGCTTCTTAAAATAAATTTTCCCATAAGCCAGTCCTCCTACATGACAAATCCGCAGATCACAAATCCCACAACCGTGAGTACACTTGCAATGATAACGTACGGAAGCTGCGTCAATGCGTGCTCCATATTGTCAATTCCTGCACTCTGTGAGGAAAGAAGCGTTGCATCTGTGTAAAAGCAGGCATGGCTTCCGAATGCTCCACCGGAAATAATAGCTGCCATGATCAGGATCGGATTCGCACTGATCGCTGCCCCAAGCGGAAATACGATCGGTGCAACTACCGCACTCATGCCCCAGAGAGAACCTGTAGTAAAGGTAAGTGCCGCAACCAGGATAAATGCGATCGCCGGGAAAACCGGACCCCAGAGAAGCGGTTTTGCAACAGAAATAATGAAATCTGTCATTCCCATTCCCTCTGTTACCTTCTGGAGAACAAAGGCAATAACAAGAAGGATCAGGATCGGAAGCATATCCGCAAAGCCACGGACAACCAGGTTAAAGAAGTCATCCAGCGCAACTACCTTCTGCGGAACATAAAGTACAAAGCACACAAGCAATGAAACAACAACTGCCATAAGAAGATTGCTGGTAGCAATGGCGATCGCTACCAGAACGCCCATGGGGATCACGAAATTCCAGATATTTCCCTCTTCCTCATAACCTTTTCTGTCATCATGGTTATATTTTCTGCTGGCATCGCTATAAACCTTGCCGGTCTCCGCCACACGCTGATAAGCCTTTTTCATGGCTCCAAGCTTCGGCATCACACCCAGCGCGAAGAGAAATACAATGGCAATGGTAATGATCGGATAAAAGCAGTACGGGATCGCATGGATATAAGCCTCCATTCCGGTCTTGAATCCCAGTGCTTTCACGCTTGCCTGATCAATAAAAAGACTCGCATAAAAAACAGCCCATGTGGAAAAGGGAAGCAGCACGCACACCGGAGCCCCTGTCGCATCCAGCATGTAAGCCAGTGCCTCTCTCGGGATCTTGCGCTTATCGCAGACACCCTTCATGCAGACACCAATAGAAAGCACGTTCAGATAATCATCTACAAAGATCAGGATACCCATTACAAACGTGGTGAGAAGTGTTTTCCTCTCTGTATCACAGAATTTTGAAACCAGTCTCTGGAAACCAAAGGTTCCCTTTGATTCCTGAAGAAGTGCGATCAGGCTGCCAAACAGTCCGCACACCAGAACGATCCAGACGTTCTCAGAAAGCACCTCCTGGATCAGCGTACACCACTGCGGCAGGAAATCCTTCCCATACATAAATATGGCCGCCAGAAGTGATCCTCCGATCAGAAACTCCACACATCTTCTGGTCGCGATAGCACCGACGATGATAACCAGAAGGATAAGAATTGCAATCAGTCCAGTGTTCATTTTTTTCTCCCCTTTCTTTCTGCACAAAAAAGGGCATACCCTCTCAACGGATATGCCCCCTTGCATAAAACAGCTCTTTTTCCTGAAACAAAAAAATGGCGCATTTACTGCTCTTTTGCAATAAATACACCCTTGTACGTTTCGTCTTATTATTTTTTTATACTGATATACTATTCTTTTTCCAGTTCTGATACAATGCTTAATTTCGGGAGTTAAATTAACACTTTTCAAGTATATATACTTGATTTTAAGTATGTATGATAGTATACTGATTTCATAACTGTTCAGCAGCCTGCTATCGACAGCAAGAAAAGGAGAACCCATATGGAAAAAAACAGCTTCCTGATGATAAACGATATGATCTACGATCTCTATTCCTGTACAAGCCTCAACGAGATCAAGGCCAAGTTCCTCCTGCGCCTGAAAATGGTGATCCCCTACAGCTACGCCAGCATCCTTCTTCGAGATACCACGACAGAGCCTGACACCATCCGGCTTACAAGCCCCATCTGCATTCCGGAGGCATTCTGCGAAGCAGAAAACGAATACATGAAGGTAGCAGATGAAGATCACCTCCTCTGGCTTCTTCACTCCAGAGAGCCACGCCTTGTCCGGGAAAGCGATCTTTTGGAGGATCAGCAGCGTCTGAATTCTCCGCTTTATGTCCACTGCTACCGAAAATTCCATATCTTCGATTCCATGCAGTACGCCAGCGTCTACCAGCAGGAGCTTCTCGGCATCCTCACCCTGTTCCGCACCGAAAAGGACGGATCCTTCACCAGCGAAGATCAGTTTTTCCTCCAGGCCATCGGTATGCATCTGAATGCAGTCCTGTACCAGATCACCCACGCCCGGCCTGAAAGTACTGACCTCTCGGACATCCTGCCCCTCCTGAAAAACGAATTCCACCTCACCGCCAGGGAACTCCAGATCGCCGGGCAGATCTACCAGTACCGCAACAATGATGAGATCGCCCAGTCCCTCGGCATCCGGGAGAATACCCTGCAGAAGCATCTTCAGAATATCTTCCGCAAAACCAATGTAACCTCCCGGTGGGAGCTTCTGCGCCTGCGTGCGCAGTAACTCTCAGAATCAGTCCTTCAGGCCATTCTCCTCAAAATCCCTGAACAGACTTGCCTGGCCATTACCCTGGCTGTCCTGGTCATCCTGACCGCCCTTGCTGTCTTTCTTTTCCTCAGACGCGCTCTCATCTGTACTGTCACTCGAATCACTGGAGCTGTCATCCTCTCCAAGCTTTACAGTAAGAGTTTTTTCCTTATATTCATTGCCATCCTGAACTGCAACAACAACATCAACCTCTTCATCCGGCTCATAATACTCAAGCAGCTCAACCAGCTGGTTGATACTGGTGATCGTCTTGCCGTCAAACTCCGTAATAACCATGTTTTTGGTAATACCGGCATCATCAGCAGGACCACCATCCGTTACCTGGGAAACAAATACGCCCTGCGGAATTCCATAAATCTGAACAGCCTCGCTGCTTACTGTGCTTCCTGTAATTCCAAGGATACCGTGGTTATCAACCTTATCTCTTGCTTTCGCATTCATCATATTCTCAAGCGAATCTGAAACATCTGAGATTGCAATCGCATAGCCCATACCCTCAACCTCTGTAGAAGCAAGCTTGGAAGAGTTAATGCCAACAACCTCACCATCCATATTCAGAAGCGCACCGCCACTGTTACCAGGATTGATCGCCGCATCCGTCTGGATCAGGTTCACACCACTGTTGATACTGCTGCTGTTATCAGAAGAATCCTCTGATTCAACCTGTCCTGAAGAATCGATCTTACGGTTCTTCGCACTGACAATACCTGTAGTAACAGACTGTCCATAGCCAAGAGCATTGCCGATGGCAACAACCTGCTCACCGATCTTCAGATCATCGGAGCTGCCGATCTTCGCAACAGAAATGGCATCCATGGTATCATCCGAAACATTCTCCACTGCAACAGAAACAACTGCCAGATCCTCATTCTCATCAAAGCCCTTCACAGTTGCCTCATAGGCATTGCCATCCACAAAAGCAACCGACAGAGTATCCGCATCCTCTACAACATGGTAATTCGTTGCGATCAGAAGCTCGGAATCCGTCTTTCCGATAATGATACCGGAACCACTTCCCTCAACCTCCTGCTCCTGGCTCGGTGCATACTGAGAACCAAACATACTGTAATAATTCTGAACCTCCTGAACGGATTTGGTCGTGATGGCAACTACAGAAGGCATCGCAGCCGCAGCGACATCAGACACATCCAGGCTTCCCTTTGCACTGGAGGAAGCTGTATCCTCGCTGTCTGTATCTTTACTGTCTGTATCTTTATCCGATTTTTTGTCGGATTTCAGAAGTGTGAGCTTCTCGGAGCTGTCCGTTGCAGCCTGCACAGACTTTGTACCTGAGAAATAATTAACGCCCTCATAAGCCCCGACACCAATGCCACCTGCAAGTACTGCACACAGGCTGATGGTCGCACCTTTTTTCATCATTTTCTTTATTTTTAATTTTCTGTTATCGTTCATGATTAAGTCCCTCCCTGGAAATCTTTTCTCTGTTTCCCTTTGATGCTTCAAAGTATAGAGATTAATTGTGTTTACTTTGTGGGAAAAATGTGTATTATTTGTTAAAACTCTTCACACACATCACGACTACAAACCATGCAACTTCAAGAAGAACGATCATTCCACCCGGCTTCAGCCCCGCATAATAAGAAAGAAACAGACCGATGACCGTGGTACACACCGCTACGATAATACCACACACCAGCGTACCCTTATAGCTTTTTGCCATCTGCATACCGCAGGCCACCGGCACCACCAGCATGGAAGAAACGATCAGCGTTCCCACCGTCCTGGATGCAACAGACACCGTCAACGCAGTCAGGATCGTAAACAGAAAATTGATATTCCGCACGGAAACACCGGAAATCCTTGCCGCATTCTCATCAAACCCGATATAAAAAAGCTCCCTGTAAAAAAACAGTACAGCTGCCAGGACCAGTACGCTGATCACAACTACCAGCGCAAGCTCACCTTCACTTATAGACACAATACTTCCGAATAAAAAGCTGTTCAGACTCGCACCGTTTTCCACGAATCCGGACAAAACCCCCGCCAGTCCGATCCCGGCGGACATAACGATCGAGATCGCCACCTCGGAATACCGTGGGATTTTTTTCCGGATGGCTTCAATGCCAAGCGCAGCAACAATACACGTTACCACAGCACCGGCTACCGGGTTCACCCCGAGGATCAGCCCAAGCACAACTCCGGCCAGGGAAGAATGGGAAAGCGCATCTCCGATCATGGACATCCGCTTCAGCACGATCGTAATTCCGATACAGGGAGTGATCACAGCCAGAAGGATTCCCACGAGAAAAGCCCTCTGCATAAATCCATACTGTAAAATACTCATACCTCATCAATCCTCCCTTCTTCTGCTTTGAAAAACCGGTTTGCCCCTTTAAACACATCCGAATTTCCATGTGTCACCATAAGAATCGTCAGTCCCTGTTCTTCATTACGTTTTTTCAGGACCCGGGCAAGTGTTTTCACGGAAGCTGTATCCATTCCGGTTGTCGGCTCATCCAGGATCAGGATCTTCGGATTTCCCACCAGCGCACGTGCCAGCATAACCCTCTGCTGCTGCCCGCCGGAAAGCTCGCCGATCCGCCTTTTCCAGTATTCCTCCATCTCCATTTCCGCAAGTGCGGCTTTCAGCCGCGGGATCTCTTTTTTCGCCCGGAAACGCGCCCGCCACGAAGCGGAATAAACACCCGTCATCATGATTTCCTCCACAGTTGCCGGAAAATTCTGGTTTCTGCTGATACTGTTCTGCGGAACATACCCCAAATCTCCCTTTCCAAATGTGGCGGAAATATCCTTTCCATTTACTTTAATGCTGCCCTCCTGGGCCTTCAGCTCCCCCAGAAGGAGCTTCAGAAACGTACTTTTTCCACTTCCGTTTTCGCCGGTGAGAATGGCATAATCCCCATCTCTCACCTCCAGATCAACCTGTTCCAGCACGGGTGTCCCCGTATAATGAAACGAAAGCTTTTCTATTTTAATTCCCATGCTCTCTCCTGCTTTCTTCTTATTTACAGCCTTTCCATAAATTAATGCATTCTTAATTATTTAACGCCTTCTTTAGTGCCGCCAGATTCTTTCTCATCACAGAAAAATAATCCTCCCCGGCCTCTGTATCCTCTTCACTCAAACCCTCGATCGGGTTCAGCACAGCAGTAACCGCATCCACCTCCTGCGCCACTGTTTCCGCCACCTTCGGGCTTGCCAGCTCCTCAAAAAAAATCGTATGGATGTCATATTTTTTTGCATATTCGATCACTTCCTGCATTTTCGCAGGATCCGGCTCCGAATCCGGGGTCAGCCCCTCGATAGCCAGCTGCTCCAGATCATAAGCGTTGCACAGATATCCAAAAGCCTCATGCGCCACAATGATATCCCGGCTTTTGGTAGCTTCAAGACCTTCCCGAAATTCCTGATCCAGCTTGTTAAACTCAGCCGCATACCTCTCATAATTTGCTTCATAATAACCCCGGTTCTCAGGATCCGCCTTGCAAAAAGCATCGCAGATATTCTCCATCTCCTGCTTTGCCCGCAAAGGATCAAGCCATACATGAGGATCCTTCCCGTTATCTCCATGGGCATGATCCCCTTCGCCATCCAGAAGCTCCACACCATCCGACGCCTCTGTCACAACCAGTTCTTTATTTTCCAGCGTAGCCAGCACATCCTCGGCCCAGTGCTCCAGATCCGCCCCATTGTATACAAAAACATCCGCGTCCTCAAGATTCCGGATATCCGTAGCTGCCGGTTCCCAGTCATGAGGCTCCGTTCCTGCCGGGACCATATCCTTCACCTCAACCTTATCTCCGCCTACTTTCCGGGCAAAATCATACATGGGATAAAAGCTTGCCATAACCTTCAGCCGGCCATCATCAGAAAAAGTCTGTCCTCCGGACTCAGCCCTGTACAGACCATATCCGGCCACTCCGCCGACCACAAGAAGCGTTGCCGCCAGAAGTGCTGCCGCCGCTGTCCTTCCTCTGTTAAAATTCATGTTTTTTCCTCCGGCATCCATCACAATATCCATAAAATATCGTCCGGCTCTGGTCGATGGCAAACCCGTGCTCATCCAGCACATGCCCCACAAAATGATCGATACATCCACACTGCAGCGGGATCGTATGACCGCACTCCAGGCACACCAGCTTTCCATAATTCTTCCGCTCCTCATCCCGGACAAAACGATACTGGGCCGGTGCCCCCTCCACAGACGGAACCTTCAGCACTGCTCCCTCCTTCTGAAGCCGCTCAAGCCCCCTGTACACCGTAGTCCTTCCTATACGGATATCCCTTCCACGGAGGATATCCATAAACTGGTCAATCGTATAAAAGGTATCTCCATACTCCTGCAGGCACTCCAGGAGCAGCTTCTGCTGCCGGGTACTGTATTTGATTTTTTCTTCCATATATTCCACTCTCTTTCAACCGCTGTGCTTTCCATAACCGATTTCCCTGCCGTCTGCATTTCCCCACACAGCTTTCTTTGATTTGAATTTGAAAACCGTTTTCATATTACATTCAAAAAAGAATTTCGTCAAGCCATTTTTTCGTATCATATGTTACCGATTTTCCGAAAAAAAACTGTTATTCTGCTTATGGATAAAATTTTTAAAACGAACCACAATAAAAAAAGCCGGTCTGCATTTCACAGACCCACGTATCACAGGAGGTATATATATTATGGAAGCAAAAATGTTTTGTTATCAGTGTCAGGAAACTGCCGGATGTTCCGGCTGCACCATTTCCGGTGTCTGTGGAAAAAAGCCTGACGTAGCCCAGGTGCAGGATCTTCTTGTTTATGTAACAAAAGGCCTCTCTGCAGTAACCACAGCACTTCGTGGTGAAGGCCAGGAGATCCCGGCCGACATCAATCACATGGTGATCCAGAATCTTTTTACCACCATCACAAATGCCAACTTTGACAAAGACTCCATCGTAGCAAAGATCAGCGAAACCCTCTCTGCCAAAGAGCAGCTTCTTTCCCGCCTTTCCACAAAAGAAGGTCTTCCTTCGGCAGCCCTCTGGCATCCGCAAAGCACTGCTGATTATGAAAAAATGGAAGCCGTCACCAGCATCCTCTCCACAAAAAATGAGGACATCCGAAGCCTCCGCGAGCTGATCACCTACGGCCTCAAGGGACTTTGCGCCTATACCAGCCACGCAAACGCTCTCCTTCGCGAAGACCCGGAACTGGATGCTTTTCTCCAGAGCACCCTGGCAAAAACACTGGACGACAGTCTCACCGCAGATGAACTGACAGCCCTTACCCTGGAAACCGGAAAGTTCGGTGTACGTGCAATGGCATTTCTTGACCAGGCCAACACAGACACCTTCGGCAGCCCGGAGATCACGAAAGTAAACATCGGCACAGGCAAAAACCCGGGAATCCTTGTTTCCGGCCACGACCTTCACGACCTTGAAATGCTTCTGGAGCAGACACAGGGCACCGGTGTTGACGTTTACACCCACTCCGAGATGCTCCCGGCCCACTACTATCCTGCATTCAAAAAATATCCGAATTTTGCAGGCAACTATGGAAACGCCTGGTGGAAACAGAAGGAGGAATTCGAAAGCTTCAACGGCCCGATCCTTATGACTACCAACTGCATCGTTCCGCCAAAGGACAGCTACAAAGACAGGCTCTACACCACCGGTGCTACCGGATATCCGGGCTGCACCCACATTACACCGGGGCCTGACGGCAAAAAAGATTTCACACCGATCATTGAACACGCAAAACGCTGTGCAGCTCCAACCGAAATCGAGCACGGAGAAATCGTAGGCGGCTTTGCACACAGCCAGGTTATCGCCCTTGCTGACCAGGTCGTAGAAGCTGTGAAATCCGGTGCCATCCGCAAATTTGTAGTAATGGCCGGCTGCGATGGCCGTGCAAAATCCAGAAGCTACTACGAAGATTTTGCCAAAGCTCTTCCAGAAGATACCGTGATCCTTACTGCAGGCTGCGCAAAATACCGCTACAACAAGCTTAACCTTGGAGACATCAACGGAATCCCACGTGTCCTGGATGCAGGTCAGTGCAACGATTCCTACTCCCTTGCAGTGATCGCCATGAAACTCCAGGAGGTATTCGGCCTTGATGATATCAATGATCTTCCGATCATCTACAATATCTCATGGTACGAGCAGAAAGCCGTGATCGTTCTCCTGGCTCTCCTTTCCCTTGGTGTAAAAAATATCCACCTCGGACCAACCTTACCGGCTTTCCTCTCTCCAAATGTAACCAAAATTCTGGTTGACAATTTTGGAATCGCAGGAATCCGCACTGTAGACGAGGATATGGAGCTGTTTTTCGGCAAATAATCCTCCATTCCACGTTCAAAAATCTGGCATGTTCGCATAAAAACACTTTAATTCCACCTTCTTTTATGATAAACTATAACCAAGACTTAACCAATAGAAAGAAGGTGGAACTCTATGAAATCACAGCGACTTGATATGATCGAAGAATACGTACTGGAGCACAAGAACGCTTCTCTCGATACATTATGTGAAACATTCAACGTATCAAAAAACACCATCCGAAGAGATGTCGATATCCTTCTGAAACGAGGCAGTATCATGAAGGTATACGGCGGTGTTGCCGCACTTGAGACACCTCAGACTCTCCCTCTTCTGTCCTATGAAGAACGGGGCGGACGTTTTCCCGAAGAAAAGAAAGAAATCTGCCGCCGTGCCGCAGAGCTTGTAACTGAGGATGACACCATCTACATTGATACCGGAACAACCTGCCTGAACCTGGTTGATTTTATTGCAGATAAACACTGCACCATCCTGACGAACAGCCTTCTCATTTTTAACAAGGCAGCGGCATATCCCAACCTGGATATCATTTCCGCCCCTGGACGGCTGAACCGCAAGACCCTGTCCTTCACAGGCCCGGATATCAATGATTACCTGAAAACCTACAATATCTCCATGGCATTTATGGCCTGCACAGGAGTCACCATGAAAAGTGGCCTTACCAACGCCAGTGCCGAGGAATACATCACCAAAAAAGCGATCGCCGAGAATGCCAACAGCATGATTCTTCTGGCTGACCATTCCAAGTTCGGCAGGATCTCCCTTATGACCTACTCCCCAATGGAGAAGCTGGACGCTATCGTTACGGATCAGGAACTTCCGGAAGAATACAACAATTTCTGCCAGGATCACGGAATCCGCGTTATGACTATCGACTGATCTTCACCTGAAAAAAATCAAAAAAAGAGCATCTCCCGGAAGCAGATCACTTTCGGGGATGCTCTTTTTTTGAATATGTTCATTTCATCAGAGGATTTTATCTGTAAATCTTTCTTATGCCTCAGTACTTCCTTCCCATGTGCCGACTTTTCTCTTTCCAGCATTCTCATCAAACCAGTGTGTTGTAACTGTTTTTGCTCTTGTGAAGAAACGATATCCATCTCTTCCGAGAACATGAAGATCACCAAAGAAGGAGTCTTTATTTCCGGAGAATGGGAAGTATGCTGTCGGAACCGGAATACCAACGTTGATTCCTACCATACCACCGTCTGTCTCCATAGCGAATTTACGGCTGTAGTATCCGCTCTGGGTAAAGATACAGGAACCATTTGCAAACGGGTTGGCGTTCATGATTTTGATTCCTTCCTCGTAGTCCTTCACACGTTTGATACAGGTAACAGGTCCGAAGATCTCGCGGTCTCCAACCGTCATTCCCGGTTTTACATGGTCAAGGATTGTCGGTCCTACGAAGAATCCGTTCTCAAATCCCGGAACAACTACATTACGTCCGTCAAGAACAAGCTCTGCGCCCTCGTCAATACCCTTCTGGATCCAGTTGCAGATTTTCTCCTTATGGCCTGCATTTACAACCGGGCCAAGATCTGTATCTTCATCATAAGCACAGCCAAGCTTCATAGCTTCTGCTTTCTTCTTGAGAAGTGCAACGAACTCATCTGCGATGCTCTCCTGTACGCATACAACCGGAAGAGCCATACATCTCATACCGGCACATCCATATGTGGAGTTGATGATCGCATTTACAGTTGCCTCAAGATTGCAGTCCTCAAGAACAAGTGCATGGTTCTTGGCTTCACACTGAGCCTGAACACGTTTGCCATGAGCTGCTGCTTTGGAATATACCTGTTTACCTACGCCTGTTGTTCCTACGAATGTGACAGCCTTTACTCTCTCATCTGTAAGAAGGATATCAGCCTCTACACGGCTGCAGGTTACAAGGTTAACAACACCCTTCGGGAATCCGCCCTCTGTATAGAAGAGCTCCATGATTCTCATAGATGTCAGTGGTGTCTGGGAGCTTGCCTTCAGCACTACTGTATTTCCACATGCGATGGAAAGCGGAACCATCCAGCCCCATGGGATCATTGCAGGGAAGTTCATCGGAACAATACCAGCAGTTACTCCAAGTGGTTTACGATATGTAGCTGTATCATAGCCTGTTGTTACCTGCATTGCAGCATCGCCCTGGATCATAGTCGGGAGTGCACATGCCTCTTCTGTAGGCTCGATCGCTTTCTGGACATCGCCTCTTGCCTCTTTGATATTCTTTCCAAGCTCTTTCGCACAAAGTACGGAAAGCTCTTCCTTGTGTGCATAAAGGACGTCTCTCCATCTGAACATATACTGCTGTCTCTTTGCAAGAGAAAGTGAAGACCATTCCGGGAATGCAGCCTGTGCGGATGCGATCGCTTCCTCTACCTCATCTGGTGTACAGCATGGAACCTGTGCGATCACCTCTCCTGTACTGGAATCTGTTACATCCATGTACTTCTCTGCTTTGGATTCTTTCCACTCACCGTTTACACAGTAACCCATTTTTTTGATCTCTGCCATTTTTAATAATACCCCTTTCGTTTTCTTTTCCTGTTCTGTTGTTATATTTTATGTCCTGTCGTTCCTTTGTCATGGTCACATATTATCATCTTTTTTTATATTTGTCAATATAGTCTGGTTATATTTTGAGTATATTTTCTAAAAATATGTGTTAATTTATTCACATTTTATATTCTTCTTTATTTTATATCAGGAAGTTCTACGTTGCCTGCACTTCATCTGTAAAACCACATATTATATTGTTGTTTTTCAGTCCAACATAATCTCAAAATATACTCATTTTCGTTATTTCCATAACACTCCATAAGACACAGTAACAAAGTCAGGGTTACATTCCCGGTTCTGTAGCATACCAGTTACGGGCAGGCTCCATAGAAACCCGTCTTTGGCGGTGAAATCCTGACATTTTCACAGTAAGAAAGAAAGACATTTGTACGTACATGACGGACTGTTCAAAATACCATCTGCACAAGCAGCATATACAATACCGTCCCGCCAGCAATACTAAGCAATGTACTCTTCTTCCACTTATGCAGGATCACAATAAATACGATCGCGATCAGCTCCGGCACACCATAGTGTCCACTGCCCGGCACATCCTTCAGGCAGTACACCACCAGCAGCCCAATCACGGCATACGGCAGTACTGTCCCAAGATAAGTGACCACAGCAGGAGGTTCTTTTCCCTCCGGAAAAATGAGAAACGGCAGAAAACGTGTAGTCATCGTCCCCAGGACGACCACAGCAACGGTTATGATCTGTTGTGTTATTGTCATTTTATACTTTCCTTTCTATTATTTTCATCACGCTTCTTTATTCCCACAAAGCACAGAATAATGGAAGCCATAGCAGGAAGTATGAATTTATCACTTCCAAAGATCAGCAGGCATACTACAGAGCAGCCGATTCCCACCAAGGCCGGCTTATGATCCTCTGCCTCTTCCCACTGACTGATAAACATAACCACAAACAGCGCAGTCATGACAAATTCAATACCGGTTGTATTAAAATGGATCACGTATCCCAGAAGCGCCCCGGCGGTTGCTCCGGTCACCCAGTAAAACTGATTCAGTGCATTGACAAAAAACATAAACCAGCCTCTGTCCACATCCTCCGGCGGATCCACAGTACAGTTGACAGTAAATGACTCGTCACACATGCCGAAGATCAGATAGAACTTCTTCCAGCCTGTATTTTTGTACTTTTCCAGCATGGAAATACCATAAAACAGATGCCTTGCATTTACCATCAGTGTCAGAAAGAATGCATATAACGGATTAAATGCTGACAAAAGCAGATTCGCTGTGACAAATTCCATCGATCCTGCATAAATAAAAAAGCTCATACACAGCGGATATACAAAAGAAAAGCCTTTGCTTCGCATCATAAATCCATAAGACATTCCAAGGAACAAAAACCCCACACAGATCGGCAGGGTATACGGCCACGCGGCCTTAAATGCTTTTTTCTTCATATCTCAGATTAATTCCTTTCCTAACTATAAACACCTCACTATTATACAGCAAAGGAATTTCAAGCGCATTATATTTTCCCGTGCGCAAAAAGAAACGGCCCACAGCCTGCGATCACCGCATACTGTGAACCGTTTCTTTTTATGTTTCACGTGAAACATATTTAATTCTGTCTGTTTACTGCAAATCCGATAAGGTAGAACACGGCAGCTACCCCCATGGCATTTACCGCAGCAATTCCTGCCGGAATAAGGTTGGCTGCTATTGCCCCGACTACAACTCCTGCCAGATTGAACCAGTTGGCCATCTGCAGCGGCTCATTCCTGTTGGATTTATATTTGTCCCGTCTCAGCAAGAAATCCAGGATCACTGTAATTCCGATAGGCGGAAGAGCACAGTTGAGGATGTTCAGCCAGCCTGTGAAATTATAGTATAACCAGATTGCAAGTGCCGTACCGATCACGCCGGAAATACAGGTCGCGATCTTCATTCTGGCATTCGTAATATTGGAAATCGCAAGACCACCTGTATACAGTGCATTGTTATTCGTTGTCCAGATATTTGCACCCAGCACGATAATAGCAGGGATCGCAAGCCCCTGTGCGATCATTACATAAAAGATATCGTCCTTTCCTGTAAAAGCACCTCCAATGGCACCGAAACAGAACATCAGGGTATTCCCCAGGAAAAATGCAATCACCGTTGTCCATACCGCAACCTTATTATCCTTCGCAAAACGGATAAAATTCGGTGTTGCAGTTCCTCCTGATATAAAAGAACCAATCACATAGCCAACCCCTGTAAACAAGGTTACAGATCCTGCTGACTGACTGAATACCGCTGCAAGTCCACCTCCGTCTGCTGCCGCTGTAACCATGGAATACACTCCCAGGATCACGATCAGCGGCACGGAGATCGTACTTACGATTTCCAGTGCCTTCATGCCGGTTGCTGCTGTAACCGTCATCAGAAGGCCGGCAATAATAGTCAGTACCCATTTATTGATACCGAGCAGTTCTGCCGTTGGAATGGAAAACATGGCAACACCAACGCCGAACCATCCGATCTGGGTCAGGCCAAGCACTACCGATGAAAGATAAGAGCCTTTTTTCCCAAAAGCTCTTCTGCACAGAAGATCCATGCTCATTCCCGTGTCAGATCCAATATACGCAAGAATTCCACAATACGCGGACAGGATTACTCCGCCAATAACACATGCTGCTGCAAAACCATTCAGGTCCAGTCCGTTTCCAAGCTTTGCACCAACACTCATGCTTGCCGAAAAGAATGTAAATCCCAGCATTACAAAAAACATGCTGCGAAATCCCTTTCTGGCGCTCTCCGGCACAGCTTCCGTGGAATAATCGTCATCTGCCGCTGCTACCTGAGTCTTTGTTTTTTCGCTCATTTTTTCTCCTTTGCCTGTATCTCTAATTAATTTATCGCTCACCATTATACGGGCTTTACCACAAAATTTCAATACAGGAGAATCCCAAGCTTTCATCCACTGCTCTTCTTCACGGCATTACCGACAATTGCATCCCAGGTACAGTCATCAGGCTGAAGATTGCTGCAGTCTGCCTCATAAAACTGCCGTTTCATCTATAAACAGATGATTTTTTAATGCTTCCACATAGAAGCATGCATATTTACTCAACACCATATTTTTCTTTCTTACAACACCAATTCGCATAGTCCGGTCTACTGCAAGCGGCCTGGCAATAATGCTGCTGCCATTGAGTTCCGCATCGATCACACCACTGCTTACAGTAAAACCATTCAGCCCGATAACAAGATTAAATAATGTAGCCCTGTCCCTGACCTGTATATTCTTTGGAAAATCCAGTACACTTAAAAACTCTTCCGAAAAATAAAATGAATTTTTATTCCCCTGTTCATAGACCAGGTACGGATATTCCTTAAGATCATCCGTAGTGATCACTTTCTTTCCTGCCAGAGGATGATCATTTTTAATAAATACATGCGGTCCGGCAACATACATTTCTTCGAAAATCAGGTTATTATTCCTGATCAGCTTTGATATCACCTCTTCGTTATGCTCCGAAAGATAGATCACTCCTATCTCGCTTTTCCCATTCGATACATCCTCTATGATCTCTCCGGTCTGTGTTTCCCTGATGATAAAGCTGTACTGGTCTGCGTCATATTTCTTTATTAAATCCACAAAGGCGTTTACAGCAAAAGAATAATGCTGACAGGATACCGAAAACTTCGGCACGCGTCTTTCGCCGCTCCCAAAATGATCCTTCATGTTGTCAGCCTGCTCCAGGAGCATCCTGGCAAAGGATAATAATTCCTCACCTTCTCTCGTCACTGTCACGCCCTTGTTTGAACGCACAAAAGCGGTAACTCCCATCTCATCCTCAAGGCTGTGTATTGCCGCGCTCAAAGACGGCTGGGAAATAAAAAGCTTCTCCGCGGCTCCTGTAATGTTTCCACAGTCAGCTACCGTTACAAGATATTTTAACTGCTGTAATGTCATACGAATTCTCCTCTGATTTCTCCCTGTCCGGCAAAATATCACTCTATACAGGTAGTATATCAGATTTATTACCATTCGTCCCACGGTTTATCATGAATTACAGTCTCATTTTGGGTGCGTCTATTATAAAACCATCTCCTGATATATTACCAGCAATGTTTCCAGGGCATATTCCATCGCACGTTCGTCAATTGTAAAATGTGCATTATGTGGTGGATAAAACGTATTCTCATCTGCGGGATTTCTTGTGCCTACAGTGAACGTACCCCCACTTATAGAAGCGGGAGCTTCCTGATTCTACGAAAACAGCA
>CAVIGE010000026.1:0-31443 GCA_963642325.1 Prevotella sp. CAG:279
GAACCCACGTATCCAGCTTGGAAGGCTGGTGTTCTACCATTGAACTACACCCGCATGCTTGCGGTAATAAGTTTACAGCAGTCGGGGTGACAGGATTCGAACCTGCGGCCTCCTGGTCCCAAACCAGGCGCTCTAGCCAAGCTGAGCCACACCCCGATGTACCATTTACTTATGGTCATTATTAAATTGTTGCCGTCATTCCTGCGCCGTTATTTCCGCGTTCCTGCCTGACGACAAGTGATATTATATTATAGCGTTCTACAAATGTCAACACCTTTTTTGAATTTTTTTAAAAAAAGTTTTTTTCACGTTTTTTCCGCCTATTTAAAGGTTTTCTGGCATTTGTGACCGGCTTATGTTATCATAATGAAAGCCAAAAAGAAAATAACAAGGAGATGTTTTTTTATGGATATAAAATTATTTCAGCAGAAGCTTGGTGAAATCTGCGCGATTGCCGAAGAGAACGGCAAACAGCTGTCCCAGCAGCAGATCCGGGAGCATTTCGATGAATCCGACCTCACGACTTCTCAGCTTGTGAAGATCCTGCAGTATCTTCGTCTGAAAGGCATAAAAATCGAAGGAGCAGAGGAAGCCGCCAGTGCAGCGGATGCGGTATCCACCCAGGAACATGAGCAGGCAGAGCTCCCCGGCACCCGCACTCCTCTTACAGCCGAGGAACAGGCTTATCTTAAAGACTATATGGAAAGCTTTTCCCCGGAGGGACCTGATCTTTCTGATCTCACGCCTCTCTTCCAGGCATCTGCTAACGGGGATGCTGACGCCGGAGGTGCGCTTACCCGGTTCTACATGGTGCAGGCCGCTCAGATGGCAGCCGAACTGAACTGTGAGGAGATTTATCTGGCAGACCTCATCCAGGAGGCAAATCTCTCCCTTCTGGCAGCCCTTAAGGAGACAGAACTCCAGGTAAAAAACGATGCCTGGATGCGTGGCCGCATCCGCAGCGGGATCCTTCATGCCATTGAGGAGCAGACGCAGCAGAAATTCCACGATGACTATCTTGTATCCAAGGTTGAGAACCTGGAATCCGCAGTAAAAGATCTCACAGACGATGACGACACCACCCGGTTCACTATCGATGAGCTTGCTGTCATCCTGGACATGAATGTGGACGAGATCCGGGATGTGCTGCGCCTTACCGGTGATGATAAATAACATCACAGATACCGGATCTCAACCTCCATCCTGCCATTCCCATCTGTCTTTAGCACCGCATAGCTTGGCCTGCGGCCTCTCTGTCTCGGGAATGACAGGCTCCCCGGATTCACAAGAAGAATTCCGTCTTCCTTCTCCAGCACCGGCACATGGATATGCCCGAAAAACGCAGCACTGCAGCCTCGCTGCTTCGCTGCCAGGGCCAGCTGGTCAAAGGCCATGGATACCCCGTAATAGTGTCCATGTGTTACCAATATCTTATTCCCTTCAATATCGATAACATCTTCCCTTGGAAGATCGGAGAAAAAATCATTATTTCCGGCTACCATACTGCAGGAACATTCCACAAGAGCCTCGATATAAAATTCCCTGCCCTCCACATCTCCGCAGTGCACCAGCATGTCAAAGGGTGCTTCCCGGTTTACAGCCATCTCCAGATTTTCGTCCCTGCCGTGAGTATCGCTTACGATCAGAACCTTCATGCCAGCTCTTCCTTTATCAGCCGGAGTGCTTTTCCCCGGTGGCTGATCCTATTCTTCTCTTCCATGGAAAGCTCTGCGGAGGTACATCCGTATTCCGGAAGATAAAAGATCGGATCATAGCCGAAACCATTCCCGCCCTTTTCCTCATAGCCTATACGCCCTTCCATGGCTGCACGGACTGTCTTTCTTCTTCCGTCCGGAAAAGCTGCCGCAATGGCACAGACGAATCTCGCTGTGCGTTTCTCATCCGGCACGCCCTCCAGTCTTTCGATCAGATTGGCATTCTTAATATGATAGGAAGTATCCTCGCCCATATAACGTGCGGAATAAATGCCCGGTTCTTTGTTCAGATAGTCGATCTCAAGGCCGGAATCATCAGCCAGGACGATCTCGCCGGTCATTTTGCAGATTGCTTCAGCCTTGATCATGGCATTCTCCTCAAAGCTTTTTCCATTCTCGTCAATCTCTGCATGGATCCCGGCATCCTTCAGGGAAAGGATCGTAAGCTCCGGATCTTCCAGAATCCTGCGGATTTCTTTCATTTTCCCCTCGTTTCCAGTGGCAAAAATAATCTTTTTCATTATTTCGTACTTCCTTTCTTTGGCGGGCGCGGTCCCAGAAACTGGTAATAGTAGGTTTTCATCATTCCATTGTATATCTTACGGTTCTTGTCGGCCTTCCGCCCGATATCATTTTCTGCTTTATCATAGGCGGTGATCAGATACATGGACCAGCGGTCCAGATGCGCATAGCTCTCTCCGATCTCACGGTAAAGGGCAGGCAGGTTCGCTTTCTCCTCGAGCCGTTCCCCGTATGGCGGGTTTGTGACAATAAATCCAAAAGGCTTTGAGTGGCGGAGTTCGCTTACCGGCCGCTGCTGGAAATGGATCAGCCTGTCCACTCCTGCCATTTTTGCATTGGCACGTGCTGCTTTTATGGCGGCTGCATCAATATCAAAGCCCTGGATATCCGTCTCGATATCAAGGTTTACCCTGTCCCTGGCCTCTTCTCTTGCATCTTCCCAGCATTCCTTTGGAATTAAATGTTCCCAGCTCTCAGCCAGGAAATGGCGGTTCATTCCCGGTGCCATATCCGCTGCCATCATAGCCGCCTCCACAGGAAAGGTAGCGCTTCCGCAGAAAGGATCGATTAAGATGCGGTCTTTTTTCCAGGGGGTAAGCATAAGAAGAGCACTGGCAAGTGTCTCTGTGATCGGTGCCTTGACGGTCATCTGACGGTAGCCCCTTTTATGGAGGGAAACACCTGAGGTATCAATTCCGATCAGTGCCACATCCTTCATAAAGGCCACGCGGATAGGAAATTCCGGGCCGTCCTCCGGGAACCAGGAAATCCCATAGATTCCCTTCAGACGCTCCACGATGGCTTTTTTCATGATGGACTGGATATCGGACGGACTGAAAAGCTTGCTCTTGACGGAGTTAGCCTTGGCTACCCAGAATTTACCATTCTTCGGTATGTAATTCTCCCACGGGAGAGCCTTCGTTTTCTCAAAAAGCTCATCAAAGGTCTCGGCTTTTACTTCGCCTACCTTCAGAAGCACGCGCTCTGTAGTGCGAAGGAACATATTTGCATCTGCCACGCCCTGGGCATCCGCCTGAAAAGTTACTCTTCCGTCTTCTACCCTGGTCACGTCATAGCCAAGATCCAGTATTTCCCGTTTCAGCACTGCCTCTGTTCCAAAATGGCAGGGTGCAGTTAATTCCCAAAGATTCATAAATCGATCTCCCGTACTGTATTTCCCTCAAAGTCCCTTACCGTAAAGCTTCCATTCTCATATATCCCATAGGTTGGCGGGTTTCCTTCTTTTGGAATGGATACGGAGCCTGGATTCAGAAGGATGTAATTTCCCATATTTTCTGCTTTCAGCACATGTGTATGGCCATGGATCAGAATGTCACCGTCCATCATTGGCGGAAGGTGATCCTTATTGTAGATATGTCCATGTGTGGCATAGAAGGTTTTTCCCCCGAGGGCAAGGATACAGTAGTCTGCCATCACCGGAAATTCCAGCACCATCTGGTCTACCTCCGCCTCACAGTTTCCACGCACTGCGTAGATCTCATTTTTCCTCTCATTTAAGAGGCGGATGACTTCCTTCGGGGCGTACTCCTTCGGAAGGTCATTTCTGGGGCCGTGATAAAGCAGATCTCCCAGAAGCACCAGTCTCTCCGCCTTCTCTTCATCATATGCTTTCAGCATTTTCCGGCAGTAATATGCCGAACCATGTACATCTGATGCGAACATATATTTCATAAGCTTTTTTCTCCTTGTTGGTTCTGTGTCTTTTATTTCTGTTCTTTACATTATCATGATTTTTGTTAAAAAACAAGCTTTCTTCCCCTGTAAGCTGCAAATCCGCCGATCACAGATCTGGTCCGAAAGCCCTGCCTTGCAAGGCTTCTCGCTGCCTTCATGCTGGCTCCGCCCCGGTCGCAGTAAAAAACCAGTGTCTTATCCCTGGGAAATCTATATTTTTGATCCTGTTTTTTCTCAAGATATTCCTCCAGCTCACCGTATGGAATATTTACCGCATTTTTGACATGTCCTTTCCGGTAAGCATCGCCTTCCCGCAGGTCTATGATAACAGCGTCATTTCGCTCCACATAATAATCCAGCATTTTTGCAGAGATCGTTTCGATCTGGAACATAAAAAAAGCTCCTTTTTTTGGTATTATATGAAAAAAAGCTTTCAAATGTTCAAGGGCGAAAGAAAGCCTTTTTCCGCTTTCTTCCGCCCTGTTTCCTGTTTTATATGATCCGTCCGCGGTCAGATATCAATATCTGTCCGTCTCCGCATCCTTTTCGGAATCGTATTCATCGGATGTCCGGTTTCCATAGCTGTTTTTTGTGCTGTTTTTGCTGCTGTTTCTGCCGCAGTTCCTGGAATCGCTTTCTCCGTGATTTTTGCCCGCATAATTAGATCCGTTTCTGTCTGTTTCATAATTTTTTGCCATTTGAATTACCTCCTGATGAAGTTGATTTTGCGGCTGTTTTAACGTTTGTAAAACATTTTTGCCGCTTTTTATTACAGGAATTAGTATCCCAAAAAGTTTGAAGATTATTCGCCAAAATCATGTTGCTTTTTTTTCCAGTTTATATTATAATCATTCTTGTAAAAAGAATTTACCCTTCAAAAATTTTTTTTACATAACCCCTTATTTAATTATTTATACTCCCCTCGAAACACCCGGTAGCTCCCCTACCGGGTGTTTCTCTACGCAAAACCGGACCGCCAGAACAACTGACAACAGTTGCCTGACGGCCCGGTCTTTTTTATCCATTGATCGGATTTACATGTACCATACAATGCTTTACATCAATGAATTTATTTTCTACCGTGTCATGCACATTTTCCGCAATATCATGTGCATCTTCAAGGGAAATACTTCCGTCTGCCGCAATCTCGATATCCACGTACATTTTAGAACCGAAGAGACGGGTCCGGAGAAGATCCACTCTTCTGACCCCTGGTACTTTATTAATCTCATGCCTCATGGATTCTTCTGTCTGTGCATCGCAGGAATGATCCACCATTTTGTTGATGGCATCCTGGAAAATCTCAATCGACGCTTTTGCGATCATCAGGCAGATCACAATACTGGCGATCGGATCAAGGATCGGATATCCAAGTCTTGCACCGAAAATACCGACGAAGGCTCCAATGGAGGAAAGTGCATCCGAACGATGATGCCATGCATCTGCCATCAGTGCTCCGGAATTGATTTTTTTCGCTGCGCTTCTCGTATACCAGAACATCCATTCTTTTACCACAACAGATACCACTGCTGCAATAAGAGCCAGCATTCCCGGAATGGCGATCGTTCCGCCTGAAGTACTTTTTACGATATCACGTGCGCCTGTCACGCCAATTCCAAGCCCTGTTACAAGCAGCATTCCCGCAAGAATAATAGAAGAAACACATTCCATACGTTCGTGTCCGTACTGATGTTCCTTATCTGATTTCTTGGCAGAAAGGCGAACGCCTACAATAACGATCAGCGTGCTTCCAACGTCTGATGCAGAATGGATCGCATCGGAGATCATAGCCCCGGAATGTGCCAGAATACCTGCAAGCAGTTTAAATACTGACAACAGGAGATTGATGAGAATACTGATCCCTGACACCTTCATTGCTGTCTGCTGCTCCCACGAGCTTGTTTTTTCCGTATCATGTGTAATGTTTTTGTTTTCTGTGTGTTCCATAAACAGGCCTCCTTTTTTGTTAACGTACGGTACCGGATCGCTGCGCAGCACGCGCCTCCACAATCCTTCTGGTCTTTCTTATGGCACAACATTTTCCGTGAAAAAACCGGCGGTTTTCTCACTACTCGCTGCAGTGCGATTTCCCGCCGGTGTCCTTTTTTCTATATCAGGCTGCCCCTGGTTCTGACCCACGGGCTTCCATATTTGCAGTAAAAAAGACATACCTGCGAAACATACACTGTCCCACAGATATGTCTGAAATTCTTTCTGTCCAGTTTCATATCCGCTGCCGCTTCATGCAGCCCGGCCCCACGCCCCGGAAAAAAATCTCCAAAGGCATCGCCTGCTCAGTTTGTACTGTTGATCTCGCATCCTGTTCGAATGTAATGCAGTGCAAAGAGAATTCTGCAGTCATGCGGTTCTTCCGCCTGACTTCCCAGAAAGGATACACCATAGATCCCATGTTAGTCAAGCCAAAGATTTTATATATTTTCTGGTACCCGGATTATGCCTGTGGGCCGGCAGCAACGAGTGCTTTACCAGCAGCATTTCCTTCATATTTAACAAAGTTCTTAACAAATCTTGCAGCAAGATCTTTAGCCTTTGTCTCCCACTCTGCTGCATCTGCATAGGTATCACGTGGGTCAAGGATTGCAGGATCTACGCCTGGAAGCTCTGTCGGAACCTCGAAGTTGAAGAATGGAATCTTCTTTGTCGGAGCCTTAAGAATAGATCCGTCAAGGATAGCATCGATGATACCACGGGTATCTTTGATGGAGATACGTTTTCCGGTTCCGTTCCATCCTGTATTAACGAGGTATGCTTTCGCACCGCTCTTCTCCATTTTCTTAACGAGCTCCTCAGCATATTTTGTCGGGTGAAGCTCAAGGAATGCCTGTCCGAAGCAAGCGGAGAATGTAGGTGTAGGCTCTGTGATTCCACGCTCTGTACCGGCAAGCTTAGCTGTGAATCCGGAAAGGAAGTAATACTGTGTCTGCTCCGGTGTCAGGATCGATACTGGAGGAAGTACGCCGAATGCATCTGCGGACAGGAAGATAACCTCTTTCGCTGCCGGTGCAGAAGATACCGGGCGGACAATGTTCTCAATGTGGTTGATCGGGTAGGAAACACGTGTGTTCTCTGTTACGCTCTTGTCAGCGAAGTCGATCTTGCCCTCAGCATCAAGTGTTACATTCTCAAGAAGAGCGTTCTTCTTGATCGCATTGTAGATGTCCGGCTCAGACTCTTTATCAAGATTGATAACCTTAGCGTAGCATCCACCCTCAAAGTTGAATACTCCGTTGTCATCCCAGCCGTGCTCGTCATCACCGATCAGGAGACGCTTAGGATCTGTGGAAAGTGTTGTCTTACCTGTTCCGGAAAGACCGAAGAAGATTGCTGTGTTCTCTCCGTTAAGGTCTGTGTTTGCAGAGCAGTGCATGGAAGCGATGCCCTTAAGCGGCAGATAGTAGTTCATCATGGAGAACATACCTTTCTTCATCTCTCCGCCGTACCATGTGTTGATGATAACCTGCTCGCGGCTTGTGATGTTGAATACTACTGCTGTCTCAGAGTTCAGACCCAGCTCTTTGTAGTTCTCAACTTTTGCTTTGGAAGCGTTGTAAACAACGAAATCCGGCTCAAAGTTCTCAAGCTCCTCAGCTGTCGGCTGGATGAACATGTTTGTTACAAAGTGAGCCTGCCAAGCAACCTCAACGATGAAACGGATAGCCATACGTGTGTCCTTGTTAGCTCCGCAGAATGCATCTACTACGAAAAGTCTCTTGTTGGAAAGCTCCTTCTTAGCAAGATCTTTAACTGCAGCCCATGCTTCCTGAGTTGCCGGATGGTTATCGTTCTTGTACTCATCGGATGTCCACCAAACTGTGTCCTTGGAGTTCTCATCCATAACGATGTATTTGTCTTTAGGAGAACGTCCTGTGTAGATACCTGTCATTACGTTGACAGCACCAAGCTCGCTGACCTGACCCTTCTCAAATCCCTCAAGGTCTGTCTTGGTCTCCTCATCGAATAATACATCGTAAGAAGGATTGTACACGATCTCAGTTGTTCCGGTAATACCATACTTTGTTAAATCGATTTTTGCCATCTTAACACTTACCTCTCTTCTTTAATAAATAGTAATATGATAGCCACCTACTATTTGCAGGTTCTCGTCATCCTGCCAAAGGAATTGGTCGATCACTGTCCACTTATGTGAGCTGTAATATTGGTCATTCCAACATCCCTATCCACAATTATACATAAATTGTACGTAAAAGCAACCAAAAAAAATTATTTTCCGCAAAAACTGATAAATCTTTAACATTTTTATTCCATTATGTTCTATTTTTCCACATGCACACTTGACTTTTCCAGAACAACAGCTACAATATATCTGACCATAGTTATTATATATATTTGTTATATCAATTATACAATTTTAATATCAAGGGAGTGATTTTCCGTGTCAGACATCACGATCAAACGAAACCATATGGAAATCCCCTGGCATAATTATGTGGACAAAAACCGTGATCTTCCCATCTGCCAGGCTTCTCTTTCTGAAAAAGCATCTCTCATCGGCCGTACCGGCATGATGCTTCTTTCCTGCGGAACCGGTGCGTGGCGGGTGCGAAGCTCCATGAACACTCTATCCGAAGCTCTCGGGATCACCTGCTCCGCGGATATCGGGCTGATGTCCATAAGCTATACCTGTTTTGACGGAGAAACCAGTTTTTCCCATTCTCTGAGCCTTACTACCACAGGAGTCAATACTTCCAGGCTGAACCGGCTGGAACAGTTTGTCAGCGATTTTTCTTCCGCAGGTATACTTATGACCGGTGAAGCTCTTCACAGCCAGCTGGATGAGATCGAGCGGATCCACGGACTTTATTCCCCGGCCGCCCTCGGTCTGGCTTCTGCCCTTGCCTGTGGTGCATTTACCTTTCTCCTTGGCGGCGGGCCGCTGGAAATGATCCTGGCCTTTGCAGGTGCGGGGATCGGAAATACCATCCGCTGTAAACTGGGCAGGCATCATTTTACCCTTTTTATGTGCATTGCGGTTTCGGTTGCTTCCGCCTGTCTTGTATATGCCGGATTTCTCAGGCTGGCGGGGCTTCTGTTTCATATTTCCAGGCAGCATGAGGCCGGTTATATCTGTGCCATGCTGTTTATTATTCCCGGTTTTCCGTTTATTACAAGCGGGATCGACCTTGCAAAGCTGGATATGCGTTCCGGACTGGAGCGTCTGGCCTACGCCATGATCGTCGTAATGGCAGCCACCGTTTCCGCCTGGCTGATGGCACTGCTTCTTCATCTGAAGCCGGTGGATTTTCTTCCCCTGGAGCTTTCAGCAGCGCAGAAGATCCTGTTCCGGCTTCTCGCAAGCTTCTGCGGTGTGTTCGGCTTTTCCATCATGTTCAACAGTCCTGTTCTGCTGGCCGCAGCTGCCGCCTTCATCGGCGCACTGTCCAATACACTCAGGCTGGAGCTTGTTGACCTGGCCGGTTTTCCACCTGCTGCAGCTGCCTTTCTTGGCGCACTGACAGCCGGGCTTCTGGCTTCCCTGATCAAAACAAAGGTGGGCTATCCAAGGATCTCCATCACCGTACCTTCCATTGTGATCATGGTTCCCGGGCTTTATCTTTACCGGGCGATCTACAACTTAGGCATCATGTCCCTGAATGTTTCCGCATCCTGGTTCGCCTCTGCAAGCCTGATCATTGTCGCCCTCCCTCTGGGCCTTATCTTCGCAAGGATCCTCACAGACAAAATGTTCCGGTACTGCACCTGATGATTTTCTTATTTCATCACGATCTCATCAGCGATCCCGATCATTTTACCAAGGCGGTCCGCAAACTTATGGATCGGCAGGAAAATGCCCAGTCCGTCATAACGTTTTCCGCCATCCTCCACAGAATCCTGCCCATAATATACAAAAGCTCTGGGAAGCTTCTTCTGCAGTGCCATCATGATATCCCACACAGCCGCATAAGCCTGGGCTTCCGTCTCCTTTTCCTTTACACTGTCCGGAAGCTCATACACCAGAAGCACGCCGATGTGTTCGCCCATTTTGTACTCTTCCACTTCCATGGTATCTTCATCATAGGCGTGCCGCTTCCGGTAACCATACGCCAGATACATTTTTACGCCTTTTTTCTCCCGGTAAACCTTCCGGAACCGCTCATAGTCCCGGTCACTTACGCGGATTCCTTTTGCCCGGAGAAAATTCCCCTCCTCATCCGTAAGAAGAACCGGATTCTCCTGCCCGTCCGCATTAAAACGAAACGGTGCAAGAAAGGAATTTCTCAGAAGATCAAACATGCTATTCTGGCATACCGCCATCAAAAGTGCGGTCAGATCCCGGTTTCTGTAGGCACTGAGCAGGGCACAGGCAAACTTTTCCGGCGGAAGATATCCACATTCCACATCCAGCCCCGCATCCATAGACTCATAAAAAGTTTCTGTCAGCCGTCTGCATGCCTCCGGATCCTTCAGGATCTTTTCAAAAAGCAGCTCCGATTTTTCCTCTCTTGGAAATAATGTATCATTCTCCACAAGTCATCATCCTTTCTAATTCTTGCGTTTGCTGGAAAACATCAGAATAAAGCTGATCAGAAGCAGAACATCTGATACCCAGATAGCGGAAATCCCAAGTCTCATGGACAGATTTCCACCGCCGCCTGCTCCGATGGCAAAAAACAAAATGATTCCAAAATAATAAAGTGACTGTCTCAGCTGCTCCGGACGTCTTTCACGGAAATACATGGACAATGCCGCTGTACCACTCCGCAGATTTCCGATGCACATGGTACTTGCATAGGAATAGCCGCCCACCTTCCGGAAGGTCTGCACCTGCATGGCGCAGGAAAAGGATACCAGCGCGGTCGCAAGCATATCCAGCTTTCCCGGCATAAAGCCCACCGCAAAAAGGATCAGGATCTCGATCAGCAGGATCGCCTGTCTCCAGTGGAGCTTTTTTGCATATTTAAAGGTACTCTGGATCCGCTCTGCCGCAACAACGCCCAAGGCAAAAGCAAGAATCGGAAACAGGTACCGAAGCCCGTCTCCCCACTGTCCTGTCATGAAATTCTGGCTCATCAGAACCACGTTACCGGTCTGGGCATTGGAAAACACTTCATCCCTTGTAAAATACGTATACGCGTCCTGAAAGCCGCCGGACATTGCCAGAAATACACTGGTAATGAAAGCTTCTGACATCTGCCTGTCTGCATTTTGCAGTCTTCTGCCCCCTGAAACCACTCCAAATCACTCCCATCATTGATTTTTTTCCTCGGGTGTATTATAGTTTCCTCATAAGCAAATGTAAAAAGTATTATTAATATCATAAACATATTAAAATCATATCACAGGACGGAAAGCACAAATGATCACTTACGACTACTACCGGATTTTTTATTACGTAGCCCAGTATAAGAGCTTTACCAAGGCAGCAAGGGCTCTTCACAACAACCAGCCGAATATCACACGCTGCATGAACAACCTGGAACAGGAACTGAAATGTACCCTGTTTCTCCGTTCCAACAAGGGGATCGTCCTCACACCGGAGGGCCGGCAGCTCTACGAACACGTTGCCCTGGCTTTTGAACAGCTGGCGATCGGTGAGGAGGAGATCCGTCAGAACGGTGAGCTGGAGCACGGACTTGTCTCCATCGGTGCCAGCGAAAATGCCCTGCGGCTGATCCTTCTGGAAAAGCTGGAACGGTTCCGCGAGGAATATCCTCATGTACGCCTGCGCCTTTTTAACCATTCCACCCCTCAGGCAGTCCAGGCTCTTAAGAATTACGCGGTGGATTTTGCCATCGTCACTACGCCTATTTCCATCCGCAAACCTCTGCAGAAAAAAAGCCTCCTGCGTTACCAGGAGATTCTCGTATGCGGAAGCAAATATAAGGATCTTGCAAAAGCACCGGTGAGCATCCATGAACTCCAGGATCTGCCTTTTGTAGGTCTTGCGGAAGGAACCAGCACACGTGAAATGTATATGAATTACTTTATGGAAAACCACGTATCCTTCCAGCCGGATATTGAGGCTGCCACTACCGATCAGGCGCTTCCTATGATCATCCACAATCTTGGAATCGGATTCTATCCGGAACCCCTTGCCCGGGAAGTTATTGAAGAAGGCAAGGTTTATGCTATGAATTTAATAGAACCTCAGCCCCAGCGCGAAGTCTGCTTAGTCACAAACAGCAGTACTACTATGAGTACTGCTGTCAAAAAAGCGATTGAATTTATTGTGTAAATATCTGCACCGAATCAGTTATCCGCCGTCCTCACTGTTGCTTGACCAGCGATCAGCAATTTACATTTTTTGTGTTTACTGCTCTACCGTCCGCTCAATGTGCATGGCCAGATAGCCGATCTCGATGCGATCCAGTTTTTTACCGAGGCTTTTTCCAAGGCTCTCGCAGACATCCTCCGCGATCTTATAGGATTCCGGATATTTTTCTTCTATATAATCATTCATATCCAGCTTCAGTGTCTCCCCTGTGGAGACACGGGCTACCATATATTTGATGTGGTTCATCATCCGGTTGTAGGACAGGGAGATGACGTCAATCTTTTTTCCCGTGGCCATCTCGATCATGGCGATGCATTCCCGGACAGTCCGTGCTGTCTGCATTGCAACGGATACCTTCTCATCGCCAAGTGCGGAGTGAATATGAAGGGCCACATACCCCACCTCATGGTCATCGATCTCGATATCCATCCGCTCTTTCAGGATTTTCTTCAGAACCTCTGCGACTTTAAATTCGCTGTAAAAAAGCACCTTGATGTCGTCAGTGAGAGGATTGCTGATCTGTTCATTCTTCCTGATACGTCCCACCGCAAAAGAAATGTGGTCAGCCAGAGGAAACAGGATTCCTTTATCTATGGTATCCCCGAAAGTTTTCTCCGCCTCTCTTAAGATCTCATCTGCAATCTCAAGGAATTCCGGCGGCACGCTTTTGGCCAGCTCTTTTGCCGAGCCACGCTCTGTTTCCTGCGCCAGTCTGTATCGGGTGCAGTCGGAAGGTGCATCAAAACGCTGACTGACTTTTTTTCCAAATCCTACCCCTTTTCCCAGGAGCACATATTCCTGGTTTTCTTCCATATTTATAGCGATGACGCCATTGTTGTTTAATACCTTGCTCACTCTGTACATCTTTTTCCCCACCATTTTTATATACATTGCTGCTTTTCCACATTCTGCCAGGTTTTTGTCCACTGTCTGGCATTTTGGTCAGCATTTTTACCCGCATCTGTTGATTTTCTTTATCGTAACAGAATCTTTCTTTTATGTAAAGCCCCTCTGATTGGCAGCTGTTTTCTGCAACCTTTCTATCAAAAGCACTTCACGAAATACCACCGGTAACCATCCGCAATAAACTTTCCCTTCACAGGAAAAACGCGCCCGGGCATTAGGCGCGCTTTCCTATAGAACAAATACTTTTATTTCTGAAAAAAATCTCTTATTCTTCCACAGTCTCCACTGCAAACAGCGGTTCACCTGCTTTGATCGGTCCGTTTGCCAGAAGGCGTACTCTCTGGTTGTCCTCAACCTCTGTGCAGAGGATCGGGGAACATAAGGACGGTGCATTTTCTGTGAGATACGGGATGTCGATCTTCATCAGCGGCTCGCCTTTTTTCACATGCTGTCCCTGCTCTACCAGGATCTCGAAGCCTTTGCCTTCCAGTTTTACGGTGTCGATTCCGATATGGAGAAGCATCGGAAGGTCTGTATCTGTCTGGAAGCCGATGGCGTGTTTTGTGTCAAAAATAAACTCTACTTCACCGTCTTCCGGAGCACAGATCACCGGGTCCTGCGGAGTAACTACGGCACCCTCTCCCATCATTCCTTCTGCAAAGCCTTCATCCGGCGCTGTGGAAAGGTCTGCAGCGATTCCTGTGATCGGGCTGTAGACGATGGCTGTTCTGAGGATCTTTTTCTCAAGCTGAGCGCTGGCTGTAGATGACTTGCCTGCATTCTGGGCAGTTTCACCTGTGCTTCCTGCTGCCTGGCTGTTGCCGTTTGCTGCCTGCTGCATGTTCTGGACATTTGCTGTACTTTCTGCATCAGCCTGACCCTGATTTCCCGCATTATCTGTATCTGTATTATCTGTATCTGCACTCTTTACGCCTTCAAAATACTCATTCGGAGCAGTCTCAAGATAGTCTTCCAGTTTGGATTTGATTACCGTTACCTGCGGACCATAGATGATCTGGACACCCTGGCCTTTTTTCACAATTCCTCTGGAACCTGTAGTTTTCAGAATGTCATCGTTGACTCTTGATGCGTCATGAACTGTGATACGAAGTCTTGTTGCACAGCAGTCCACATCACTGATATTTTTCTTTCCGCCAAGACCGGCTGTGATGGACTCACTTACCGGGTCTGCGGATGTATTTCCTGCTGCTTCGCCGGCTTTTCCGGCTTCTTTTCTTGCGTTGACATCTGCTTTTGTATACAGTTTTGTTTCTGTGTCGTCATCCTCACGTCCCGGAGTCTTGAAATCGAACTTTTTGATCAGGAAGGTGAAGATCGCATAATAAAGAATGAAATAAATAATACCAACCGGAATAATTCTCAGCCAGCTTGTCTTGGCATTTCCCTGAAGGATTCCGAACAGGAACAGATCCAGGAAACCGCCGGAGAAGGTAAGTCCTACCGCAATGTTCAGCATATGTGCGATCATGTAAGCCGCGCCTGCAAGAACAACCTGTACCGCAAACAGTGCAGGAGCTACGAACAGGAAGGAGAATTCCAGAGGCTCTGTGATTCCTGTAAGCATACATGCAAGTGCTGCGGAAAGAAGAAGTCCGCCTGCTGCTTTTTTCTTCTCAGGCTTTGCACAGCGGTACATAGCCAGTGCTGATCCCGGAAGGCCGAAGATCATGAAAATAAACTCTCCGGAAAAATATCTGGTTGCGTCTGCGCTGAAGTGAGCTACATTTGCGGAATCCGCAAGCTGGGCGAAGAAGATGTTCTGTCCGCCCTGTACCATCTGTCCTGCAACCTCCATGGTTCCGCCAACTGCGGTCTGCCAGAATGGCATATAAAATACGTGGTGAAGTCCAAATGGGATCAGCGCACGTTTGATAATACCAAAGATCAGGGTTCCGATATAACCGCTGCCTGTTACCAGACCTCCCAGCGCATAAATTCCGTTCTGGACTGCCGGCCATATGAAATACATCAGAATTCCTACAAACATATATACAATAGTGGAAATGATGGGCACAAATCTGGAACCGCCGAAGAAGGAAAGTGCATTCGGAAGCACGATCTTATGGAAGCGGTTGTGAAGTGCCGCAACACCAAGACCGACGATAATACCGCCGAACACACCCATCTGCAGGGACTGGATGCCGCAGACGGAAGTTACGGTACCTTCCAGGACGCTTTTTGCAATCTGACCGTCTGCTGTAATCTTGCCGTTTACAACCAGCATACCGTTGATGGCTACATTCATAACGAAGTAGGCGATCAGTGCGGAAAGAGCTGCTACCTCTTTCTCTTTTTTTGCCATACCGATGGCCACACCTACCGCAAAGATCAATGGCAGGTTATCAAATACCGCACTTCCTACTTTGTTCATGATAATCAGGAGTGCATGTAAAATCGTTCCATCACCCAGGATCTTCTGAAGTCCGTAAGTTGCGATGGTGGTCTCATTTGTGAAGGAACTGCCGAATCCAAGAAGCAGGCCTGCCACAGGAAGGATTGCGATGGGGAGCATAAAAGAACGTCCCACACGCTGCAAAACTCCGAAAATTTTGTCTTTCATGTTTTTTCTCTCCTTTTCCTCTGACGCTCCAGAGGCAGGCATCCTTCAAGTGGGCAACAAAAAAAGACACCAACCCCCATAAACGTCAAATAAAAATAATAACATTTATGACTGGTTAATGCCTGCTTATCAGTTACACACCAAATCTGAAATATACTATACGGGTTTTGTGCTTCTGTGTCAAGGAGGAAATTGATTTTTTTCAAAATTCCCTTATCTTGACTTTATCCTTTCTTATGTTAAGATGAACATAGACTGTCTGGCTGCGATGTTTTTGCCGCAACCAGACCATACATTTCATAAAAACGGAGGTACATTTCCGATGAATACCATCAAGAAATTCATCCACTACTACGGCCCGTACAAAGCTGTCTTTTTTATTGACCTGCTCTGTGCGGCCATTATCAGTCTGGTGGATCTTGCCTATCCCCAGATTCTTCGTACCATGACAAAAACGCTCTTTACCCAGGATAAGGCTGCCATTCTCCATGCCCTCCCTGTGATCGGGATCTCACTTTTTGTCATGTATATCGTCCAGAGTCTCTGTAAATATTATGTCACCTGCCAGGGGCATATAATGGGTGCGAATATGGAGCGTGATATGCGCCGGGAGCTTTTTGACCACTACCAGGAACTGTCTTTTTCCTATTACAGCCGGAACAATTCCGGTCAGATGATGAGCAAGCTGGTCAGCGACCTTTTTGATATTTCCGAGTTTGCACACCATGGCCCTGAGAATCTTTTTATCTCCCTGGTAAAGATCATCGGTGCTTTTATTTTCCTGTTCTTTATCAACAGGAAGCTGGCTCTTCCGCTTATTATCCTGGTGATCGTGATGTTTGTTTTTTCCTTCCACCAGAATGCAAAAATGCAGGAAACCTTTATGGAAAACAGACGCAAGATCGGCGATGTGAACGCCAGTCTCCAGGATACGCTTTCCGGTATCCGTGTTGTCCAGTCCTTCGCAAACGAGGATATCGAGCGGGAGAAATTCAAAAAGAGCAACGAAGCGTTCCTTGTTTCCAAACATGACAATTACCACTGCATGGGAAGCTTTATGAGTTCCAATCTGTTCTTCCAGGGAATGATGTATCTGGTGACTTTGGTTTACGGAGGCTATCTGATTGCCCAGGGTGAGATGCAGTCTTCTGACCTTGCCATGTATGCCCTGTATATCGGAATTTTTATCAGTCCGATCCAGATCCTCGTGGAGCTTGTGGAAATGATGCAGAAAGGTCTTTCCGGTTTCCGCCGTTTCCTGGATGTGATGGAAACGGAAACAGATATCAAGGACGCACCGGATGCTGTGGAGCTTACTGATGTGAAGGGTCATGTGCGTTATGACCATGTTTCTTTCCATTACAGTGATGATGAAACTGCAGTGCTTTCTGATATTTCCATTGATATCCCGGCCGGAAAATCCATTGCTCTGGTGGGTCCTTCCGGAAGTGGCAAAACTACGATCTGTTCCCTGCTGCCTCGTTTCTATGATGTAACCGGCGGCTGCATCACCGTTGATGGAAAAGATATCCGGAAACTTACCTTAAAGAGTCTCCGCAGCCAGATCGGTATGGTACAGCAGGATGTTTATCTTTTTGACGGAACGATCAAAGACAATATTGCCTATGGCAAGCCAGGTGCAAGCGATGAAGAGATCATCAAAGCTGCAAAATGCGCAAGTATCCACGATTTTATTATGGAGCTGCCGGATGGATATGATACTTATGTGGGCGAACGCGGCACCAGACTTTCCGGCGGACAGAAACAGAGAATTTCTATTGCACGTGTGTTCCTTAAAAATCCTCCGATATTGATTCTGGATGAAGCTACCAGCGCACTGGATAACGAAAGCGAGAGATGGATCCAGAAAAGTCTGGAAGAGCTTTCAAAGAACCGTACCACCATTACGATCGCACACCGGTTGTCTACGATCCGCGATGCCGATGAGATCATTGTGATCACAGAGGAGGGAATTGCCGAGAGGGGTACACATGCTGAGCTGCTTAGACAGAATGGGGTGTATGCTGCGTATTATAATATGTAACTAATTCAGGCACATAAAAAGAGACTGCCATATATTTGTATCTTGTTTCGATACTAAGATACTGGATATGCGGCAGTCTTTTTTCTTTTCACTTATATTTTCTGATTCTCCGGATTACAGCAGATAAACCGGGAGCTCGTCTTTGAGTCCTACTGGCTGGTTGTTGTCCGGCTCATCTTTTTTTGGGGTCAGGAATTTGGCCTGGAGTTCGTCGGCATTTCCTCCGGCGATGACGTTCTGGGTTGTGGTTGTGGTTTCTACGGCTGCTGTTTTTTTGGCTGCGGCTTTACGTGTTGTTGTCTTTCTGGTTGTGGTTTTCTTTGCTGTGGTTTTTGCTGTGGCTGCTTTCTTTGCGGTGGCTCTGGCTGCCGGCTTCTCTGCGGCTTTAACCTCGGCTTCTTTTACCTCTGTTTTTGTTTCTGTCTTTGCTGCTTTTTCTGCATTTACTGCTCTTTTGATGCTTGCTTTACCTACTGACACGATTTATTACCTCCTCTGCCAATGCTATATATTCTTTTGCGCTGCGGCTGCTTTTTTTGAATTCCACAACCGGCTGGCTGCTGTCCTGTGACCATTCGATGGAGCTGTCCACACGGATGAAGGATTCGAAAAGAAAGATTCCTTCCATATCCTTCAGTGTCTCCATAGTTTGTCTGAAATAATTTTTTCTGGCATCTGCCTTGGTTACTACGATTCCCAGAACCTTTAAATCCGGTGTGATCTCCCGGACTTCATTCAGGAAATCAAACATGTTTGCCAGGCCAAACATGCCCCAGGGGCTGGCCTCTACCGGAACGAGAACATAATCCGATGCACAGAGGATGTTCATCACCCATCCGCCAAGGGTCGGCGGTGCATCGATCAGAATATAGTCGTAAATGCCGGAATCCTTCACTTTCTGCAGACACTTGCGCAGGATAAATTCTCTCTGCCATTTTGTAAAAAGCTCATATTCCACGGAACTCATCAACGTGGAGGACGGCACCAGATCCAGGTTTTCATACTTCGTATGCACGATAAAACCGCTGAGATCGGACTGGTGGCCGATGGCATAATAGAGATTCTTTTCCCCGGCAGCCATCGCAAGAACCTCCTCTTCATCAAAAAAGGAAAGGGAAAGGTTCAGCTGCATATCACCATCTACAAGAAGAACCTTCTTCCCCATGCCGGCCAGTGCCGCCCCCACATTGGAACAGCTGGTAGACTTCCCGCTGCCCCCCTTATTATTCGCAAAACAAATCGTCACTGTATTTCCCATCACAGCCTCCCGACAACACAAAATCATAAATCACTAACTTTCTCTTATTATAATATAACAATCCCCCAAAAACAAGCACAACCCCCACAAAACCACGAAATCTGACAAAATAATCTCACACAAAACAACAGGCTTCGGATCACTCCGAAAGCCTGTCATCTTTATTTTCTGATTTTTTATTTTACAATAAAGGATTTTCTCTTACTCACAACATCGAAGATAACAGCTGCAAGAAGAACAAGACCTTTAACAACCTTCTGAATATTCTGGTCAATACCCATGATACTCATACCAAGGTTCAGGACACCCATAAGAAGTGCACCAATGATAACACCAGGAACTGTACCGGTACCACCGTAAGCAGAAGCACCACCGATGAAACAGGAACCGATTGCATCCATCTCAAAGTTTGTACCAGCCTGCGGGTTTGCGGAATTCAGACGAGCCATGGTAACCATACCTGCGATGGCGGCCAGGAGACCCATGTTCAGATAAGCAAGAAAGTAAACCTTATTGGTATCAATACCGGAAAGCTTGGTGGCCTTCTCATTACCACCAACTGCGTAAAAATAACGTCCTGTTGTTGTTTTGGAAGCAACATACGTATAAATTGCGATGATCACAGCAACCCATACAAGAGAATTCGGAATACCTTTGTACTGAGCCAGTCTGTACATGAAAGCAAGAACAACCACACAGATCAGAACCATTTTAATGGCAACGCCGCCAAAAGCATCTACACTGTAACCTTTTTTTGCACGATCCGCACGGTTTTTCATAACCAGTGCAACATAAACGATGCAGACAATAATACCGACTACAAAGCAGGTTCTGTTAAAACCTTCCCCTCCACCAAGAAAGTCCGGAATATAGTTATTGAAAAGACCAAGATAAGCATCCGGCATCGGCGCAAGTGTCTGACCTTCCAGAACAACATTGGAAAGGCCACGGAATGCAAACATACCAGCCAGAGTAACAATAAACGGCGGAATCCGTACATAAGCGATCCAGAATCCCTGCCATGCACCGATGGCAATACCGATCAGAAGCATCACGATCATGGAAAGATACGGGTTCATACTGTTGAGAACCATCATCTTACCACCGACGGCCGCAACAAAACATACAACGGAACCAACGGACAGGTCGATGTTACCACCAGTTAAAATACAAAACAGCATACCTGTTGCAAGAATAAATACATATGCATTCTGTGCTACCAGGTTATTTACATTCTGCGGAAGAAGCATAACTCCCTTCGTATTTACTGAAAACATAACCACAACAAATACCAGAACGATCACCATGGTATATTTCTTTAATATTTCTGAAAAACCAATCTTTTTTTCCATTCTCCTACTCTCCTTTGCCTGATTTCACGATCTTGGACATGATCAGCTCAGAAGTAGCTTCCTCACCACTTACCTCACCGACAAATCTGCCCTCGTTCATGATATAGATTCTGTCTGACATTCCTAGCACTTCCGGAAGTTCGGAAGAGATCATGATCACGGATTTACCTGCTGCGACCAGGTCGTTGATGATACAGTAGATTTCGTATTTGGCACCTACATCAATACCTCTTGTAGGTTCATCCAGGATCAGAATATCCGGTTCCGCAAACATCCATTTTGCAAGAAGGACTTTCTGCTGGTTACCACCACTTAAGTTACCAACATTCTGCTCAACAGTAGGACATTTTGTTTTCAGTTTTTTCCTGTACTCTTCAGCAACCGCATACTCTTTATCCGTATCGATCACTTTTCCGTTGCTGACACCTGCCATATTTGCAAGAGATGTATTCATCTTGATGGACTTGGAAAGAATCAGTCCATTTCCTTTTCGATCCTCAGTAACATAGGCAAGTTTGTTGTCTATGGCCTCTTTGACAGTATTCAGTTTCACTTCTTTTCCGTTCATGAAAATCTGTCCGGATATCTTTGTACCATAGCTCTTGCCAAAAATACTCATAGCCAGTTCTGTACGCCCGGCTCCCATCAGTCCAGAGATACCAACAACCTCACCTTTATGTATCTTAAATGACACATTATTTACTACCTTACGCTCTGTATACAGGGGATGATAAACATTCCAGCTTTTAACCTCCATGGAAACATCGCCGATCTTCACATCCGGACGTTTCGGGAAACGGTCTGTCATCTCACGGCCGACCATTCCCTGAATAATCCTCTGTTCGGAAAAATCATCCTTCTTTTTATCCAGTGTCTCAATGCTGGAACCATCACGGATAACAGTGATCTTATCTGCTACATAAGAGATTTCATTCAATTTATGAGAAATGATAATGGAAGTCATTCCCTGTTTCTTGAATTTCAGAAGAAGATCCAGAAGAGCTTTGGAATCATCCTCGTTCAATGATGCAGTAGGTTCATCCAAAATGAGCAGCTTTGCATTTTTTGCAAGTGCCTTTGCGATTTCAACCAGCTGCTGCTTACCGACACCAATATCCTTGATCAAAGTTCTGGAGGATTCCTCCAGTCCTACTATTTTCAAATATTTATCTGCTTCTCCATAAGTTTCATTCCAGTTGATGGAAAAGCTTTTGCCTCTTTCATTACCCAGGTACATGTTCTCACCGATGGTCATATACGGGATCAGGGCAAGTTCCTGGTGAATGATTACAATTCCTTTATGTTCACTGTCTTTGATGGTATTGAACTTACAGATCTCACCATCATAAATAATATTTCCTTCATACGAACCATACGGATAAATACCACTTAATACATTCATCAATGTAGATTTACCGGCACCGTTTTCACCTACCAGTGCGTGGATCTCGCCTTCCTCAACCTGGAGATTAACATTATCCAGTGCCTTTACACCTGGGAAAGTTTTGGTGATATTTTTCATTTCCAGAAGTATCTTAGCCAACTCAATTTCCCTCCCTTTCCACTGTTCATGCAGGCGACTGTGCTCTCCGCCTGCATGTGATAAATTTCTGTTTTAAAAATCTGCTTATTTGATCTGATCCTCTGTGTAGTATCCGGAATCGATCAGGATCTCTTTGTAGTTATCTGTTGTAACAACAACCGGGTCGCAAAGGTATGTCGGGATAACACCTGTACCATTGTCATAGGACTCTGTATCATTAACTTCCGGCTCTTCACCTTTCATGATGGAGTCAACCATTTTTACTACTGCTGAAGCAAGAGCTCTTGTATCTTTGAATACGGACATTGCCTGTTTTCCGGCTACAAGGTTCTTAACGTTTGGCGTGTCACAGTCCTGACCGGTGATGATCGGATATTCTCCTGTGTAGGAAGCTGCCAGTGCATTCTCAACACCAAGTGCCGTGGAATCGTTGGAGCAGAGAACTGCGTCAAGATTTGTTCCGTCGGAGTAATTACCGGCGATGATGGTATCCATTCTGTCCTGCGCCTTTGCACTGTCCCAGTTTGCGGTAGCAACCTGCTCGAACTCTGTCTGTCCGGATTTTACTACCAGCTTACCGTCATCGATGTATTTCTGGAGAACATCCATCGCACCACCGAAGAAGAAGTTACAGTTGTTATCACCAGGATCTCCTGTGAACAGCTCGATATTAAACGGTCCATCCTGGTTATCAAGATCCAGAGCGTCTACCAGATATTCACCCTGTTTCTGACCTACTTTGTAGTTATCAAATGTTGCATAATAGGAAACTGCATCGGAATTCATAAGAAGACGATCATAAGAGATAACCGGAATTCCTTTTTCCTTTGCCTGTTTCAGCGGCTCGCCAAGGCTGCTTCCATCAATAGATGCCACAACCAAAAGATCACATCCGTTTGCCACCTGGTTCTCAAGCTGGGAAACCTGTGTGCTTACATCGTTGGATGCATACTGAAGATCAACTTCATATCCTGCTGCCTCCAGCTCTTTTTTCATGTTCTCGCCATCCTGGTTCCATCTCTGAAGATCCTTGGTCGGCATGGTAACACCGATCACCTTTTTGTCAGCTGCCTGTGCTGTCGCTGCCGGAACTACTACCATACCAGCTACCATTGTCGCGCAAAGAAGTGCAGATACCATTTTTCTTTTCATTGTAAAATCCTCCGTTTCCTTTTTTTGTTTTTGGAATCACGTTTCCTTTGATAATGCTACTATAGCACAGGACTATCTGGATATAGTTGGCAATGACAGAGACATTTTTTTGCAAAAGAAAAATGCCCTGCACGAAGCAAGACATTTTTGCGCCAAAAATCTGCTATTGATTTTTTCATAATTGTGTATTATTGCACATATGGATTCCGGTTATTCTGTATCATAGTCCGTATTAAGATACACTTCATCTCTTCTGTGGAATCCCCCGTCAATGATCACCTCATCAATATTATCTCTGGTAACTGCTACCGGCTCCAGCACCTTCGCCGGAATATCATAGCTCCCATCGTTCCTGGTCTTTGTCACATCGGAAGGAACTTTTCCCTCCTCTGCCATCTGCACTGCATATTCTGCCGCCTGCCGGGCCAGATCCTCAATAGATTTAAATGCGGTCATATACTGGGTTCCCTCCACAATGCGCTGACAGGCCGCCAGATCTCCGTCCTGGCCTACCACAATGACCTGACCTGCAAGCTGATTCTCGGCAAGAACCTGGATCACCTGGCTGGCAATGTCATCGTTTCCGCACATGATACCTTTTACATCCGGGTGTTCTCCCAGGGCTTCCTCCACATAATCCACGGCCAGTTCCGCAGTCCAACCTTCACAGTTGGCTTCGTATACCACCTGGAGCTTGCTGTTTTTCAGGGTATCATAAAATCCATCCTTTACCTGTTCAACATTGTCATCTGTAGCAGAGCCCTGGATCATAAATATGTTTCCGCCGTCCGGAATTGCTTCTTCCATGGATTTTGCCATGATTTCTCCTACCATACGGTTGTCAAAGGAGATGTACATATCCGTATTGGCATCATTCACCATACGATCATAAGAAATCACCCGTATCCCCGCACTGTGTGCACGTTCCACAGCCTCCGAAAGCGCACCGCAGTCTCTTGCAATGATCACGATCACATCCATATGTTTCTTGATAAAGTAATCGATCTGACTGATCTGTTCCTGTGCATCGGCTCCTGCATCCTGCACATTTACCTCTGCTCCCAGTTCTCTCGCTGTTGCCACAAAAACATCTCTGTCACGGATCCACCTTTCAATAACAAAAGAATCTACAGTCAATCCAATCTGGATCTTCTGCTCTCCGCTTTCTTTCTGCGTATCTTCTTCCCCGGTCGCTGCCGTCTGTTCCGTCCTCTGCACCTGACACCCCGATAAAAATATCGCTGCCAGACATGTAAAAACCCCAAGATTTTTTAACCTTTTTCCCCAGCTCATGATCTCCTACCTCAACCTCTCCCTGAATTCACTTGGTGTCACACCCTCATATTTTTTGAATATCCTGCTGAAATAATTGGGATCGCTGTATCCGGATTCCGCACAGATCTCTTTGATGGAAAGCCCGGAATCCTTGAGAAGTTCTCTTGCATTTCGAAGCCGGACTTTTGTAAGATATTCGATAAAGTTTCCTCCCGTCTCCTGCTTGAAAAGTTTGCTGAAATAATACGGGCTGATATCCACTTCTCTTGATACTTCATCCAGTGAAATATCTTTTTTATAATTGTCCCGAATATAGGACTTTGCTTTTTCGATGATGGAAACTGCCTCTTTTTCCCTTGCACTTTCCATGTTGCTGCAGATCTCCGATGTTTTATCCAGGAACCATTTTTTCATACCTTCCATATCTATACATGCCTGAAGTTCCTGAATATAATTTCTCCGGTAGCTGATAGCATATTTCACGGTTCCCGCAAAAAAGGCCTTTTTTTCCACTCCCATCACAAGTTCCAGCACCTTGATCTGCATATCCTCCATGCTGACTCCCGGCTGGTTTTCCATCCACCGAAAAAATTCTCCCGCACAGTTTAAAGCTCCTGCCACATCCTTGTCGATCACCCGCTTTTCATAGCGGCACTCCAGATCTCTGGGATACTCCCCGTCGTATTTCTGCGCTGCCGGGACATCCTCGATATGGATCACATGGCTGGTGCTTTCCCGAAGTGCGACCATCGCCTCCTTGAAGGATTCTTTCATGGTGCTTCCCAGTTCCTTCACCCTGCCAATACCGCAGCGGAATTTGCTGTCGATCCTGCTTTCCAGCTTATGTACCATGTTTCTGGTTCTTGTTACCACTTCCACTCGCTCCTCATAGGACTCTCTGGGATTACGGTACGGAACAAGAAGCACAATACGGTTTCCCATGATAGGACCTACCAGACATTCAAAAAATCCCTGTGCGATCTCCCGGAATATGGAATAAAATTTATTGGCCTTCACACTGGCTCCCACCGCATTGGTGAGCACACCATTTTCTGTGGAATCCCCGAATTCTGCCACGATCATATATCCGTATTCTTCCTGAATATCCAGAAGTTCCCTGTAATTATCCTGATACGTCTGAAAATCATCCTGAAGAAGGATATTGTTGATATAACCGCTTTCGATCATAGGCACAACGATTTCCAGCTTTTCACGGATCTTTAGGTCATCGCTTCGTTTCTGCCTTGTGGATTCCACCTGATTCATGGCTTTTGAGCAGGTTTCCAGGATTACTTTTTTATTGACCGGCTTGGTCAGAAATTCCATGACTCCCAGGTTTACGGCCTCTTTTGCATAATTGAACTTATCGTAGGCAGTGATGATCACAAACACTACCGATCTGTTGAATTTCTGAATCTCCCGGATGGCCTGAATTCCGTTTAAACCCGGCATCTGAATATCCATAAAACAGATATCCGGCGGATATTTTTCCGCTTCCTCCACAACTGCGCGGCCGGTTTTTGCAGTGTGGATCTCACATTCATTTCCGTAATTGGAACTTACGATACTTTTCAGGGATTCCAGCATGATCCCTTCATCATCAGCAAGCAGGATTCTGTACATGATTTTCGCTCCTCTCCACAGGAATGTTGATCACAACTTCTGTTCCCATTCCTTCCCCTTCACTGTAAATTTCCATCAGTCCGTCCTGTTCATAATACAATTCCAGACGACTGATCACATTATTCATACCAATTCCCGTGGAATCCCCCTCACTGGAACTGTTGTGCACTTCTTTGGAAAGAACTTTCTCAATTTGCTCTTTTGTCATTCCCTGTCCGTTATCCCGGACACTGATTTCAATATGATCCTTCCAGCGTTCCACACTCAGTTCAATATGACCTTCCCAGTCAATGTTTCGGATTCCGTGATTTACCGCGTTTTCCACAACCGGCTGCAGGATCATGCTGGGAACACGCACATTTTCCACATCACATTCCACCTTTTTGGAAAAATGAATATCTCCGGCAAAACGTACATTCAGTATGTAAATATAATTATCTACTGCTTCCAGTTCCTCCTCCAGGGTAGCATCTTCCTCGCCTTTCTTTACATTATAGCGAAAAAAATCTGCCATCCTTTCCACAAAAATGCCGGTTTTTTCTGCATCCTCCATCATGGCGAGCTGTGCTCCTGCATTCAGGGAATTAAAAAGGAAATGCGGGTTGATCTGGGACTGGAGATATTTCAGCTGAGCTTCCTTCAGATGTGTCTCCATCAGAAGCTCCCTCTCCATCATCTGCTGCTCTTTTTCCATACTGGTCCTGGTTCTTGCAATGTAAAGACCCAGATTTTCCACCATGGTATTAAAAGCTCTTGTCACCACTCCCAGTTCATCTTTGGCATCAGTTTGGGGCATCTTCACATTAAAATTTCCCTGTCCTACCAGCTGTGCAGTTTCTGCCATGCTGGTCAGTGGCCGGAACATCCCCCTTGTCGCCATGATCAGAAGAATCATTCCGCAGGTCACCACCAGGAGCATGATCACCGTATTGCTGATCTCCAGATATTTCATAACTGCCCTAAGAGCTGCATAAGTCTGAGAATTTTCTTTAAAAAGCTGCTTGTTCAGTTCATCCATGGAACTCTGGATATAGCTGTAAAGCTCCAGGCTTTCGTCGTATTTCAGCTTGTATTTTTCCACGTTTCTGCCTCGTTTGGCAGCTACCGTTCCTGCTGTGCAGGAGAGATAGGATTCGGACATCTTACGGATCTTTTTTTCCAGAAGTTTTACGGAATCCTTTATATTCTGTTCATTGAGTTTTTCCAGTTCTTGCCTGTATTTGGCCTCGTTCTGGTAATAATCCATCAGTGCCTGGGAGCTTTTTACCTTCAGATACTGATACATGCTGTCCTGTACATCCTCAAAAACCTGCCCCAGTTCTGTGATCTGGGCATTACCGGCGTATACGTCATCCATCTCCTGCATGGAATTGTTGATTCGGACGTAAAACAGCATATTAATCGTAAACATCAGTGCCGCAAGGACGCCTACCTCAATCACAATCTTGCTGACAAGAGAAAGATCACTCCACCGAAGCTTTTTCATCCGTGTCCGCCTCCCTTCTCATTTTTTCAACTGCTGCCCGGTCAAGAAAATTGACGTCTACATTATAATAAGAGTTCGTTCTTCCATCCTTGATATAATTGGTAAGTGCTTCCACACTGTACTGTCCCAGCTGTGTGGTATCCACGTCGCAGGTCATGGAAATGACACCTTTTTCCACTGCTGCCAGGATATCCTCTGATGTGTAATAACCGATGATCTTTACTTTTCCTGCAAGATTGAAATCCAGCACTGCCTGTCTGGCACATTCCGTGGTCTCCTCGTCCATGCACACCAGAATATCCGGAATGTTTCGTTTCTGCTGAAAAATATCCGTAACTGCTTCCTCAGTCTCAAAGGTTCCTGTAGATAGGAGATTTCTTCCCTTGATCCGGATGTCATTTTTTCCGGATGCTGCCTGGACTGCATTGCTGATCTGTGTATAGATCTGGCTTTCATTCATATCATCAATGTCTCTTTTCTGAAGAATCAGAATCTTTTCCGTATCTTCATCCACATAACTGGAAACAATTTCCCCGTAAGCTATACCCAGCTGATAATCACTGACGCCCACAAAACTCTGCCGTTTACTGTGCACCGCATCACTCATAACTGTAACTACCGGTATGCCGTTTTCTACCGCAGTATCAATGGCTTTCTCCAGTCCGGATTCCCCGTTGTACTGCAAAATGATCCCGTCTGCCCTGGCCGCAATGCTCATATTCATGTAATCAAGTTTGTCATAAAAGGTTCCCCGATCCGGTCCCATAATTTCCAGAAGGACATCGTTCTGCGACGCAGTTTTCTTCGCACTTGCATATACAGCCTGCCAGAACTGGGAATCCGGGCTGTCCACAATCAGATCATACTGATACTGATATACTTTTTCTTCTTTTTTCTCAAGGCCTGCCTTTTTTGTAATGCCGCTGTAATAGGATTCTCCTGTCATATAGATCAGAACTGTGATCACTGCAAATATACACAGGATATATACTGGTTTCCTCTTCATGTCATACTCTTTTCCATCTGTAATGTCGATTTATGATAATATTTTTGCAACATTATAAATTTTTCATATAGTTTATCATCTTTTCACAGAAAAGTCACTGCTATCCATGGAATTTCTGTGCATTTTTATGTTATATTAATAACCATAAACCTGCCAAAGGAGGCCCGACTTATGACAAACGCAACCAAACTTGCCCTGGAAGAAGCCCTGAAACGCCAGCTTCTCAAAAAGCCTTTAGATAGGATAACCATCAACGACCTGACTGCGGACTGCGGGATCAGCCGCATGACTTTTTATTATCATTTTAAGGATATCTATGATCTTGTGGAATGGTGCTGTCTGGAGGATGCAAAGATCGCCCTCCAGGGCAAGAAAACTTCTTCCACCTGGCATGATGGACTTCTGCAGATCTTTGATGCTGTAATGGAGAACAAACCGTTCATCCTGAATGTATACCGGTGCGTGGGACGGGAACAGATCGAAAATTATCTTTTTGCCCTTACCTGTAATCTTCTGATTGGCGTTGTGGCAGAAAAATCCAAAAACATCCTCATCACAGAAGAGCAGAAAATTTTTATCGCAGACCTGTATAAATACAGCTTTGTGGGGATCATGCTGGACTGGATCAAAAACGGTATGCGTGAAGATTACCACGAAATCGTGGATGACACCTCAACTGCGCTGTATGGAAGCATCGACAATGCCATCCATAATTTTGCCGCCAAAAACAAGGCTGCCGGTGTACACCCGGAATAAAAATTTATCAAAACAGGCATAATGATAAAAAACTGAACATTTCCGATGTTTTGTAAATAGAATCTTTTTTCCGGATGGGCTATCATAGCCTCAACAACAAAGAACAGTTAATCCGATACAAACAGGTATCTCATTTACGAAAGGTGGATGTCATATGTCAGATAAAAAAGGATTTATGGGACTTGCAGCGATCGCAGCGGCCGGAGCAGGTGCAGCTATGCTGATGAAAAAAACAAAAGAGATCAACGAAGAGGAAACTTTCCATGTAAAGGAAACGACCGAAAACTACCGCAACACCGAACGTGGCAAATATGAAAAAAACAGCAAAGGTATCTATTACTCCAACGGTAACTACGAAGCCTTTGCCCGTCCGGAAAAGCCAAAGGGCGTGGATGACAAGCATGCCTATATTGTGGGAAGCGGTCTTGCTTCCCTTGCAGCTGCCTGCTTCCTAGTAAGAGATGCGCAGATGCCCGGCAAACATATCCACATTCTGGAGGCTATGGATATTGCCGGCGGTGCCTGCGATGGAATTTTTGATCCGTCCAGAGGTTATATCATGCGGGGCGGCCGTGAGATGGAGAACCATTTTGAATGTCTGTGGGATCTTTTCCGCAGCATCCCTTCTCTTGAAAAACCGGGTGCTTCCGTTCTGGATGAATATTACTGGCTGAACAAGCATGATCCGAATTATTCTCTCTGCCGTGCGACCGTCAACCGCGGACAGGATGCGCACACCGATGGAAAATTTAACTTAAGTCAGAAGGGCTGCATGGAGATCATGAAGCTGTTCATGACAAAGGATGAGGATCTTTACGACAAAACCATCGAGGATGTTTTTGATGATGAGGTATTTACTTCCACCTTCTGGCTGTACTGGCGCACCATGTTCGCCTTTGAAAACTGGCACAGTGCCCTTGAGATGAAGCTTTACTTCCAGCGTTTCATCCACCATATTGCAGGCCTTCCGGATTTCAGTGCCCTGAAATTCACGAAGTACAATCAATACGAATCCCTGATCCTTCCTATGAAAAAATATCTGGAGGATGCCGGTGTTGACTTCCAGTTTAATACCGAGGTCACAAATGTAATCTTTGATTTCAAGAACGGCAAAAAAATCGCTTCTGCCATCGAGTGCAGGGTAAAAGGCGTGGAGCAGGGCATTCTTCTCACTGAAAATGATCTTGTTTTTGTCACAAACGGAAGCTGTACAGAGGGCACAATCTACGGCGATCAGAATCATGCACCGAACGGTGATGCCGAAGTCCGTACCAGCGGTGTCTGGTCCCTGTGGAAAAATATCGCAGCCCAGGATCCGTCCTTCGGACACCCGGAGAAATTCTGCTCGGACATTGCAAAGACAAACTGGGAATCCGCAACCATCACCACTCTGGACGACCGCATCATCCCTTATATCACCAACATCTGCCAGCGTGATCCCCGCTCCGGCAGGGTTGTTACCGGCGGTATCGTAAGCTGCCAGGATTCCAGGTGGCTCTTAAGCTGGACCATCAACCGTCAGGGCCAGTTCAAGGAGCAGGATCCCAAGAAGGTCTGTGTATGGGTTTACGGCCTGTTTACCGATGTTCCAGGTGACTATATCAAAAAGCCGATGAAAGAATGTACCGGTAAAGAGATCACTGCCGAGTGGCTTTATCACCTTGGCGTTCCGATGGAACAGATTGATGATATAGCCGAAAACAGTGCTATCTGTGTTCCGACCATGATGCCGTATATCACTGCGTTCTTCATGCCGCGTACAAAGGGCGACCGTCCAGATGTGATCCCGGATGGATGCGTGAATTTTGCCTTTCTCGGCCAGTTCGCAGAAACGCCACGTGACACTGTTTTCACCACAGAATATTCTGTACGTACCGCGATGGAGGCTGTATACGGGCTTCTCGGTGTAGACCGTGGTGTTCCGGAGGTATGGGGAAGCGTTTACGACATCCGTGAGCTTCTTGACAGCTCCGTAAAACTGATGGACGGCAAATCTCCTCTCGAGATCCAGCTCCCAGGACCGCTGAATGCACTGAAGAAACCGCTTCTCAATGTTGTGAAGGGTACTGTGGTTGAAAAGGTTCTCCGGGATCACGATGTGCTGAAGGATTATATGTAAAAGCTGAAGCAAAAGAGCTTTTGTTTATCACATCTTGGACGAGCTGTATAATCAAGATTGGTTTATTGAGTTGACCGTATAACTTAATTGTACCAAAAAGCGAGGCTGTCGCTTTAACGATTTCTAAATCGTGAAGCGGCAGCTTCCTTTTTTCTG
>CAVIGE010000027.1:0-31408 GCA_963642325.1 Prevotella sp. CAG:279
TATGGGACCTATAGGGCTCGAACCTATGACCCTCTGCTTGTAAGGCAGATGCTCTCCCAGCTGAGCTAAGATCCCACATAAATAGCGAGAGGGGGATTCGAACCCTCGACACCACGGGTATGAACCGTGTGCTCTAGCCAACTGAGCTATCTCGCCATATTCTTTTGTAATATGGGACCTATAGGGCTCGAACCTATGACCCTCTGCTTGTAAGGCAGATGCTCTCCCAGCTGAGCTAAGATCCCATGGTGCTTATCTGTGAAACATACTGTTTCGCAACTCGCTTTGCTATTATATAACGGTTTTCTACTTGTGTCAACAGTTTTTTTCACTTTTTTAAATTTTTTAAAAAATATATGCTTTTTTGTATTTTTACAGTGGCAGGGAGGTCTGAAATCCCCTGCCACTGCATGCTTACCGTATTATCTGAAGTATTCTACACCAGACTCAAAGATCTTGATATCCTGCTCTCCGTAGATATTTACGGCTACACCTGCGTCACGGCGCTCGCTGTGTGCCATCTTACCAAGAACACGTCCATCCGGGCTTGTGATACCCTCGATGTTCATATAAGAACCGTTTACATTGAACTCGCCCTCATATCCTGTCTCATCTACCGGTACATACTCGGTTGCGATCTGTCCGTTCTCCTTAAGCTTCTTCAACCACTCTTCGCTGGCAACAAAACGTCCCTCACCATGGGATGCCGGGTTGCAGTAAACTCCGCCAAGCTGTGCTTTTAAAAGCCATGGAGACTTGTTGCTGACAACCTTCGTATAAACCATCCTGGATACGTGGCGGCCGATGGTGTTGTAGGTCAGTGTCGGAGAATCCTCCCTCTGTCCGCAGATCTCACCGTAAGGCACCAGTCCCAGCTTGATGAGAGCCTGGAATCCGTTGCAGATACCAAGAGCCAGACCGTCACGCTCGTTGAGAAGCTTCATGACAGCCTCTTTGATCTTCTCATTCTGGAATGCAGTAGCAAAGAATTTCGCAGATCCGTCCGGCTCATCTCCTGCGGAGAATCCGCCCGGGAACATGATCATCTGTGCCTGGCTGATCGCTTTCTCAAAGAGTTCCACAGAATCATGGATATCCTCTGCTGTCAGGTTCTTGAATACTTTTACATCTACCTCGGCACCTGCCCTCTCAAATGCACGGGTGCTGTCGTACTCGCAGTTTGTTCCCGGGAATACCGGGATGAATACGCGTGGTTTTGCAACCTTATGTCTGCATACATAAATGCTGTCTGCTTTGTAAAGGGAACCGTCGTCAGCTTTAACCTCCTCGTTTTCTGCTGCTGTCTTAAATACACCCTCCAGAGTTCCCTCCCAGGTGGAAAGTGCTTCCTTCAGGGTGATCTCTGTATCACCGTAAGTGAATTTCGCATCGTCCGTAACCTCACCGATCACGGTGTAAGTGATTGCAAGCTCTCCGACTTTTCCATCCGGAACTTCGCAGATGATATCTCCGAATGCCGGGGCAAAGAAATCTTTCGGGTCAAGGCTGTGCTCGATCTTCACGCCCATGCCGTTACCAAATGCCATCTTGCTGACTGCTGCTGCGATTCCGTGGCGGTCAAGTGCGTATGCGGAGATCACGCGGCCGGCCTGGATATCCTGATGGAGCTTATCGTACTGCTCCATAAGAGCCGGATAATCCGGAAGGTCATAGGAATCCTTCGGCGCACGGAGCCATACCAGCTTACTTCCTGCTTTTTTGAACTCCGGTGTGATCACGTCTTTTACTTTTGCAACGTCTACTGCAAAGGATACCAGTGTCGGAGGAACATCGATATCATTGAAGGTTCCGGACATACTGTCCTTACCACCGATGGAAGGAAGGCCGAAGCCGATCTGTGCCGCATAAGCACCAAGCAGTGCAGAGAACGGCTGGCTCCATCTCTTTGGTTCTTCTGTCATGCGGCGGAAATATTCCTGGAAAGTGAAGCGGATCTTCTTATAGTCACCACCGGTTGCAACGATCTTCGCAACCGATTCCGTTACTGCGTAAGATGCTCCATGATACGGGCTCCAGGAGGAAAGGTATGGGTCAAAGCCGTAGCTCATCATGGTAACGGTCTCTGTTTTTCCGTTCTGTACCGGAACCTTTGCAACCATGGACTGTGTCTCTGTGAGCTGATATTTGCCGCCATGAGGCATAAATACGCTGCCTGCTCCGATGGAACCGTCAAACATCTCCACAAGGCCCTTCTGTGAGCATACGTTTAAGTCAGCCAGAGTATCCAGCCATTTCTTTTTAACATCTGTTACTTCCGGACGTTTCTCGAAGAGGTTTCCGTCTCTGGACGGGATCTCAACCTCAATAGAGGTCTCCTGATGCGCACCGTTGGTATCCAGAAATGCACGGGAAATATTTACGATCTCTTTTCCTCTCCAGTTGAGCACAAGGCGTGGCTCCTTCGTTACAACCGCAACCGGAACTGCCTCAAGATTCTCTTCATTTGCATATTTCAGGAAAATATCTACATCTTTCGGGTCAACAACTACTGCCATACGCTCCTGGGACTCGGAAATCGCAATCTCGGTTCCGTCAAGACCTGCATATTTTTTCGGAACCTTGTCAAGGTCGATCTGAAGTCCCGGTGCCAGCTCACCAATGGCAACGGAAACACCGCCTGCACCGAAGTCGTTACATTTCTTAATGATATGGCTGACCTCTTCTCTGCGGAACATTCTCTGGATCTTACGCTCGGTCGGTGCATTACCCTTCTGCACCTCTGCACCGCAGACCTCAATGGAAGCCTCTGTATGTACCTTGGATGAGCCTGTCGCACCGCCGATACCGTCACGGCCTGTACGTCCTCCAAGAAGGATGATGATGTCTCCCGGATCAGAATTCTCACGGATTACCGCACGTCTCGGAGCAGCACCCATGACCGCACCGATCTCCATACGCTTCGCAACATAGTCCGGATGGTAGATTTCCTTAACGGAGCCGGTCGCAAGTCCGATCTGGTTTCCGTAGGAGCTGTATCCGTGCGCCGCGCTTCTTACCAGCTTCTTCTGGGGAAGCTTACCCTTGAGAGTTTCCTTTACGGAAACAGTCGGGTCTGCCGCACCGGTCACACGCATAGCCTGGTATACATAGGTACGTCCGGAAAGCGGGTCACGGATCGCACCGCCAAGGCAGGTTGCCGCACCACCGAAAGGCTCGATCTCGGTCGGATGGTTGTGTGTCTCATTCTTGAAGTTGATCAGCCACTCTTCTTCCTTTCCATCCACATCCACCGGCACTACGATGCTGCAGGCATTGATCTCGTCAGACTCTTCCTGGTCTGCGAGTTTTCCTTCTGCTTTCAGCTTCTTCATTGCCATAAGGGCAAGATCCATCAGGCAGACAAATTTGTCATCACGGCCTTTGTACATATTCTTGTGGGCATCCAGATATTCTTCGTAGGTTTTTTCGATCGGAGCCCTGTAATCACCCTCGTCAAACTTCACGCTGGTAAGCTCTGTTGAAAAGGTAGTATGACGGCAGTGGTCAGACCAGTATGTATCAAGAACACGGATCTCTGTCATGGAAGGATCCCGTTTCTCTTCATTATTAAAATAATTCTGAATGTGCCGGAAGTCCTTGAAGGTCATGGCAAGGTTCAGGGAACTGTACAGCTTTTTCAGCTCATCCTCTGCCATATCCTTGAATCCGTCAAAAATCTTCACATCCTCCGGATCCGGGAATACGCTTACGAGTGTTTCCGGCTTCTCAAGTCCTGTCTCACGGGAATCTACCGGGTTGATGCAGTGATGCTTGATCGCCTCAAACTCCTCATCTGTAACATTTCCCTCAATTACGTAGGTAGTTGCAGAACGGATGATCGGTGCCGCATTCTCATCCAGGAACTGTACACACTGTACAGCCGAATCCGCTCTCTGGTCGAACTGTCCGGGAAGGAATTCTACGGAAAACACACGTGCGCCCTCTGCCACATCAAAATTCTCATTGTACAGATCATCTACAGGCGGCTCTGCAAATACAGTCTTGCAGGCTTTTCCAAAGACTTCATCGGAGATATTCTCCACGTCATAGCGGATCAGCTCGCGGACTGCTGTCACAGTACCGATTCCAAGATAATGTTTGATCTCATGCTTCAGCTCCTTTGCTTTTACTGCAAAGGCAGGTTTCTTTTCTACATACACACGTCTTACGTTGCTCATAGAAGGCTCCTTTCTCTATATCCGATAATGAGGATGGTAAACGTGAAGAAAGTATTTCGCACTTTCTTTTCTGCTGAAAATATAGTATCATAGGAAATATCATTAGTAAAATTAATATATCTTATATCATTTATAAGTGGAGGATTTTTAACATATGGATATCAATCTTGAACTGTACAAAGTATTTTACTATGTAGCCACAACGCTTAGCTTTTCCGAAGCTTCCAGACAGCTTTTTATTTCCCAGTCAGCTGTCAGCCAGGCAGTCAAAAATCTCGAAAAAAAACTTGGACACACTCTTTTTGTGCGGAGCACCAAGCGGGTTATCCTCACTCCGGAGGGTGAGCTTCTTCTTCAGCATGTAAAGCCGGCTCTCTCCATGCTCAACGAGGGGGAAGCGGCCCTCTCCGGCGAAGGGAATCTCACCGGGCAGCTGCGCATCGGTGCCAGCGATACTCTGTGCCGCTATTTTTTGATCCCTTACCTCCGCAGATTCCACAAGGACCATCCGGATGTTCGCATCAAGATCATCAACAGCACCTCCATCGGCTGTGTGGAGCTTTTGGAGAATGGCCAGGCGGAGCTGATCGTCACCAATTACCCGAACTCCAGGCTTTCTTCCCATACCAAGCTCCAGACTGTACTGGAATTCCGTGACATCTTTGTTGCCAACCCGGATTATTTTTCCATGGGGCGTAAGCCGCTTTCGCTGGAAAATCTGCTGAATTATCCGATCCTGATGCTCGCTCCAAAAAGCACTACCAGCGAATATCTCCACCAGGTTTTTGCAGCACAGGGACTGAAGCTTCTGCCAGAGGTTGAGTTAAACAGCAATGATCTTCTTATCGACCTTGCCGAGATCGGTCTTGGCATTGCCTGCATCCCGGACTACATGCTTAAAAACCGCCCGGGGCTGGAGCCTGTGGATCTTAAGACTCCGCTTCCTGCCCGGAGCGCAGTGATCGCCCATCATGAAGCCCTCCAGCTTTCCCAGGCTGCCCAGTGCTTCCTGAAATATTTTTAAACCGTTAAAAACATTAAAAAAATCCAAAAAAAGACCGGTCGGGTCTGTCAGGAGAAAATTCCCCTCTCCGAAACAGATCCGGTCGGTCTTTTTTTATTCTCTTTATTTCGGCATTACCTCTGCTGCTGCAGTGATATACGCATTGTCGATTTTGGCAAACAGGCCGCTGTCTGCAAGCTCTGCAAGCTTTACGTCGATCGGCATTTTTCCAAGTACCGGAACATTAAGCTCTGAAGCGATCTCATCAATATGGCTCTCGCCAAAAACCCGAAGCTCCTTTCCGCAGTCCGGACATTTCACGAAGCTGTAGTTCTCCACGATTCCCAGAACCGGGATTTTCATCATTTCTGCCATGTTGTATGCCTTCTTAACGATCATACGTACCAGATCCTGCGGGGAGGTTACGATTACAACACCCTCGATCGGAAGGGACTGGAATACAGTCAGCGGAACATCTCCGGTTCCCGGCGGCATATCCACGAAGAGATAGTCAAGCTCTCCCCAGATAACATCACTCCAGAACTGTTTTACCATATTGGCAACTACCGGGCCTCTCCAGATCACCGGTGTCTCCTCATCCGGAAGAAGAAGATTTACGGACATCACCTCGATCCCGTTAGCTGTCGGGATCGGATAAATGCCGTTGTCACTGCCCTGTGCATTCTCTCTGATGCCATACATCTTCGGGATGGACGGGCCTGTGATATCCGCATCCATGATGCCGACCTTATAGCCCTTCGCTGCCATCAGATTGGCCAGGGAGCCTGTGACAAAGGATTTACCAACGCCGCCTTTTCCGCTGACTACTCCGATCACATGCTTCACATCAGAAAAAACATTTGGTTCTGCCATAAGGCTCTGAGGCTGCTTCTGTCCACAGCCTTCACAGCTTGATTTGTCGCAGGATGAATTACTGCATGATTTTGCCATAATAGATTCCTCTCATTTCTTTATATTTGCAGCTGTACGCATGAAGCATACTGCTGTCTCATTCACGATTCGCTCATGAACACCTTACCTTATTTCATAAATCTGTCGATCGCCCGCTCCAGTTCCTTGATCGCCTCCCTGTCTCCATGCTCCACTGCATCCACGATACAGTGCTCTATGTGATCCTGCAGGATGATCTTCCCTGTATTATTGATCGCAGATTTCACGGCTGACAGCTGGATCAGCACCTCGCTGCAGTCCCGCCCGTCCTCCACCATCCGCTTGATGGATTCCATATGCCCGATGGCTCTGGAAAGTCTGTTGAGTACAGCCCTGGTCTGTGAGTGGCTGTGATGATGGGGATGTCCCCCGTCATGGCTGTGCCCCTGCTCTTCATGGGTATGCTCCAAAACTGTTCCATCCTCAAGAACGTGCACATGCGTCTCTCCCATATCATACCTCCTTCAGATTTCCGTGAAGGAACAACGCTGCCGGATCATGGATGTCTGAATGTCAAAAATGATCGTTCCATCTTCCAGTACAGTCTTCTCGCAGGATACATCTTTTCCCTGGAATTTGTGCTTCACATATTCTTCCGGGTCAGCGATCGCCACTTCCTCCACAAACACATCACGCATCTGATTTCTCGGACATTTATTAAAAATTTCCCAGATTACTTCGTATTCCTTCATCCGCGCCTGTTCCTTTCTTTGTCATCTCATCCATTATAATAATTTTATGTTTTTTTGTCAAAAATAATTGCACTCACGGAAATATTGTCGTATGATACATACAAGAAAGAATCCTGCTTTGCAGGATCCTCCGCTCTGTCCGTGAGCAGCAAACATATATTAATGTGATAAATCAAAGGAGACAAATTCATGCAGCTTTTAAAAGAAAGAATTCTGGCAGATGGCGTAGTAAAAGAAGGAAATATTTTAAAAGTGGACAGCTTCCTGAACCATCAGATGGATATCGATCTGATCAATGAGATCGGCAAGGAATTCAGGAACCGTTTTGCTCACTGTCCAATCACCAAGATCCTTACCATCGAGGCTTCCGGCATCGGAATTGCCTGCATCGCAGCACAGTACTTCCACGTACCGGTCGTATTTGCAAAGAAAGCACAGAGCGTCAACCTTGACGGTGAGATGTATACAACCAAGGTGGAATCCTTTACACACAAGAAGGTCTACGATGTGATCCTCTCCAAGAAATTCTTAGGGCCTGAAGATCATGTACTTCTTATTGATGATTTCCTTGCAAACGGATGTGCGCTCCTTGGACTTATCGACATTGTTAAGAAATCCGGGGCAACTCTGGAAGGCGCAGGAATTGTCATTGAGAAAGGCTTCCAGACTGGCGGACAGACGATCCGTGATATGGGAATCCATCTGGAATCCCTTGCTATCATTGATTCTATCGCAGACGGCAAGCTTACATTCCGCGAATAGATCCACCCGAAATATACACTCATATAAAAAACTCCCGGCAGCAGACCTGACCATGGAATACAGATCTCTGTTATCGGGAGTTTTTTTATTTCTTATTTATCAGAAGCCTTCTCCGGCTTCTCTGTTGGTGTCGGTGTAACCGTGTCCTCCGGCGTTGGTGTCGGTGTAGCGGCTGCCTTTTGTTCCTCCGCCGGTGTCACATCCTTCTCTTCCTCTGTCACTGTCGGCTCCGGCGTAGGCGTTGGTGTTACGGCAGGCATGATCTCATCCTCATCATAATATCCGTCATCCACAAGCATCTGATAATTATCCTTATCGATCAGCTGGATATCACTTGTCACAGTTCCCACGATCTTTGTTCCGTTATCATACTGCTCATAATCGGATATCTCCGGTTTCTCACCCTTCAGATAGGTATCTACCATGGAAGCACAGTCCTTTGCCAGCAGACGGTTATCAAGAAACAGACTGTCTGTCATTCTGCCCTCGATCACTGCAGTCACTGCTTCCGCCTCACATCCATTCCCTGTGATCATCGGCCAGTCCTCACTGCCAGCCGTATAACCGGCAGCCTCCAGAGCGTCCACTGCCCCAAGAGCCAGCCCATCCGCACCGGTGCAGATGATATCCGGCGCATCATCGGTATAATACTGGGAAAGGATCTCTGACAGGTTATTCTCTGCAGAACTTCTCGAGCTCCGCATCACTGCTGTATCATCAAAGCTCTGCTTTTGGGATCTGCATACCAGTGTTCCGTTATCAAAATATTCCTGAAGCTTTTCCATCACACCATTGAAAAAGAAGAGTGCCGCCCGGTCGTCCGGGGAACCCATAAGAAACTCGATCGTAAAGGTTTTCTTCTCCTCGCTGGCTTTCTCCAGATCCAGCTTCTTTATGATGGAAGCTGCTGCCATTTTCCCTGCCTTACGTGTATCAAAGGTAACAAAATAGTTTACATTGTCTGTATCCATGATCAGTTCATCGTAAGAAAAGACCGGGATCGACTTCTCGCTGGCCTGCTCCAGCACATCGCTCAGGCCGTAGGCATCTGCCGGTGCAATAACAAGAGCTGCTGTTTTTTCCTCTTCCAGGATGTCACTGATCTGCGAAACCTGTGTCTCCCCGCTCTCATCGGCAAAAAATACCTCTGCATCATATCCGGCATCCTCAAGGGCATGCTGCATAGTCTCCGCATCCGAAGACCATCTTGAATCGTCAGATGCAGACGGCAGAAAGATCCCTACCTTCTTATCTGCTTCTTCTTTTTCCTCTTCTTCTTTTTGTTCTTCTTCCTGTGCATCATCGCTGTTTTTGGCTTTTCCTTCCGGATCCTCAGATTCCACATTTTCGTTGGCCGCTTCCGTTGCCTCTTTATTCTTACCGCAGCCGGAAAAAACTGCTGCAAAAGTCATGACTCCTGCAAGCAGGATCGCTGTCTTTTTCTTCATGGTCTAATCTCTCCTATAAGCCTTTATATTCCTTTGCCAGTGCTTTCAGATAGTCCCTGTAAGCCAGCGCGGACTTCTTGGGCTTCACTATACGCACACTGCCATCCATGCCGGTAAGCCAGCCGTAAAACCTGGCATTCTCAGGGAGCTGTGCCGTCACCATAAGATCTCCGCTGTCCTTCACTTTATATTCAGCAGCTTCGCCGAAAAACTCTTTTATTTCTTTCTTCACGGCACCTGCACAGATAAGCCGGATTTCTTTCTTTATGCTTCCTTCGGAGCAGGCAAGAAGCTGCTGATAGCCGCTTGGTGCCGGTTTCTCCTCCACCCTTTTCTCCAAAGCGGTGTCCGGTGCCTGTGTTACCTTTTTCTCTTCTGCCGGGATTCCCTTATCCGGGCTTTCTCTGTAGAGATAATATCCTCCTGGCCTTTCTCTTGTATAACGGATATCCATTCCAACGGAACGCAGAACCTCCACATCATCATAAATGCTTTTTCTCTCTGCATTAATTCCGTGTTCACCAAGCCCCGCCAGGATATCCTGCATGGATAAGGTACGATGCTCCCCTGTTTCCAGAAGCATTCTTTCCAGATACAGGATCTTCGCTTTCTGATTGTTTGATTTCGCCATACTGCCCTCTTTATCCTTCGTTTTTTACAAAGCGGTGGAAAATATAGGAGTTCGCCTCCTGTTCCTCGCTGTCATCCAGTTTCTCAAGTTCGATCTTCTTTCCGTACTTCTTCTCCAGTGCCCTGCTGATCAGAAGGTCTGCCAGCTGTGGGTTCTTCGGAAGGAGCGGGCCGTGAAGATAGGTTCCGATCACGTTCTTATATACTACGCCTTCCGCACCGGACCGGCCATCATTGCCATAGCCGGAAAGAACCTTTCCGAGCGGCTGGTTATTGCCGATGGTGGTACGTCCTCCATGATTTTCAAATCCAACAACAGGCATGTCAAAAAGCTCGCTCTGCATTACAATATTTCCGATCAGGCGTCCCTTTCCCTGCTCCGTACTCATATCTACCAGCTTCAGTCCTTCGATCATTCCCTGGTCTGTCTTATAATAATTGCCAAGGAGCTGATATCCACCGCAGATAGCAATGACAACACCGTTATCCTCAACATAAGCCTTAAAATCCTTCTGGATCTCCTTAAGCTTCTCGCAGACCAGCATCTGCTCCCTGTCCGAACCGCCGCCAAGAAGTACGATATCCAGCCTGGAAAAATCAATCCTGTCATTCAGCTCAAATGCAACCGTCTCTGCCTCGATTCCTCTCCAAAGGCATCTTTTCATAAGGCACTGGATATTTCCCCTGTCACCGTAAAGGTTCAGAAGATCCGGGTATAAATGTCCGATCGTTATTTTCATTTCTCCCCCTCCAGTTTCTTGAGTATATTTCTGGTTCCAAACAGTGCTGTATAATTTACCAGTACATAAAGATTGCCGACTCCGTCATCAATACGCTTGACGACGGCTGTCTCCACATCACTCTCCAGCATGGACGGAATATCCACATATTTCAGCCGGAGGCGCATATCCTGGCACCGGATGCCGCTGACTGTGACTGAATTGATATTATCCCCTCCGAACAGGTCAAAATCCACATCCCAGAGCCAGGAGATATCTTTTCCATCCTGGGCATTGTCGTTGATAACGATGATAATATCCTTCGGTGACTCGTCCTGCATAACTGCTGAAATATTCTGGTTAAAACCGGCCGGATTCTTTGCAAGGTTCAGCACAACGCCGGTGCCCCGGATCCGAAACTGCTCCATACGTCCGTTCTCCGGATTGAATCCCTTAAGCATCTCATTAAAATGCTCTGCCTGAAATCCGGCTGTACGGATTCCCGCATAAGCAGCCAGGATATTATACACATTGTAGAAGCCCTTATAATTTGCCGTGATGCGCTTATCTTCCACAGTAAAGGCGATCTGATCGTCCACCCTTACATCCGTGGCATCATAATTGAGTTCCGGGCGTTTAAAGCCGCATTTCGGACATCTGTAATCACCCAGCTGGCTGTAATGATAAAAGCTGTAGATAAGACGCTCCCCGCAGCATTTACAGAAACGCCCCTCGCGGATCTCGTTGGTCTTGCTTTTGAGCACCGGTTTACTGATTCCGTAAGTGACATATGGATTCCCGCAGTCCATGGCAAGATATGCAGACAGCGCATCATCACCATTGACGATCACCTTCATATCCGGAACCTTTTTCATCATCTCTTCCAGGATATTCATGGTGATATCAATCTCCCCGTAACGGTCCAGCTGATCACGGAACAGATTGGTCATTACCATATAATCCGGTTTAATCTTCGTAAATACGTGTCTTGTCGATGCCTCATCCACCTCAATACATGCATAGTCCGCATCCAGCCTTCCATTGAATTTCGCCCCCAGCACAAAAGCAGCCACAACTCCGTTGAGCATATTGGAGCCTGTATGGTTGCAGATCACTTTCTTTCCTTCTGCTTCAAGACCGGCACAGAGCATATTGTTGGTGGTCGTCTTGCCGTTGGTTCCACATACTACAAATATTTTTTCCCTTACCTGGGAGGAAAGCTCCTCCAAGATATCCGGACATATCTTCAGCGCGATCTTGCCGGCCCAGGTAACGCCCTGACGGCCCATAAGCTTACATATATGGCCTGTGATCTTCGCCGCTGCCACGGCAGCTGTCGTTCTTATTTTCATAATCATCTGTTTCCTTTGTCTTTATTTCGCTCTACCACAGATCTTCCGTCGTAAGAAAATCCGTGCAGATCCCTTCTGCTCCTTCTGCGAGATATTTCCTCGCCTGATTCCGGTCATTTACTGTATATACATAGAGACAGATCCCCTGCTTTTCAAAAATGGCTTCCGCTTCATCAGACCAGTATTTCCAGTAGATGCACGCGGCCGGGATTCCCTTCTCCCTGCAGAATGCGGCGATCTCTTCCAGGTCATCTGTGGAATATTCCTGCCACAGTGAATATATATAGGAAGGAAAAGAATGGATCATCGCCGTTCCCGGGAACATCGCCGCACTGTAGATCTCCGGGATGATCTGGTCCAGGACTTCCCCTGCTCCGGATGAGCGTGCAATCTCCACATATTCACAGTAATCCTCCAGAGTTCTCTGATAATTGCGGATCGAATACTGCTTGGAATCGATCATGACAAATGCATCCGGATACTCCTTCAGCAGCAGAAAAAAATCCTCCAGCGTCATGGGCGTATATTTCCCATATATCTTATTCGATTTAAACTCGTTCTCTGTAAGGACTTTTTTTCCCGTGCCTTCCCACTGCCCCATGGGTTCATTCCAGTTATGCCGGCATACCCACACACCGTCTGAGGTCTTGGACAGATCCAGCTCAAAAAGCCTCACTCCCTGGTTATACATGGACAGAAAGCCTTCCCGGGAATTTAAGTACTCCTTCCCGTCCAGCCCGCCCAGTGCGTGGGCGATCGTCTTATGGTCTGCCCAGGAAAATTCCGCTGCCCCGGCTGCCGCAGTCTGGGTTATGGCCTGTCCGCCCCCAATGATAAGCAGAGACAGTACCAGGATCTCTATGGTCAGAATTAATCGCCGTATCATTTCAGGCAACAAAAAAATGCACAAGATTTAAAGAAAAGCAGCTTCTCTGTGCTCTCCTCCGTATCTTCTGCAATCCTGTCATGTCCAGGTGCCCTGCCTGAGTCGTTTTTATATTTAAACTGTCCGGTAGTACCAGAAATTCTGCCGACCATTTTTATCATCCTTTCGCATATCTGTACTCTGATTTTTTTGTACATTACCGATTTTACGCTAAAAAGGAATAATAATCAAGGGGGTTATTCTTCTAATACCCCCCCCCAAGAAATTTCCTGCTGCACTTTCAGATACTCTTCGTATCTCTCATGAGCTGTTTTATTGTAAGAACGTGATATGGGAATTACGTTCTCTCCTATACTGAAGCTGTCTGTTTTCGCTCCTGTGACACGCTCCATGTTTACGATAAAGCTCTGATGGCACCGCAAAAATGCGCTGTTCTCCAGCTGCTTCTCAAAATCCTTTAATTTGCCCCTGCACTGTAGCACATTTCCATCTGTCATATGGAAATTCACGAGATGAAGGCTGCTTGTTATATAGCTTACCTGATTGTGCCGCAGGGTATATACACGTGCACGGTACTGGAAATGTATCACCCTGTCATCCTTGTCCGTATTCCGCTTCTTCAATGGTGTCATAACATATTCCAGTGTTTCCATTGTTACCGGCTTAAGAAGATAATTATATGCAAACATATCAAAAGCCGCTCTGTAGTATTCGTCGCTTTTGCTCATAAAAATTATGTTGACTGTAATCTCCTTTTCCCGTATATTGCGTATGGTTTCCAGTCCGTTCACTTTTTTGGAATCCATATTTACAAAAATTACATCATAAGGTTTCCTTTTCTTCTCCAATTCTTCTAATAAAAGCTTTCCGCTTTTAAATATCCGGATTTCTGACCCTGGAATGATTCTCACAAGCTGTTTGCGAAGCCTTTTTGTGTCTGCCTGCATGTCATCACAAATGGCAATGGTCATCATCGTCATATTTGTGTATCCCCTTTTACTCCATCGTTGTATCTCTGTTCTATATATTATACCATAAATTATTATGCTAATCTTAATGTTTTATGGCAAATTATGGCTAAAATTCCACCATTTATGCATATTTTGATTTTTTCGACAAATACAAAAAAGGACATCCGCATCTCTGCAAATGTCCCTTAAAACGGTCAGAACTGCAATTATACAAGCTCGATGAGAACTTCCATAGCTGCATCGCCCTTACGCTGTCCGATCTTGACGATTCTTGTGTAACCACCGTTACGGTCTGCGTATTTCGGAGCGATCTCGCTGAACATCTTGTCAACCATGTCAACTTCTTTTGTGTTTTTCTTTCTGCCGGCTCCCTTAGCAGGAACCTCTGTTACAGGATAGAAAACTTTCAGCATCTCACGACGTGCATGAAGTCTGGAAGGAGCGTCTTTCTTGATCTCTTTCTGTACTTCATCGTAAACTGTTTTTTTCTTGCCGTCTACGACTTCTTTCACGCGTTTTCCGTCAGCATCCTTGCGTGCAACCTTAGCTGTTACTGTAACTGTCTCGAAATTATCTTTCTCACGTACAGCCATAGCGATAAGTCCCTCAGCGATCTTGCGGATCTCTTTAGCCTTAGCTTCTGTTGTCACGATTTTTCCGTGATGAAGAAGGTTCGTTACCTGATTTCTCAGGAGAGCCTTTCTCTGGTTAGATGTTCTGCTTAATTTTCTGTATTTTGCCATTGTATTATCCTCCATCTGTGGGACAGCAGGACATGCTTGTTCGGTCTTACTGCCCTGCTGCTGACACCCCACTCATTATTCTGTGTTACTGTCCACTCCGGTCCACTCCGTTCACAGTAACTGTTCTGCTTCCGACTTACTCCTCAGTTGGCTGAAGCTGAAGTCCCAGCTCTTTGAGTTTTGCAAGTACTTCCTCTAAAGACTTGCGGCCCAGATTACGAACCTTCATCATATCGTCAGAAGTCTTATTGCATAATTCTTCAACCGTATTGATACCGGCTCTCTTCAGGCAGTTGTAGGAACGAACAGAGAGCTCCAGCTCATCAATGCTCATCTCCAGAACTTTCTCTTTCTCATTGTCCTCTTTCTCGATCATAACCTCTGCGGTCTTTGCATTCTCGGAAAGGTCAATGAAAAGGCTTAAATGCTCGCTGAGAACCTTCGCCGCAAGGCTGACTGCCTCATCCGGATCAAGGGTTCCATTGGTATATACATCCAATGTAAGCTTGTCGAAGTCAGTTACCTGGCCAACTCGTGTATTCTCGACGATCATGTTGACTCTGTCAACCGGAGTATAGATCGCATCAACTGCGATCACGCCGATCGGCATGTCATCTGTTTTACCTTTATCTGCGCTGATGTAACCACGTCCCTTGGTAATGGTAAGCTCCATGGCTAATCTGCAGTCTTTTCCACCGTTCAGGGTTGCGATCACCTGATCCGGGTTCATGATCTCAATATCCTGGTCTGCCTGGATATCAGCTGCTGTAACAACGCCCTTGCCCTCACACTCGATGTATGCGGTCTTCGGCTCATTGTCACTGCTGTGATTCTTGATGGCAAGAGATTTCAGATTCATGATGATCTCGGTTACATCTTCCTTCACGCCCGGAATGGAGCTGAATTCATGAAGTACACCATCAATCTTCACCTGGCTTACTGCTGCTCCCGGAAGGGAGGACAGCATAATTCTTCTTAAAGAATTGCCAAGGGTAGTACCATAACCTCTCTCAAGAGGCTCTACAACGAATCTTCCAAACTTCTTGTCTTCGGATATTTCGGTAATTTCGATTTTTGGTTTATTGAAATCAAACACTATAAGGTTCCCTCCTTCTGGGTTAATCAACATTCGAGGGTATTACCAATTCTTGTAACTATAAACACAGTGAATAGCCACTAATTATTTAGAATACAGCTCGACGATAAGCATCTCGTTTACAGGAACATCGATCTGCTCTCTTGTAGGAAGCTCTTTAACTACACCCTTCAGGTTCTCCTGATCAGCGTCGATCCACTCCGGAACAAGTCTTCCACCGGTAACCTCAAGGATTCCTTTATATCTGTCAGAACCTTTGCTCTTCTCTCTGATCTCAATTGTATCTCCTGCCTTAACAAGGTAAGACGGGATGTTTACACATTTTCCGTTTACAAGAACATGCTTGTGATCTACGATCTGACGAGCCTCTCTTCTTGTTCTGGCGAATCCCATACGGAAAACGATGTTGTCAAGTCTGCTCTCAAGCATAACCATAAGGTTCTCACCTGTCTGGCCCTGCATTCTGTCGGCTTTCTTGTAGTAGTTACGGAAAGGTTTCTCAAGTACTCCGTAGATGAACTTCGCTTTCTGTTTCTCTTTCAGCTGAAGACCGTACTCAGATACCTTACGGTTTGCACGTTTTAACTGTCTTGTGGACTTCTTATCAATTCCTAAGTAAATTGGATCCAGGCCAAGGGATCTGCATCTTTTCAGAACAGGCACTCTATTTACTGCCATTTCAACTACCTCCTAATTAGACTCTTCTGCGTTTTGGTGGACGGCATCCATTGTGAGGAACCGGAGTTACGTCACGAATGCTGGTTACTTCAAGTCCGCATGCCTGAAGCGCACGGATTGCTGCTTCACGGCCTGAGCCCGGGCCTTTTACCATAACGTCTACTGTTTTTAATCCGTGAATTAAAGCAGCCTTTGTTGCAGTCTCAGCTGCCATCTGTGCTGCATAAGGGGTAGATTTCCTTGAACCTTTAAATCCAAGACCACCGGCACTTGCCCATGAAAGAGCGTTTCCTTCGTTATCTGTCAGTGTAACGATTGTATTGTTGAAGGAAGACTGGATGTGTGCCTGTCCGTGTTCAACGTTTTTCTTGACACGACGCTTTGTCGTTTTCTTTGTAACTTTTGCCATTTTAAAACTAACCTACACTTTCCTTTTTTTGAAATTAATTAGTTATATCTATAAATTATTTCTTCTTGTTAGCAACTGTTCTCTTCGGTCCCTTGCGAGTTCTCGCATTTGTCTTAGTTTTCTGACCACGAACCGGGAGTCCTTTACGATGACGGATACCTCTGTAGCATCCGATCTCCTGCAGTCTCTTAATGTTAAGGGCGATTTCCCTTCTCAGATCACCTTCTACTGTCATTGTCTCGTCAATAACAGCACTCAGTCTCTTAACCTCATCATCAGTCAGATCTCTGACACGTGTGTCAGGATTAACCTCTGCTTTAGCAAGAATCTTGTCTGCGCTTGGTCTACCAATTCCATAAATATAGGTAAGACCGATTTCAATACGTTTCTCTCTTGGTAAGTCTACACCAGCTATACGAGCCATGTACTGTTTCCTCCATTTTCTGTTTCTGAAAGCTCTCACATATCGTATGTCACTTGCTCATGCAAGGTGAAATGGGACATATCGACCTGCCGCTTTCTGTTCTAGTTTCCTAATTGGGGTGCCTCGGTAAAACACCCAGCTGTAATCGGCGAATCACAGCCTTTCCGAAATTGCGGTTCCGAACCGCTGCTGCCTCTCGGTATTAGGCAATACATGCTTATTATTCACTCAGTAGAACAACCCTTCCGGGTGTTTCATACTGCAGCCGCACGTTTCACAAACATTCCAAAGAAGTTCCGATATGGAAATCAACCCTGACGCTGTTTGTGCTTCGGGTTCTCACAGATGATTCTGATGGATCCCTTTCTCTTAATGACCTTGCACTTCTCGCAGATCGGCTTTACAGATGATCTTACTTTCACTGGAAATCCTCCTTCCGTAAATTAGTCTCATATCTGCAGTTTCACAGGCGCACTCCTACACAGTATTTGCGCGCTTGAAATATATACTAACACCTGTTTTCCCGAAATGCAAGCAGAATTTTAAAAAATTTTTGATTTTTTTTGCAGAGTGTATTATAATGGATGGCGATGTCCGGCTGGCTGTAAAGCTGCCTGTTTTTTACTATAAGAAAGGAATGCTTTTTACATATGCATACAGAAATGAAATACCGTTTTCTGATCCATTACACCTTATCTTTTATCGGAGGGTACCTGGGGCTTTATGCCATCGTATCCAGGGCTGATCTTTTCGGCAACGCCCAGACAGCCAATCTTCTCGGTGTTGTCCGTGATCTCATAGGCAGAGATTTCCCGGACATGCTGCTGCGTGTCGGCGCGCTTCTGATCTATATGGCAGCTATGATCCTCACGGTCTGGGTTCCGGAACATGTTTCCACGGATCTTCGTTTTATCAGTATCGGAATTGACATCTGTGCAGTTGTGCTGCTTGGTTTCTTTCCGTCCACAATGAGTCCGGTTGTAGCCCTTTATCCGGTATTCTTTGCCATGCCGTTCCAGTGGTGTACCTTCAAGGCACCCGGCGGCTATAACAGCTCCACGATCTTTTCCACCAACAATCTGCGTCAGTTCACCACAGCCATGACGCAGTTCCTTATGAACAGAGACTCTGCGCAGCGCGACAAGGCGAAATTCTACGGAATGACACTTCTTTCCTTCCATACAGGAGCAGCTCTTTCCCTGGTTCTGTATATGGCATATGGTCTTTCCGGCGTATGGATCTGCCTGATCCCGGCTTTCTATTCGCTGTGGCTGATCGCGGCAGACCGGCAGACTGTAATTGCTGCTTCTGAAAAAAAAGCGTCTGCAAACAGCGGTTATACAAATCTTTCTTATAAGAAAAAAGAGGCCTGAAATAATTACAGAAATCCCCCCGGAGATAGTCTTCCTTAACCATCTCCGGGGGGATCTCTTTATCATCTCATATTATGGGCAGGCAGTTACCCGGTTAAAGTGTATCCGGTTTCTCCACTTCATAGTCAGACCAGGATGCGATCGTATCGCTGCCTGATGTATCTGCAGTATCCTCATACTTGTCTACGGTGATGACGTAATCACTGTCACCTTCTACATATACGGTTTCATCTGTTCCTTTGACTGTGACCGTTTTTCCGGAGTCGTCCACGATGGTTCCTGCGTTGGAAAGTGTGGATACGGTGCTGTCTCCGGTTACTGTCCAGGTAGAGTCATCACTTACGTATACATTACAGTATCCGTCTCCGCCGTTTCCGGCAAAGCTCTCATCGTCTACGATGGCACCGGTAAGATTGCTGCCGTCTGTCATGTAAAAATCAAGCTGGCTGATGGTATCCCAGATCACATTGCCTTCCATATCCTGGCTGATCGCAGTGAAATCACAGTCTGCACCGTTGGCTCCGCTCTCGCCCCAGCCTCTTTCGTTGTTGTTTCCCGAGCAGCGGAGGAAATACTCGTTATCATTGTTGTATGTGATATCCACATTATTAAGTGTGATGTCGGATTCTGTATTGGTCGTGTAGAACACGCCGCCGTTCTTGGATGTAAGGGTTCCTCCGTCCATCTGGAAGGTACTGTTTCCGACTTCAGAGTCACCGGACATGCTCTGGTAGAGGATCACGGTCCAGGTGCTGTCATTCTGGCTCAAGTCACTCATGTTTCCGGTAAGATCACAGTTAAAAAGATGCAGGGAGTTCAGCCCCTCGATGCACACTGCCTCTGAACCGTTGGCTGTAAGTGTCGCATCCTTTACTGCGATATCTGCAGTACAGTATACGGCCGGTGAGCCTACGCCATTGGAGGTATAGGTTCCTCCATCTACCACCATGGTTCCGCCGCCACGGTCGCTTCGGATGGCTGCTGCGGATTCTCCGTCTGTCTCCACGTTCAGATCCCAGGCATATAATTTACCGCCGCCGGCTGCGTGGATTCCGCCGGATGTATCCTGGGTTGTTTTGATCGTAGTGTCTGCCGCATAAACCGTTCCGTCGCCGTAGGCAAAAAGTCCTGCACCGCCGGCTGCGTCAGTTGTCACGGTTCCGCCTTTTACGTAGGCATTTCCGTCCGTTGCAAGAAGTGCCGCCCCTACACCGTAAAAGCTGGAATTGTCGCCACCTGTGCTGTCGGAGGAATTTCTGGTCAGGTCCACATTACTGAAGGTCACATTTGCGCCGGAGGAAACAAGTGCTGCGTTCTCGTCTGTTCCCGTGGATTCCAGGGAGGTATCGGATACTTCTGTATCAGAGTCGTAGGTATTGGCTGCATCGTAGCTGTCTACTCCCTGGGACTGTCCTCCGGGTCCGCCCTGGCCGCCGCCCATGTCTGTACTCTGTACCTTAATGGTGAGGGCATTTCCGTCATCATCTGTTGTAATGGCTACGATATCTCCTTCCTGGATGTCAGAAAGTTCGATCGTCTCACTCTGGGAGCTGCCGCCATCCGGTGCTCCGCCGTTTCCGTTATCTCCGTCCGGCTTCTCCGGTGCCTCGCCCTGGTTTCCTCCTGGTGCCCCGCCAGGGCCTCCGGCACTCTCTTTTGTGATCACGGTATCGTCTGTTACTGTAACCGTCATCTCATCGCCCGTCAGATCCAGCATGGAAGGTGCTTCACCCTGATCTCCTCCCGGAGCCTGGCCGTTTCCGTCTGTGCTGCTGTCATCCGGCTTCTCCGGTGTCTCTCCCTGGTCTCCGCCAGGTGCCTGGCCGTTTCCACCCATTTCCTTCATGGTTCCAACCGCAATGGTCAGCTTGCCATCTTCCACGGATTTTACTTCGCCATAGGTTACATCCTCCTCATCGGAATCTTCTTTATCGGAATCCTCTTTATCAGAACTTTGTGTACTGTCATCACTGCTTTCTGTACTTTCAGCACTTTCTGCCGCTGTATCTTCTGTATCTTTATTCTCTGAACTCTCAGATGCTGTCTCTTTTGTATCCGCTGTCGCTGTCCCACATGCAGTAACAGATGTTGCCGCCATCATAACTCCCAGGATTGCCGCAAGATATTTTTTCTTCATATGAACACCTCTCTTTTTCTTGTATGCTCATACTATATCATCCAAATCTGTTCAATCTATGTTTAAAGCGTGAAAAAAATGTGTTCTGTATTTTCCGGCATATTGTGAAATTGTCCGGATCACAAGCTTGACATCAAGCGGTTTCGCAAGGTGTGCATTCATACCAGCTTCCTTGGCCGCGATCCGGTCTTCCGCAAAGGCACTGGCTGTCATGGCGATGATCGGAATCTGCTTTGCGTCAGGCCTTTCCATGGAACGTATTGCTCTTGTAGCTTCGTGCCCGTCCATTACAGGCATCATTACATCCATAAGGATCGCGTCAATTTCGTATTCTGCACTCTTTTCAAAGGCCTCGACAGCCTCCCTTCCGTTTCTGCTCCTGAGAACCTCTGCCCCTTCTTCCTCCAGAAGGAATTTCACAATTTCCATATTCAGGTCATTATCTTCTGCCACCAGGATCCGGAATCCACGGATGGATGCCGTCTCTGTTTCAGTCACAGCCAGCTCATTCTCCGGCTTATTCTTATCAATCTCAAACGGAATGATCACCCGGAAGGTAGTGCCCGTGCCCTTTTCACTTTCCACAGTGATGCTGCCGCCCATTTTATCCGTAAGATTTTTGGTGATCGCCATGCCAAGACCTGTACCGCCATATTGTGAACGCGCCGTCATATTCTCCTGTTCAAATGGCTCAAAAATATGCTTCACAAACTCTTTGGACATCCCGATTCCGGTATCTCTGCATTTAAATTCCATATTTACTGTATTCCCATCACAGGAAAGTTCTTTGCAGGTAACGTAGATCTTTCCGTTTTCCTTATTATATTTGATCGCATTACTCAGAATGTTCGTCATGATCCTTTTGTAATGGACAGGGCTCCCGATCAGTCTGTAATGAGATATCCAGCAATCTTCTTCTATAATCTCGATCCCCCGGATTTCTGCCTGCCTGTTGATAAGTATATATACACTTTCCGAAATCTTTTTCATATCAAAGGGAATATGCTCCAATACGACTTTTCCGGATTCCAGCTTGTTCATATCCAGCACTTCATTGATCAGTTCAAGAAGCACCTGCGCGGATTCCCTTACCTTTTTCAGGCAGTCATCTCTTTTACTGATGTCTTCCCGGTTGCGCTCTGCAATATCCAGCATCCCGATAATACCATTCATCGGTGTACGGATATCATGACTCATACGCAGCAGAAAATCTGTTTTTGCCTTGTTTGCATTCTCTGCCTCCTGCTTCGCTGCGAGCAGCTTTCTCTGAGATTCCTCTTCCTTTTCCCTTGTTATTTTCAGCTCCTCCAGAGCAGCCTTCAGCTCCTTATTTTCCTGCAAAACGAAGATCATGTTTTTTAATTTGCTGGCATCCAAGCTGAAAAGACAGAAAACCATACCATATACGATGGAAAGCCTGCCCAGCCATTCGATACTGTATACTGTGGACATGACCGTGGACGAAATGATAAAAAATGCGATCAGCAGCAGGATGACCGTATTCAGCCTGTCATGCTCATTGTACTGACTGACAACATAGTATACAAACAGGATCACATATCCTATGACAGTAATCATGAAGATCCAGCCTAACGGGCCTCTGGAAAAATGATTCGTGGAGCTGAATGAATAAACGGCATCGGTAAAAAACGGAGATATTCCGCAAATAACACAGAGGATCACCGGAGCTGCCAGCAGGATCCTGGCAGCTTTATTATTTTCATGCGGCCAGATAAACCGTACAAACAGGTATACCAGCAACGCCCTGAGTACGTATGCAAATGCTGACAGCAGGATACGGTAAGCGGTTGGTTCCTCCCAGTAACCGGTGATCTTCTCCAGGTTAAAAGCAACCAGTTCTGCTGCTTCACAGTAAAAAATGTTCATAAATTTCTGAACATCCTCTTTTTCCAGCACATTTTCCATTTTAAGGATGATCCAGATAAATAACAGGCCTATGATCTCTGCAAAATTATTACTTAAAAATTCTTCTAATGTCATCCTGCACCTCTCCTACGCTATATGCATCTGATCCGAAGCACTATTTACAGCTTTATGTTTTTTTTAACAGACAGGCTTTTTTTGATAGTCTCAATGATCTTTTTTCCATCAAGCGGTTTGGCAAGGTGTGCATCCATCCCTGCAAGCCGGCTTTTGATCATATCTTCCGCAAATACATTGGCAGACATCGCAATGATCGGGATTTCTTCGGCATCCTTCCGTTTCATTGTCCGGATCTTTCGTGTCGCATCAAGTCCGTTTAATTTCGGCATCATAATATCCATCAGGATCACATTGTAATACCCCGGCTCGGAGCTTTCGAACATGGTAACTGCCTCCAGCCCGTCCTTGGCACACTCAACTGTCAGCCCCTGATCTTCCAGGATAAATCTGGCAATTTCCGTATTGAGTTCATTATCCTCCACGATAAGTACCCGTAACCCTTCTAATGAGACATAGGTATCCTCTTCCGGAATCTCAATATCGCCAGGGCTTCCTGCCTTAAATGGTATCTCCATGATCGCCGTAGTTCCAAGCCCCTTTTCACTTTCCAGGCGGATCGTTCCGTGAAGCTTCCCGGTCAGTTCTTTTGCGATCGCAAGTCCAAGCCCCGTCCCTTCATATCTGGTACGGCTGCCTTCATCCTCCTGGGAAAAGAGCTCGAAGGCATGCCCTATAAATTCCTTGCTCATCCCAATGCCCTGATCCTTACAGTAAAAGGTATAGCTCAGATTTTCATCATCGGTCTGTTTCTCTGTGCACCATACCGTTATCTTGCTCCCGGCCGGGGAAAATTTGATCGCATTATCTGCCACGATGGACAAAATCCTCGCCACATAGACAGGATTTCCCACCAGATAGCGGTGCGGGAGGATGCTTTTTTCCCAGTCGATCACATATTCAATATTCTTCTCCCCTGCTTTTATCTGGGAAGCCTCGTTGGCTGACCTCAGCATATCGGTTATATCAAACGTTGTATCCAGAAGTGCAAAATCATCGGACTTAAGCTTGTTCATCTCCAGAATATCATTGACGATCGATACCAGATATCCGGACAGCTCCTTCATCTTATTCCTGCATTTTTCCTGCATCTCCATGTCTGCCGGATACTGGTCTGCCATATTAAGCAGGCCAATGATACCATTCATCGGCGTGCGGATATCATGACTCATATTTGACAGAAAACGTGTTTTTTCCATCACCTCATGCTTTGCTTCTGCTGCCTGCAGGGCAAGTTTGAGTTCTCTTCTTTTTTCATCACTGATATTTCTGACCGCACACAGAACATGTATAACACGCCCCTGTTCATTTCTCTTCTTTACGATCAGCCGGGCCTTGTGCCAGTTACCGTCCCGTATACGGTATTCCATGACAATCGATTCATCATCCTTCAGCCGGTCGGCAAGTGTGGAAGGATCGATAAATGCCAGGAACTGTTCAAGATATGCACCCGCAACGATCCTTTCACAGTTCTCACGGAGACATTTGCTGAAAGAATCTTCTTTTTTTATATTTTTATGGAAATTCTCGACACCGGACACAACTTCATAGCGATCCTTCTCAAGATCGATCCTGGAAATATAATAATAGCTTTTACCGATGGCGGAGATGATCCCGGCTTTAAGCTTTGCTTCTTCCTCTGCCTTCTGCGCCTGGTCTTTCATTTTCTCATCTGTATATATCCACAGGGAAAGCTTCTCCTCCTCTTTAAGCTGCGAATAACGCCGTATTCGAAGCCCGACATGTACGTTGTCTTTTTTCCGGTAAAAAACATTGATCTCTTTTCCTGACAACAGCGTTTCGTATAGGCTGTCATAGTCCAGGAGACCTGAAATAATATCCCGGTCCTCTTTAAGCACATACTGATCCCTGTATTGTTTCAGTGCTTCGGTATAACATCCATCCTTTTCCTTTACGATCTTCCGGAAATAACCAGGTCCCACGATATCACGGAAATAATCCGTTTCTCTGTCTACGACATATACTCCCATATATTCCGGTGCGATCAGCTTTAAAAACTGTTCTGAATCACGCTTTTCATTCAGGATCTGCCGGATCACATTATTGTGGTCATTTTCCGAAACATCCTTAAGCCCATTTCTGTAATAGCCTTCGATTGTATTCTTTGCTGTCATATTGCCTCCCGCCTTCCCCGACAATCACACCTGCCATAATTCCTTATTCCTAAAAGATCTCATCCATCGTTTTCAGGATTGTTTTGATATTGATCGGTTTTGCGATATGTCCGTTCATACCTGCTTCAAAAGCCTTCTTCCGGTCTTCCTCAAAAGCATTCGCCGTCATGGCTATAATCGGGATATTCGCTTTTTTATTATTATCCAGCGTCCGGATCTCACGGGTAGCTGTATAACCATCCATTCTCGGCATCTGGATATCCATGAGGATCAGGTCATACTGGTCTTCCCCTGCTGATACCATCCGCTCCACTGCATCGGAGCCATCACCTACCAGATCAACCACCAGTCCGGCTTCCTCCAGGATCGCCACCGCGATCTCCTGATTCAGCTCGTTGTCTTCAACCAGGAGGATTTTTCTTCCCACATGGCGGTTCTCGGTTTTCTTTTTTGCCTTTTTCTTTGACTGGACAGGAGTGCTGAGCACCTTCCGAAGCTCGGACATAAAGAGCGGCTTGGCCACAAATGCCGTTACCCCGGCCTCCCTTGCTTCCTCCTCAATATCAGTCCAGTCATAGGCAGTCAGTATGATGATCGGTGTATCATCCCCGATCACCCTCCTTATTCTCCGCACGGTTTCGATCCCGTTCATGTCCGGCATCATCCAGTCTATGATATATGCGGAAAATGCCTCTCTTTCTTCCCAGGCTTCCCTTGCACGCATCACAGCTTCTTTTCCTGTGGTCGTCCAGTCCGCCTGCATCTCGATCTTCCTGAGCATTTTGCAGACACTCATGCAGGTATCTGCGTCATCATCCACCACCAGTGCCCTTGCTCCTTTAAGCTCCGGAATCAGCTCATACTGCACTGCCTGGCCTTTTATCCTGCAGTCCAGCGTAACGGTAAATTCAGAGCCTTTTCCCTTCTCACTGTTTAATGTGACCGTACCTCCCATCATATCCACGATGTTCTTCACGATGGCAAGGCCCAGTCCGGTACCCTGGATACCACTCTCCGTAACGGACTGTTCTCTTGCAAAGGAATCGAAGATATGCTCCTGGAATTTTTCATCGATACCGATTCCATTGTCGCGGATCCGGAACTCATAGGTGGCATAGCCCGCCTTCTGGCAGGGCCGTTCTGTAACGCGCACGTTGATCATTCCGCCCACAGGCGTGAATTTCACTGCATTGCTGATAATATTCAGAAGCACCTGGTTCAGGCGCAGCTTATCCGTAAGAATATCTTCATGTACCACATCCTGGGTGTCGATATACAGATCCTGCTGCTTCGCCCCGATATTTCCCTGGATGATCGCACGAAGGTCATGCAGGACATCCGGCAGATGCACCTCCGTCTCATCGATCTTTACACTTCCGTTTTCGATGCGGCTCATATCCAGCACATCGTTGATCAGGCTTAACAGATGCTTGCCTGCGGTATTGATCTTTTTCAGGTATTGCAGCACATGCTCCTGGTTGTTGATATGGCTGACTGCCAGGGCAGTGAAGCCTATGATGGCATTCATCGGTGTCCGGATATCATGGGACATATTGTTCAGGAATACGGTTTTCGCCTTGCTTGCATGTTCCGCTGCTACCAGGGCATTCCGAAGGGCCATATCCTGCTCCATTTCGTGCTTTTTCTCTGCTGTCACATCTCTGTTGGCAAGCAGTACCGCATCCATATTTCCATTTTTGTCATATCGCTGCGGGACGATCAGCGACAGCATCCAGCTGCCGTCTGCTTTCTGTACGGTCAGGGAAAGAAATGGCCTGCCTTCCATTCTCTCCACAACGGTATCCATATCCAGGTATTCCAGATAAGCCCTGCGGTATGGCTCTGCGATCTCTCTTCTGATATACTCCCTCTGGACAGATTTCTGAAAGCCTCTGCTTCCATCCGAACCTTTTTCCTTCTCGGAGCCCTTCACGATCTCAACCGTCCGCGCATGCAGATCCAGCAGTGTGATCGAGGAATAAGCCCGTCCGATGGCATTGATGATACGTAGTCTCTTCTGTTCCCTTGCCAGGGCTGCCTTTTCTGATCTGCTCTTTCCCAGCATCTGGAGCAGATAGATCACCACAGCCACCAGGATATAAATGCCGCATACAATGTTTCTCTTCATGAAAACCTGGGAAGCAGGGAAGAACATGTAGATCGTATAATTCTCTGTTGCATCCCGCTTTCCATACCAGACACCCTGATCCGATTTCAATCTTACGACCGTATCGGAATCCGGATCGAATCCGCCACTGTAAAGCTTCTCACACTCTTCCTCGGTCCGGTTTAAAAGCTCAGTCTGATTGCCGCTGACCACCCGGCCATCTTCACACACAACCACGATACCATTCATTTCAAAAGGAAAGTCTGCAAATAACGTATCCAGTGTCAGGTCACCATATGCTGCATTACTCTTGTCCTTTTTCAGATAGGTGATCAGTATCCCGCTTTCGTCCTTCCGCGCCACTGCCGCAAAATCATAAATGTCCCCGTCAACCGTCAGCCGCGTTGTATAGGTCTTCTGCGGATACTCCACAATGTCACTGATATAGCTGGTCTCTATCATATCTTCAAAAAGCTCACTGGCCTTTTTCCCCTGTGATGTTTCCATCACTACCTTAAGGTCTGCGTCCAGTATCAGGATACCGCTTAATCTCTGCTCATCGGCATAGGTATCCAGCCTCTCTTTACCAAAGGAATCTCTTTCTGCCAGATCCTGGCTCAGCTCCGTGGCTTTATCCAGAAGTCTCACAAGGCTCTTGACCTGGTCGTTCGTCCTGTATGCGTCATAGCGGCTGATCCGAAGCTTTGTAAAGGAAATGGTTTCTTCCAGTGTATTCCTTAAGTTCTTCCTGTCACTGCCCTGAAAAATGATAAACAGTACGATGCCCATCACAAGCAGCACCCCGAAAAGGAGCAGACTGAAGCCTCTGTATATCTTTTTATTTCTCATCAGTCTGCCCTCCCAATACGGTTTTTTCCGGATCAAGGCCATATTTCTGCACAATTTCGCCTATGGTTCCATCCTGTTCCATTTCTCCCAGGATTTCTGTCAGGTTCTCTGCAAGCTCCTCATGGGTCCCTTTTGCAAATGCCACACCCAGCTCTGACACATAAGGGCTTTCCTCCAGCATCCTGTATGCATCCGTGCCATTGCCGGTCAGCTTCCCGATCAGTGCTTCATGTCCGGCGATCGCATCCACATAGCCCTTTCGCAGCACTGCAAATATCTCCTCCGTGGTAGAAAAGCTGTTGACCTGCCTTACCTCCGGAAGAGGGGATTCCACAATATGTAAAAAAAGATTCTCTGCCTTCGTTGTGGCCTGTACTCCCACTCTTTTATCCTTCAGATCTTCAAGTGTATAGATATCACTGTCCGCACGCACTGCCACCACCTGACGGCTGTACATGTACGGCCCTGCCCACTGATATTTCTCTTCCCGGTCTGTCATGGAATAGCAGCTCCAGATACAGTCAATGGTCCCGTCTTCCAGATATTCGTCCTTATCCTCCCAGGAAATGATCTGAAAATCCGGCTCATAGCCCAGTTTCTCAAATGCCTGCTTCGCAAGCTCTACATCAATCCCTGCATACTCTCCATTGAGATCCAGATAGCTGTAGGGTTCAAATTTGTCAATGCCGATTTTTATGGTTTCTCCGCTGCTCTTCGTTTCTGCTTTTCGTACCTGGCATCCGTTCACTGCCCAGGCAAAGGCAGTGACAATTACCGCCGCCAGCAGGATTTTGCAGGCCATTCCCCTTTTTCTGTATTTCCTTCCCATTATATACTTCATACTCTTCCCTGTATCCATTCTGTTGTTTCTTAAATCTCTGTAATCAGTATACCCTCTCCCCCTTGTGTTTGGCAAGCAAATTTACAGGAGTGACCTACCGTAATTCCCCGCAGCAAAAAAAGCAGCGTCCCTTAAACAGGACACTACTTTTTCTCTCTGTAATCATTCTGTATTATTTATCTGTTTTTGCGATGGCCATTCCATAAACCTTCAGTTTTTCATCGCCATTCCCGAAGATCCATACAGCCTTGTCTTTTGGCGCAGGAAGGGATACTTCCTCTGTTCCGAAATTCTGATAAATAAAATATCTCGCACTGTCATTTTCACGCACAGTGATCTCCAGTGCTTCCGGAATCTCTCCTGGAATACCGTCAGAAATATGATTCTCCTTTATAAGCTTCCCAATAAAATCCCCATAGAAATCTGCATCGCCGTCTGCTGCCACATACCACGCCTGTCCTTTTCCATAATCATTCACAGTCAGGCAGGAATATCCCCTGTAAAAATCACTTCCATAGGTCATCAGTGTACGTGCGCCCTTAAGCTCTACCAGATCACAGAGATTTTTGCAGGTATAGGTTTTTGAAAGCCCAAGCTCATTACCGCTTACCGGAACCATCTGATTCTCTTCCCAGTCATAAAGGCCGTCAATCTCTGTGCTCCGTATCCCAAGCACATCCATAAGCCCATGCGGGGTTCCCTCAAGATAGCAGCGGTCTGTATCATCTGCAATTCCCGACCAGTAGCTTGTGATCAGAATTCCGCCTTTTTCCACAAAGCTGCGCACTTTTTCTGCAAAGCCTTCTTTAAACATATATACCATTGGCAATGCCAGCACCTGATAACCGGAAATATCGGAATCCATATCAACCAGATCTACATTCAGGCCCTGTCTGCGGAAGCCCCTGTAAAATTTCAGCATGGCTTCCAGATAATGAAGACCCTTGTTCCGCGGTCCCTGGCTGTCTTCCATCGCCCACTGGCTGTCCCAGTCATAAACCATGGCAATTTTGCTGCTCACCGTTGTTCCGCACAGCTGCGATAACTCTTTTAATGCGGCTCCTGTCTCAGACACCTCCTTGAAGACTCTGGTGTCCTTTCCGCCATAATGATCGATCACAGCACCGTGAAATTTCTCCGAAGCTCCCCGGCTCTGACGGATCTGAAAATACAGTGCCCCGTCCCCGCCGTGGGCAATGGCCTGCATGGACTGTGCAAACAGCATTCCCGGCTTTTTCAGCTTACTCACGCTTTGCCAGTTGGTAGAGCCAGGACAGGACTCCATCTGGATAAAAGGTTTGCCCGGCTTCAGGGAACGCATCAGATCATGGCACATTCCATTGTCATAGGCAGTGTCAATGACAGCTTCCTTGTGCCAGGTCGGATAAGTATCCCAGGAAACCACATCAATTTCCTTCGCGATCTTAAAATAATCCAGTCCGCCGAAATAATGCATCAGATTGGCTGTGGTAGGAAGCATGCTGCCACCGTCACGCACAGCCTTCGTCTCATGACGGATAAAATCTGCTGTCTGATGTGTCACAAAACGCTTCCAGTCCAGGTTCAGGGCATGAAGCTGTGTCTCTCCGATCCTGGACGGGCTTTCAATCTGGTCAAAGCTCTGATATGTATGGCTCCAGAAGGTTGTGCACCAGCTGTCATTGAGCTTTTCGATGGTCTGATATCGGTCCTTCAGCCACCCGCGGAACGCCTCCTGGCACAGCGGACAATGGCACTCGCCGCCATATTCATTGGAAATATGCCACAGGATCACACCTGGATGAACGGCAATCTCCTCTGCCATTTTCCGGTTTATTTTGTAAACCTTATCTCTGTATATCAAAGAGGTGTAGCAATGATTGTGCCGAAATCCAAAGAGATTTCTGTGGCGCGTTTCATCCACCCGGAGTACTTCCGGATATTTATCCGCCATCCATTTCGGTCTTGCACCGGACGGTGTGGAAAGAATGGTACTGATTCCTCTCTGATAAAGTTTTTCAATAATTTCCTTAAGCCATCCGAAATTATATTTTCCCTCCTCCGGCTCCAGCGTGGACCAGGAAAACATCCCCATACTGACCACATTACAGCCAGATTCCTCAAGCATCTCCAGATCCTTCTCCAGAATATCCGGTCTGTTCAGCCACTGCTCCGGATTATAATCACCGCCGTGAAGCATTTTCTGTGTTATAAACTCCATAGTCTTCTCCTTATCAGCTCTGTCTTTTTACAGAAATTTTGCGATTATCCCAAGTACCAGAAGGTGCATCGGGTAAAAAATATAAAATACGTATTTGTTTATACGGTCCTTACGCTCACCTGTGTAACACCATAACCCGTAAAAGGAAAGCGGACCTGTGATATACATCAGGCTGATGACCGCTCCAAGAAATGTTTTCAGCACATTTCTGGTATAAAAGATCTCAAACACTGCGGTCAAAAGCACCAGGCATAAGCCGAATTCTCCCCGGCAGATGCTGACCCACACGATCGCTGCCACAAGGATCAGAAGCTTTATAAAAACTCCCGGTGCTCCTTTGGTCTCGCGGAACAGATCCAGGCATTTTAACATAATGAGACAAATACACATGGAAACAAGTGCATTCTGACTTGTAAGATCAAAAAGCTTTCCACTGACTGCCAGGTCATAGGGCAATTCACTGACCAGGGCAGCCACGATCATGGTAAGAAGATATTTCCGGTAACTGGAGGTATTCCGAAATCCCTCTACCAGCAGGAAAGCAAAAACCGGAACTGCCATTCCTCCGATCATCTGCATGATCGAACCAAGTCCCGCAAGGGTCATCAGACGGGAATCTCCGGCCATCGCCTGACTGAGGCCTTCCTTTGTATACTGTTCCAGATGGATCAGCCCGTTTTGTACAACCGCAACCCCTGTGCTCTGTATCAGCATCACGATACAGCCAAACAGCTTTAGGCCATCCGCCGTAATATCCGGTGTTTTCCAGATAATACCTCTTCTTCCCGTCATTTCATTCATAGCATCAACCCTTTACAGCACC
>CAVIGE010000028.1:0-31083 GCA_963642325.1 Prevotella sp. CAG:279
ATGCTCAGAGATGATCTGCTGACAGAGAAGGTAAAACAGATCCTGTATCAAAAAATAAAGGGCAGAAGCCGACAAAAGAGCAAATACAGGAAGTTATGAATGCAAAAAAATCACCTATTGTACCAGATGAAGATGCACCAGAGTTGTCACCAGCAATGTATAAAGCGTTTAAAAGCAGTGTGATACAGAGAAATCGAAAGAAAAATGCATAATATGATAGAAAGACGGAGGTGTGTCCATGGATAAAAAAGAAGAACATATCTATATTGCTATCGATCTGAAATCGTTCTATGCTTCTGTGGAATGTCAGCAGCGGGGCTTAAATCCACTGACTACTAATCTTGTTGTAGCAGATAAAGAGCGCACCGAGAAAACCATCTGTCTGGCAGTTTCCCCTTCTTTGAAGGCCTATGGGATACCGGGAAGAGCAAGGCTTTTTGAGGTGGTCCAGCGTGTAAAAGAAGTCAATCAGGCACGGGTCACAAAAGCACCGGGAAGACGATTTACCGGAGAATCCTGGTCTTCTGATGAACTGAGAGCACACCCGGAACTGGCAGTTTCCTATGTGACAGCACCGCCGAGGATGGCACTGTACATGGATTACAGCACCCGGATTTATAATGTTTACCTTCGATATCTGGCACCAGAGGACATGCATGTTTATTCCATAGATGAGGTTTTTATGGATGTCACCCACTATCTTGGAATGTATCAGATGACAGCCAGAGAGCTTGCCGCAAAAATGATCTCCGATGTAATGAAAGAAACCGGGATCACAGCAACGGCAGGGATCGGAACGAATCTTTATCTCTGTAAGATCGCCATGGATATCGGAGCCAAGCATGCAACACCAGATAAAAATGGAGTGCGTATCGCAGAGCTGACGGAGCAGTCTTATCGTGAGCTTCTGTGGAATCACAGGCCATTGACAGATTTCTGGCGTGTAGGAGCAGGATACAGGAAGAAACTGGAAGAAGTAGGACTTTACACCATGGGAGATATCGCCAGATGTTCTCTGGGCGGTGTACAGGATTACTATAATGAAGATCTTCTTTACAAAATGTTCGGGGTCAACGCAGAACTTCTGATCGATCATGCGTGGGGATACGAACCGGTGACTATGGAGCTGATCAAGGCATACAAACCAGAAACAAACAGCATCGGTTCCGGGCAGGTATTGCACTGTCCCTGCGATTTTGAACAGACGAAGCTGATCGTACGTGAGATGACAGACATGCTGGTTCTTCAGCTTGTGGAAAAGAGACTGGTGACCGATCAGCTGATCCTTACCATAGGTTACGATATCGGAAATTTAAAAACTTCCTCCAGTGGAAAAAAATATCAGGGTGAAATAAAAACGGACCGTTATGGAAGGAAAATCCCAAAACATGGTCATGGAACGGTAAATCTGGATCATCCGACTTCGTCAACATCTGCTATTATGAAAGCAGTCCTTGATCTGTATGAGAGGATTACAGATAAAAATCTTCTGATCCGTCGGCTTTATATCACAGCTAATCATCTCACCGATGAAAAAACAGCAGCGTCAGAACCGGTATATCAGCAGATGAATCTGTTCACGGATTACCTTGCATCCGATGTATCAAAGGCAGAGCAGAAAGCAGAAAAAGAAAAGCAGGAAAAAGAGCGGAAACTCCAGGAAGCCATGCTTTCCGTAAAGAAGAAATTTGGAAAAAACGCAATACTGAAAGGCAGCAGCTTGCAGGAAGGCTCCACCACCATAGAACGGAACAATCAGATTGGAGGTCACAGAGCATAAATGGAAAAAAAGCCAAAAGGCAAATACGAAGATATCATAAACCTGCCCCATCATGTTTCCAAGACACATCCACAGATGCCACTCTACGACCGAGCGGCACAGTTTTCTCCATTTGCGGCACTTACCGGCTATGAAGATGCAATCCAGGAAACAGCCAGACTCACTGATACCTGGGTACAGCTTTCCGAAGACAAAAAACAGGAATTAGATGAAAAACTGCACCAGCTGATATCAGAAAAGGAGAGAACAGAACCAGTTACCATCACATTTTTTCAGCCGGATGAACGAAAAGCGGGAGGTTCTTACAGGACAGTGACCGGACAGATAAAAAAATTCGATATATATAAGCGAAAATTGTTTTTTAAAGATGGAACGGAAATTGAATTAGAAAAAATTGTAGAGATAAATGAAAGATAAACATAGAAAACTGATTTCTAACAGAAAGCGAATAAATGTGTTAAACTGTTCGTAACAGTACATTTTCGGAAAGAAGAGGAAAAACATGGTATACACATGCAGATATAGATCTCCACTGGGGGATATTTTACTTGCTGCAGATGAAATCGGACTTATCGGCCTGTGGTTTGAAGGACAGAAATATTTTGCAAATACGCTTCCGGAAGACCCTATTCCACAGGAAACGGAAATTCTCACAGAAGCAAAAAGATGGCTGGATATATATTTCTCTGGTGAAGAACCGAACTTTACTCCGCCACTTCATCCGACTGGTTCAGTATTCAGACAGGAAGTGTGGAAGATTTTATTACAGATTCCTTACGGACGGACGATCACCTATGGAGAAATTGCACGCAGAATGGCAGAGATGAAAAACACTTCCCATATGTCGGCCCAGGCAGTAGGCGGTGCAGTTGGGCATAATAAAATTTCGATTATCATTCCCTGCCATCGAGTTGTAGGAACAAATGGAAGTCTGACAGGCTACGCCGGAGGAATTGACAGAAAAATTTCACTGCTTAAGCTGGAACATACAGATATGAGCCGTTTATTTGTTCCAAAGAAAGGAACTGCATTATAGGTTAGGAAATTAGAAAAATTGGCAGGTATGGAGGCGAAACTATGCTTACAAAGAAAGAGAAAAAAATGTGCCGGATGCTGCTATCCGGATATAAAAAGAAATTAAAAAAATATGTGTCTCACAATACTACATTGCCAGCGAATGATATTGTTAAGGCATATGAAGAAAGATTTTATCGGTATATGAATGAAGCAGATATGGGAAGCGAAAGGGGCAGATTCATTTCATATCTGAATATTTTTTCAGGTTTGGCAGCATATGAAATACTGCGAGAAAAAGGCTTAGCAGAATCTGAAGGAATTGAAGCATACGATTCTATGTGTGCGTTTATGCGAAGAATTTCCTCCATATTATATAAGACCGTCGATTTACTGCCCAATGGCTACAAAATAGTAAGACAGTCTCTGATGGACGATCTTGAAGGCGAGAAAAGAATCTGCTGGGATACGGAAATCCTGCAGGACGATGACCAGGGATTTACTTACGAAATCAGCAGATGCCTGTATTTTGACACCTGTAAAGAACATGGCTATCCGGAATTCTGTAAAGTATTTTGTACCCACGACTGGTATGCATTGGGCGTATTAAAGAGCCATTCAAAATTCATAAGAAAGTCTACTATTGCAGAAAATGGAACGGTATGCCATGACACGATCAAGAAAGTGAAATAAAGTAAATTTGCAGGAGACCTCTTTACAGAGACCCTGCTTTTCTTTTTTACAAGATGTTGTTACAAATATTTCTCAGAAAAATTTCACCGCCAGTATTACGACACCAAGCACAGTCAGCACAATACCAAGTGCACGGTTCAGAGTCTTCGCAGAAGCCTTGTTTGCGAAAACGGCTGCCACTCGGGCGAAGAAAAGAGTACTTACTGCACACAGGATCAGGATGCGGACATCCGGCATGCCGCCCAGATAAAAGTGGCTGGCAGCACCGGTAAAAGCAGTGAAAGTCATGATAAATACACTGGTTCCAACCGCAGTTTTCAGCTCATATCCAAGAACAGAAGTCAGGATCAGAAGCATCATCATACCACCGCCTGCCCCGACAAAACCGCAGATCAGGCCGATTACGACACCACAGAGAATAGACTGGATGATCCGTGTTTTTTTATCCACAGCCATCATTTTTTCTTTTGTAGTCATAACCGGTTTCACAATAAATTTGATACCAAGGAGCATAGTCATAAAAGTAGAAAAACTTCCCATGGTATTGCCGGAGATGAATGTGGAAAGAAAGCTGGCGATAAATGTGAAGATCATGACTGTGAACATCATCACAAGACCGTTTCGGATATCCAGATTTTTGTTTTTTCCATATTCGTAGGCGGAAACCGCACTTGCCAGGACATCACTTGCCAGAGCGATTCCGATAGCCTGGTAAGGATCCATTCCAAGAAACGTAATGAGCATGGGACTGATGACAGCAGCTGCGCTCATACCGGCAAAACCAGTTCCAAGTCCCGCACCAAGTCCGGCCAGGATACAGACAATAATCGTTGTGGGCATAATAAAAATACCTTCTTTCTTATAATGTTTCCGTTAATGATTACGGGAAAGGTTCAGGATATTATTTTTGAATTTTTCGGCAGTGTCCATATAATGGGATAGTTCCTCCTGGGAGATTCCGGCAGTAAGGCACTGGCCAAATTCCAGCTGAAGTTTCCGGCCTTCCTGCACAATACCGTCACTTTCAGAAGTAAGGATCAGCCGCCATACACGGCGGTCAGAGGGATCTGCCTGACGAATCAGATACCTGTTTTTTACAAGAAAATCCACAGCAACCGAAGCCATGCCGGAACGGATTCCGCGGATCTCACAGATATCTCTTGCCGTATTATAGTCCGGGTTATTGGATAGGAACATCAGAACATCAAAAGCAGTCTGACTTAAATGATATTTTTTGCACAAGGGCTGGCAGAAAGACTCATAAGCCTTCATTGCCTGAGTACTGACTGCAATAAAATCAACGGGAGTCATGAGTAAAAATCGCATCCTTTCCATATGAATATTGTTTAAAAATAGATATTCCAATATTAGAATAATTGCGGACATATGTCAATGACTTACAGGGAATAAAATATTGTCAGAACAAAAGAAATGACAAACTTCACATAACCCGATATAATACGGGTAGACAAAAACACTCTGGAAAAAGAAACGCAGGAGTGCTTTGGAGGAATGATCATGGGAAAAATACTGGATGAGGATCTGATTTACGAGATACTATCCGTGGTGGAAGAGATACCGGAAGGAAAAGTGGCCTCCTACGGGCAGATCGCACGTCTGATCGGCCGGGATAAAAATTCACGTCTTGTGGGAAAAGTCTTAAGTATGGCAGAATTTTACGGGAGATATCCCTGCCACAGAGTTGTGAATCATGCCGGGCGGACAGCACTGGGATGGAGAGAACAGAAACTGCTTCTGGAAGATGAAGGTGTGGAATTCAAGACAAATGGATGTGTGGATATGAAACAGTATCAGTGGGAGGAGTAGGGGTTTATGAATTGCAGAGATATGATGCAGATCCCGGAGCTTACAGAGGTTCTGAAGCTGAAAGCGGGGGAAAACGGTCTGATTCAGCCTGTCAGATGGATCTATTTCGCAGACTGTCTGCAGTGCATCAGAAGTGAGTATAAAATTGAAGATTACATTCATGGAGGCGAATTTGTAGTCCTGACCAATCCCAGTGTCACCGGTGACAGCCAGAAGCTTCTGGAACTGATCCGCCAGATGCATGAGCATGGAATCACCGCCCTTGGGATCAACGAAGGACAGATTTCCGGGGAGCTGATGAGATACTGCGGAGAAAAAAAACTCCCCTTGTTTGAGCTGCCAGAAAAGTATCCGCTGATCGACCTCTCGCAGATCATCTGCCGCAGGCTTGTTCTTGAAGAAAATGACCGAAATGCCGCAGAGCAGCTGTTTTCCTCAATCCTGGATGCAGAACATTTGAGCAGGGAGCGGGTGATGGCACAGGCCAGATATCTGAATATTGATCTTAATGGAAGCTTTTTTGTGGCAGAGCTTGCCTTTGCTTTCCGGAATGCAGAAAACGGAGGGGAAAACGATGATTCACTGGCAGAAGGGCGAAATATGAAACGGATGATCCGGACTGAATTTTCAGCTCATATAAAGAAGGATATCCTGATCCTGCCGCAGGCAGGCTCGATTCTTGCCCTGATCCCGGATAGAGAGGCGGAGGAAAGTAATACAAAGGAACTTTTCGAAAGGATCGTGAACCGTGCACAGCGGGAATATGGGATCAATCTTCGGATCGGTGTCGGAAACAGCAAGGCATATCTGGACGAAATAAAAAACAGCAGAAACGAAGCGTCCTCGGCACTTCGGGCAGCGAAAGCAGCTGGTTCAAAGGGAAAGATCTTTTTTTACAGGGATCAGGGGATTTATACATTGCTTACCCATGTGGACGACTCCAGGATTCTGGATACCTACGTGGAAGAGCATCTTGGAAAACTGATGCGGGCAGACGAACTCAACGATGGAAATTTAAGTGAAACCCTGGAAAATTATCTGAACTGCAGCTGCAATGCAAAAAAAACAGCAGAAGAAATGTTTCTGCATCGGAATACCCTGAATTACAGGCTGAAAAAAATCCGTGAGATCCTGGGCTGTGAGCTTGAAAATCTGGATACATGTCTGGAATTAAGGCTGGCATTTCTGATCGAAAAGTATCGCAGAAGATAATTGTGCACCGTGCACAAAAAATATAGGGTATCAAGCCTATTGATTTCGAACCGGAAAATGCTATAATCTACCTAAATCAAAAAACAAAACAACACAAAGACAAACGACAAAGACGTCCGATGATAACACATCCGACGTCTGTTTTTTTGCTCACGAAGAAGAAATAAAAGAGTAGAAGAGCCGTGACTGATAAAGGAGGAGAAGTATTATGACAACAGCAGAATTAGCAACCGCATTACCGGAGATCGTAACCGAGCAGGTTCCAGGACCGAAATCAAAGGAGCTTCTTGACCGAAGAGATGCTGCCATCCCAAAGGCACTCTGTGGAAAAACCTATCCAATCTGTATCAAACAGGGTTCAGGTGCCATGTTTGAAGATATGGACGGAAATAAATTCCTTGACTGGGTTGGAGGTGTCGGAGTTCTGAATATCGGATACTCTCATCCGGAGGTTATCGAGGCAGTAAAGAAACAGACTGAGAAATATTTCCATACAATTTTTAACGTATATGTACATGATGGTTATGTAACACTGGCTGAGAAATTAAATGAGATCATGCCATGCAAGGGCGATGTTAAGAAAACCTACTTCGCAAACTCCGGCGCAGAGTGTGATGAGAATGCCATCAAGATCGCAAAAGCCTTCACAAAGAGAAGCGGTGTGATCTGCTTCACAGGTGCTTTCCACGGAAGAACCAACCTGACCATGGCATTGACTGCAAAGAAAGCATACGCAGTCGGCATGGGACCGTTCCCGGCAGGAATCTTCCGTGCTCCATATCCATATTTATACCGTGCACCAAAAGGCTATACAGAGGCTGAGGCCATCCAGTATTACATTAACGAGCTGCAGAGAGTCTTTGACGAGGGTGCACCTGCAAGTGAGATCGCCTGCATGATCGTTGAGCCATTCCAGGGCGAGGGCGGATTTATCCCGGCACCGATCGAGTGGGTAAAAGCAGTCCGTAAGATCTGCGATGATAACGGAATCCTGATGATCGCAGATGAGGTTCAGTGTGGTAACTGCAGAACTGGAAGATATTACGCTTCTGAGTACTGGGCAGAAGCCGGAGCAGCACCGGATATCATCGCAACAGCAAAATCTCTTGGCGCAGGACTTCCGATCTCTGCGATCACAGCAAGAGCTGAGATCATGGATGCGGCACCGGCAGGAACCATCGGTGGAACCTTCTGCGGAAACCCGGTATCCTGTGCAGCAGCACTGGCTGTTATGGACGTAATGAAACGTGATGATTATGCAGGAAAAGCAAGACATATCGGCGAAACCGTCATGAAACGCTACAAAGAGCTTCAGGAGAAATATCCGGTGATCGGTGATGTACGAGGACTTGGAGCAATGATCGGTGTCGAGCTTGTAAAGGACAGAGATACCAAGGAGCCTGCTACAGAGATTACATCCAAACTGATCCAGAACGCGCTTCAGAAGGGACTTCTTCTTGAGAACTGTGGAACATATGGAAACATTGTACGTTTCCTTGCACCGCTCACAATGACAGATGAGCAGATGGAGAAGGGCCTGGAAATTTTTGAGGCATCCCTGAAGGAAGCACTGGAGGCTTAATATTAACAAAACGCGGAGTTTCTCCGCCTGACATCTGAAAATCCGCTGTTCTGCCTGCAAGGATGCAGGAAAAGGAGCAGCGGATTTTTGTCTGAAAAAAGGGAAAAGAGGAGGTTTTATATGGAACAGAAATCAAAATTTGACAAAGTAATGGGATCCTGGGATATCCTGGTTATTGCTTTTGGAGCAATGATCGGATGGGGCTGGGTCATCAACTCAGGAGACTGGATCACAACAGCCGGTTTTGCGGGATCTATGATCGCCATGCTGATCGGTGGGGTAATGGTATTTTTTGTAGGACTTACTTACGCAGAGCTGACATCGGCAATGCCTCAGTGCGGAGGCGAGCATGTATTCAGCTACCGTGCTATGGGACCTACCGGATCTTTTGTATGTACCTGGATGATCATTCTCGGATATGTGGCAACATCCGCATTTGAAGCTACCGCGCTTCCGACAGTTATCACCTATCTGTTTCCGGATTTTAACCAGGTATATCTGTATTCGATCGCAGGAAAGGATATCTACCTTACAACGATCCTTCTTGGTGTCGGTGTTTCGATCCTGATCACATATATCAACATCAAGGGTGCAAAAACAGCAGCACTTTTGCAGACAGTACTGACAGCGATCATTGCCATTGCGGGAATCCTTCTGGTGGTTGGTTCAGCAGTAAACGGCGATGTTTCCAATATCACGGGACAGGTGTGGGAAAACGGAGCAGGAACCACACTGGGAAGTGTATTTAAGGTTGCCTGCATGACACCATTTCTTTTCATTGGTTTTGACGTTATCCCTCAGGCGGCTGAGGAGATCAATGTTCCTTATAAAAAAATCGGAAAGATCATGCTTCTTTCCATCTTTCTTGCAGTAGCCTGGTATCTGCTGATCGTTTTTGCAGTCTGCTATATCATGCCGCAGAGTGCGATCGCACAGGAGATGAATTCTCAGAACGGACTTGTTTCTGCAAAAGCCATTGAGGTAGCTTTCCGTTCACCGTTAATGGGCAAGGTTCTGATCATTGGAGGATTATGCGGAATCATCACTTCCTGGAATTCCTTCCTCATGGGCGGAAGCCGTGCACTTTATTCCATGGGTGAATCACTGATGATCCCTGAAATGTTTGGAAAGCTTGGAAAAAACAAAACTCCGGAAGCAGCGATCATTCTCTGTGGAGTTGCCTGCGTGGCAGCACCGTTCTTTGGACGAGGCGTCCTGGTGTGGCTGGTTGATGCGGCATCCTTTGGCTGTGTCATCGCATATATGTTTGTATCTATTTCCTTCTGCATCCTTCGGAAAAAAAGACCGGAGATGGAAAGACCATATAAGGTAAAGGCCGGTGGATTTGTAGGAGCTATGGCAGTGATCATGGCCGGATTCATGACACTTCTGTATATTATCCCGGCATCTTTTTCCGCAGCACTGGTATGGCAGGAGTGGATCGTAGTCGGAATCTGGCTTGCACTTGGTGTATTCTTTTTCTTCTATTCAAAGAAAAAATATGGTGCGGAATTTGGCCGTGACATCTTTATCGTTGATGAGACAAAAGCTTCCGAAGAAGAACCAACGGCACTGCCGGATGCAAAATATCCGGACAGACATTTCGTTATTACCGTTGGCTGTGAGTACGGAAGCGGCGGACCGGAGATCGCAAGAATGGTTGCGGATTATTTCGGAATCGAATATTATGACCGTGATCTGGTAGATAAGGTTGTACAGGAGATTGGTGTTGACAAAGGATTGGTCGAGGAAGCTGATACCAGGATTGGTGTCCGTTATGCCTTTGATACCTCTTATGGTGTCCGTTATGCAAATCTTTCCAATCGTGTTATTGATGCCCAGTTCCAGACGATCCGTGAATTTGCAAAAAATTCCTGCGTTATCGTAGGACGAAGCAGTGATTACATCTTAAAAGACAGCTCCGATGTCATGAATGTGTTTATTTATGCACCGAAGCAGGATGAAATCGCAGCAGTTATGAAGAAACAGGGATTAAATCCTCATAAGGCCGAGGAAGAATGGGAAAATGTCGAAAAATCCCAGCATGCAAGACACGAGTATATCACCGGCAAAAAACGTGGTGACAGACATACCCGTGATATTCTCTTAAACAGCAGCCTCCTGGGATGGGAAGCAACCGCGCAGTTTATTGAAGAACTGGTGGAGCGGAGGTTTGACCTGAAGGCTGAAAAAGAAACGTTGAAGGAGGCGTAAGTCTAAAGCGCAGGGGTTCTTAACCGGTATTCATTAGGAGAACAATGATATCGTTCCTGGAATTTTTTGTAGAAAAAGCTGATGTTTTCATAACCGGCCTGGCTGGCTATTGCAGTTACCGGCATGGAAGTTGTTTTTAAAAGTGTTGCCGCAAATTTCAGTTTCTGTGCCTGGATCAGCTGGATGTAAGTATAGCCTGTGTTCTTTTTAAGAAGAGTGGAGACATAGTTGGGGCTGATATGGAAAAATTCTGCGACTTTCTCCAGGGTGCAGGTACGGAAATTGTTCTCAATGTAACGGATCAGCGGAACAATTGGCATAACCGTTGAAAATTCCTGTTCTTTTGCCAGATCGTTTTCGTATACATTGATCAGTTCAGCAATGATCAGATAAAATAAATGAAAAATAATATCTCCGGAATTGACCGAAGGATCCAGAAATTCACAGAAAAGCTCTGAGAAAAACAAAGGAATCCTTCGGTTTTTTTCTGAATGAAAAAGAAGATAGTGATCGTGGTCTGTCCGCTCTGTCAGTGCATTCACAAAAAAACGGGAGAGCACACTGTCTTTGGAAAACTGGGAAAACATACGGTCACGGAGAAAATCTTTTTGGATCATCATACTGATCATGATATCATCTTCACCCAGGGCATCAATGGAATGCGGACAGTCTGTATCGATCAGAAGTACCTGATCTTTTTTCAGAAGGACAGGTTTTTCGTCTATGTACTGGGGACAGGTGCCGGAATAAACATAGTTGATCTCAATATGGGAATGGACATGCTCCGGAACCGGATTGAATCTGGAATTCCGCTTGATGGAGATATCCTGCAGGCCTACAGGAATATCAAAATTCTGACCGGAAACCGGATTTTCTCCGTGCATGGATGAAAAAATAAGATTGTCGGGGAACATCCGGTATACTTCGCGACCATGAATCTGCACTTTTGGGAGCTGGTTCCAGCCGGAAAAGGGATGACCGGAACGATAATGTTCTTCACTTTCCGATAAATTTGTAAGATAATGATGGAGAGAATGGATATTCATAGTGGTGTACCTCCTGTCGATATATATGGGATAAAGATATAATTACTGTATCAAACTGTGTGGATTTGGTCAATGAATTATGAGGAATACGTTATTTTTTTCGCCGGATCTGAAAGATATAATAATGGTATCAAATATAAAGAGAGGGAAGAAAATGGCAAAAGCAGATTACACTCAGCTGGCAAAAGAAGTGGTTGCGGCTGTAGGGGGAAAAGAAAACATTGTCAATGTGACCAACTGTATGACGAGACTGCGTTTTGTGCTGAAGGACGACAGCATTCCGGATAAAGATAAGGTAACCGGGATAAAAGGTGTCAAAGGTGTGATGAATCAGGGAGGACAGTATCAGGTTATCATTGGTACGCATGTCAGTGAAGTAGTCAAAGATGTGAGACGCGAAGCACAGCTCTCCGGAGAAGAAAGCATGAATAAAGAGGATCTGAAACTGATCAAAAAAGACAGTCTCTGGAACCGCTTCTTCAAAACAATTTCCGGCTGTATCATGCCAATGCTTGGACCGATGATCGCAGGCGGAATCATCAAAGGAATACTGGTGATCCTGGTTACTGCAGGAGTCCTTACAAAAACGGACGGAACTTACCTTGTTCTTTATGCAGCAGGCGATGCGATCCTGTATTTTATGCCGGTGATTGTGGGATTTACCTGTGGAAAAGTATTTGACTGTAATCCATATGTAACAGCTGTCATAGGTGCGGCGTTCCTGTATCCGGATCTGGTTACAGCAGTGTCCGCCGAAGGAGGAATTACATTCCTTAAGATCCCGGTTGCGGCAGCATCTTATACAAATACATTCCTCCCTATCGTACTGGCTGGTTTTGTGGCATCCAGGCTGGAAAAACTGGCAAAGAAATTTATTCCGTCCATGCTTCAGCTTATGTTGGTGCCAACTTTTGTACTGGCGATTACCGTTCCGTTAAGCTGGATCGTGATCGGACCGGTTATGAACACGGTTTCATCCTGGCTTTCCAAAGGAGTATTCGGAATTTTCGGAATGAGCCCGCTGATCGGTGGAGCACTTCTCGGCGCATTCTGGCAGCTGGTTGTTCTGCTTGGACTTCATGCGGCATTTATTCCGATTCTGATGAACAATCTTTTTTCACAGGGATATGATCCGGTAAATGCGGTATTAGGCCTGACGGTATGGGCTCTTGCTGGTGTGACTTTAGGATACGCATTGAAAAATAAAGATCCTGAAAAGCGGGGAATCGGCTTCGGAAGTCTTGCATCTACACTTTGCGGAGTAACAGAACCGGCAATCTATTCTATTGCACTGCCAAATTTCAAACTGTTTGTCTGTGCATGGATTGGCGGCGGAATCAGTGGCGGAATTCTTGGAGCACTTGGTGGAAAAATGTATACCATGGCAGGTGACGGTCTGTTTCGAATTCCTGCAATGATCAATCCGGAAGGACTGGATATCAGTTTCTATGGATTTATCATCTGTGCACTGATCGCTTTTGCAGTTTCCGCAGTTCTGGCATTTATCATGGCAGATTCCGGTGAGGGAGCAGCTGAACAGATTGCAAAATCAACGGATACAGATAATAGCGACCATGTTCTGGAAGAAAATAAAACGATATCAGATAATAAGGAAAGCAGACTCTACGCTCCTGTAGGCGGAAAAGTAATCCGCAGAGAAGATATCCCAGATGAAACTTTTGCATCCGGAATTATGGGAAAAGGTATCGGAATTGAACCGGAAGAAGAACTTATTGTGGCTCCTTTTGACGGTGAGATCACATCCTTGGTAGACACCGGGCATGCAATAGGTTTAACGTCTTTTGATGGCGTGGAACTTTTGATCCATGTGGGTGTGGATACGGTCAAGATGAAAGGGGACGGATTCCAGATTTTTGTTAAAGAGGGACAGAAAGTAAAAACTGGAGAAAAACTTCTGAAATTTGACAGAGACAAGATCAGAAAAGCTGGCTACAGCGATACAACAGCAGTTCTTGTCACAAACAGTGATGACTACAGCTCTGTGAAAACAGTAGCTGAAAATGTAAAACAAAAGGATATTGTGATGATCATAGAGAAATAATGATGGAGGCTTGGAATGGAAAATTATCTTTATCCGTTTTTCTGGCAGCATGGGGAAGATCATGATGTTCTTAATGAATATATGGAAAAAATTTCCGGATGTGGAATGAAAGGGGCATGCGTGGAAGCGCGTCCCCATCCGGATTTTGTAGGCGACGGCTGGTGGAAGGATATGGATTTTATCCTTGATAAAGCCAGGAAACTTGATATGAAACTGTGGATACTGGATGATTCCCATTTCCCTACAGGATATGCAAACGGACGTATTAAATCTGATTATCCGCAGTATCTGAAAAAGTATCTGGACATGCGTCGTTACGATGTCCAGGGCCCGTTAAAAAGGGCAAGAATCGATTTTTCACTTCTGAAAGGAAGACCATGGGACAAGCCGGATCCGGAGCAGGAAATCCTGGAAGTCCTGCTTGCGAAGCGCACCAGCCAGAGAACAGAAAAGGGAGATCCGGTGATTGCAGAAAGCATATGTGACATTACAGAGCAGATGAACCGGGAGAGCCGTCTTCTGACTCTGGATGTGCCGGAGGGCGCATGGAGTATTTTTGTTGTATATCTTACGAAAAAAGGAGGGGAGCAGGCAACACAGGATTACCTGAATCCGCTGGTCCGTGAGGCAACAGAAGTGCTGATAAGGGAAGTATATGAACCACATTATGTACATTATAAAGAAGAATTTGGAAAAACCATTCAGGGATTTTTCTCGGACGAGCCGCGTTTTGGAAATGTAAAAGGAACCGAAGGCCGTATTGGAACCGATATGGTACTTCCATGGAGAGATGGTCTGGAAAAAGAACTTGGTTTTGAAGAAAAATATCTTCCGCTTCTCTGGTCTGATGCCGATGGTCTGGAAAAGGATATCCGTTTCCGGTATATGGATACGATCACAAGACTTTATAGTGAGAATTTTACCCAGGTTCTTGCAGACTGGTGCAGAGCACACAATGTGTGGTATCTGGGACATACCATTGAAGATAACGGAGCACATGCCCGGCTGGGATACGGAACCGGCCATTATTACCGGGGACAGCAGGGCATGGATTTTGCGGGAATCGATGTGATCGGTGGTCAGATCGTTCCGGGAATGAATTATCATCATGATGCATTTAACACAGGAGGAAGTAATGGAGAATTTTACCATTATGCTCTTGCAAAACTTGCCGCATCCTCTGCCCACCTGGATCCGGCAAAAAAAGGAAGAGCCATGTGTGAAGCATTTGGGGCATATGGCTGGAACGAAGGCCTGAAAATGATGAAATGGATCGCCGATCATCTTCTGGTACGTGGAATCAATTATCTGGTTCCCCATGCATTTGACCCGAAGAAGTTCCCGGACTTTGACTGCCCGCCACATTTCTATGCACATGGATATAATCCGCAGTTCCGCTATTTCAAGGTGTTCAGCGATTATGTAAATCGTATCTGCCAGATTTTCCGGGATGGAAAATATCCTTCAGAAACAGGACTGCTTTATCCGGCAGAGCTGGAATGGGGAGGAAATTGCATGCCGCTTGAAAAGCCGTGCCGGGAGCTGACAGAGCATCAGATTCCTTATGATATTGTGACAAGAGACTGGATCATGCAGGCGGAGATTGGAGATGGTTTCTTTGAAATCAACGGATGCAGGATGAAAAATCTTGTGATTCCTTATGGAGAAGGGATCCCTTCCGATATTGTTCCGGTACTGAAAAAAATGGCAGAGCATCAGGTTCAGATTTATTTTCTGGATGGATTTCCGGATATCATGCTGGGATTTCCGAAAAATCAGGAGGTGTTTGAATATGTGCAAACACATGCCAGTGTGATTGCTCTGGAAGAACTGGGTGAGACCCTGGCTGAGTACAGAAAAGTAGTTTTTGCCCAGGATCAGCCGGATCTTACAGTTGGAGAATATGAGCGGGATGGCCGGAGATATTATATGATCTTCAATGAAAATATCGGGAAGACCATATGTACAGAAGTTTCACTGCCATGTGCAGCATATGTGTACAGATATGATGCTTTTTCAGGAAAAACATATGAAGTCAGTACGGACCCTGCCAGTGGAAAGATTTTCTTATCACTGGAGCCGTATGAGTCTGTGATCCTTTTTGGGAGTGAAAAAAAGCTTCCTGCCAAAGCTGTTCATTTTAAGGGGGCAGATATGACAGTAGTTCAAGAGAAGATCGCTCTCCCTGAAAAATGGAATGTCCGGTTTGCAGACAGTCTTTCCTGGCCGGAGTTTACGGAAACGGTACCGGCAGAGCAGCTTTGCTGCGTTCAGGAGATTCAGGGCTGGGAGAAAAAAGCCGGAACTTTACACTTTTCCAGTGAACTTAAGCTGGAAGATGAAATTTCCGCGGAATTAGATCTTGGGGAAGTGTTTGAGACTGCAGAAGTGAAAGTGAATGGAATCTCAGCAGGAGTCCGATTGTGCAGACCATATCGTTTTGACCTGACAGGGCTTCTGAAAAAAGGAGAAAATCAGATCACGATCGAGGTAACAAACTGTCTTGGAACTGCACTGAGAGATCCAATTAGCCATTATCTGATGATCGAGCCATTTGGTATTGAAGGTCCTGTTGTTATGAAGAAAATACAGAAATAATATGAGGTAGAAATATGAGTTTTCCGGAGAATTTTTTATGGGGCGGTGCTACCGCTGCCAATCAGTGTGAGGGAGCTTACAGGGAAGGCGGAAGAGGCCTTGCAAATGTAGATGTATGCCCAGCAGGAAAAGATCGTTTTCCTGTGTGCCTGGGAAGGCTTAAGATGCTGGAGCCGGACAGTGAACATTACTATCCGGCAATGGAATCGATAGACATGTATCATCATTTCAGAGAAGATATTGCGCTGTTTGGTGAAATGGGATTTAAGACATACAGGCTTTCCATTGCCTGGACCAGGATTTTTCCAAATGGTGATGAGGAAGAACCCAATGAAGAAGGCCTGAAGTTTTATGAAGAGCTTTTTAAGGAATGCCATAAATATGGAATTGAGCCGCTGGTCACGATCACACATTTTGACTGCCCGATCCATTTGATTAAAAAGTATGGCGGATGGAAAAACAGGAAGATGATCGATTTTTATAAGAAGCTTGTGACCGTGCTTTTTACAAGATATAAAGGTCTGGTAAAATACTGGCTGACTTTTAATGAGATCAATATGATCCTTCATCTGCCGTTTATGGGAGCTGGGCTTGTTTTTGAAGCGGGAGAAAATGAGACACTTTCCAAATACCTGGCAGCTCACCATGAACTGGTTGCTTCGGCAGAGGCAACACGGATCGCACATGAGATCGATCCGGAGAATAAGATCGGATGTATGCTGGCGGCAGGAATGACATATCCGTATACCTGCAGTCCGGAAGATGTGTGGAAGTCCATGCAGAAAGACAGAGAGAACTATTTCTTTATCGATGTCCAGGCAAGAGGGGAATATCCGGCATATGCAAAGAAATTTTTTGAGAGAGAAAAGATCGAACTGGATATTACAGAGAAAGACCGGAAGGTTCTGAGAGAAAATACGGTTGATTTTATCTCGTTTTCTTATTATTCATCCAGATGCACAAGTGCGGATAACACCATTGAGAAAACAGATGGAAATGTTTTTGCCACAGTAAAAAATCCATATCTGAAAGCAAGCGAATGGGGATGGCAGATCGATCCTCTGGGACTTCGCTGCACATTAAATGCTTTATATGACAGATACCAGAAACCACTGTTTATTGTGGAAAATGGTCTGGGAGCGGCAGATGAACCGGATGAAAACGGATATGTGGAAGATGATTACCGGATCGAGTATCTTCGAGAACATATCAAAGCCATGAAAGCGGCAGTGGAAGAAGATGGTGTAGACCTGTTGGGATACACTTCCTGGGGCTGCATTGACCTGGTAAGTGCATCTACCGGTGAAATGAAAAAACGCTATGGATTTATCTATGTAGATAAAGATGATGAAGGAAACGGCACGTTGAAACGGACACCAAAGAAATCCTTCTACTGGTATAAGAAAGTAATTGAATCAAACGGAGAGATCCTGTAAAAATTTCATAAAAACATCAGAGGATTGCCGGGCTGAATAAAATCAGCGTCCGGCATCTTTTGATATGGGAAGAAACATTTCTATAATGGTACCTTCCGCAGTACTGTTTTTTACTTTTATGATTCCCTGATGCTGCTGCACGATTTCTGCTACAAGAGCAAGCCCGAGGCCGGCACCGCCCATGGCACGGCTTCTGGACTTATCAACCCGGAAGAAAGGTGAAAAGATTTTTTCCTGATTTTCAGAGGAAATCCCGATGCCGGTGTCATGGATTTCCATAACTGCATATTCGGAGTTTACAGTTGTGTGGACAGATACAGTTACGGTACCAGAAGGCCGGTTATATTTAATGGCATTCTCAACCAGGTTATAGACTGCTCGGTAGATAAGTAGGTAACTTCCTGTGATGATACAGTCTCCTTCTTCCTGAATTAGCTGAATATCTTTCTGTTCTGCGACAGAGGCCAGGTCGCAGAAAACTTCATCAGTCAGTTCGGCAAGTGATATTTTTTCCGAACGTTCCACAGACTGAACCCCGGTCAGATCAAGAAGCATCTCGGCCAGATGGGAAAGCCGTTCTGTCTGTTTCTGGATCATGTTGAAAATCTGCCGGTATTCCTGAAGTTCCGGTTCTTTTTTCCGGGAAAAAACTTCAAGGTTTGTCTGCATGACAGCAAGTGGTGTCCGGAGCTCATGGGCAGCACTTGCGGAAAATTGCTTTTGAGTGGTAAATGCTTCATTCAGTCTCTGGAGCATGGCGTTAAAGGATCGTGTCAGCTGGGAAATTTCATCATTAGTTTCAGGAATTTTCAATGGCTCAGATAAATTCTGCACCTCCGTTTCGCAGATACGGCAGCTGAGACTTCGCAGAGGAGCCAGAGCCTGTCTGGTAATAAAATATGTGCAGATACTGCTGAGCAGAACGATCAGTACTGTGGCAAAAATGCTCAGGATCTGAAAATGGCTTTTGGTATCTGCAATCTGGTTGGAAAGTTCCGGAAACAGAGTTTCCGGATCAACGTGGAAGGTGATCGGTGAAGCGGCGAAAGAAGTCTCATTGATCTGAACAATATAATCTTCCAGGTTGTCAATGCCAGTAACCGCAGAATGGCTGATAAAAAAATACATAAGAATACAGGTGACAGTTACCAGAAATGTGATCACCAGTGTCAGCCTCCACTGCAGGGAAAGGTTTTGGAGAGATTTTTTCATAAGCGGTCCTCCTCAAAAATATATCCCTGTCCGATTTTATTCTGAATGGGATCAAAACCAAGGGCAGTACGCAGCTTTTTCCGCAGGGAAGAAATATGCACCCGGATGGAGTTGCTGAAAGCATTGACACTTCCATCCCAGATGTGTTCCATCATTTCTTCCGGACTGATGATCCGGCTGCGGTTGAGTAGAAAATATTCCAGAAGGGCACTTTCTTTACGGGTGAGAGGCAGGGGCACATTTCTGATAAGTGTTTCTCTTGTTCTGGTATCAAAAGTAATGTCGCCACATTGTAGGCAGACATCTTCCTGTATAAATTTCCGACGTGTCAGGCTTCGGATACGGGCCTCCAGCTCTTCAAAATGAAAGGGCTTGGTAAGATAGTCATTTGCACCCAGATCCAGTCCGTTTACCTTATCCTGGATCTGGACTCTGGCGGACAGAATTAATACCGGGGTAGAAGTATTAAAGCAACGAAACTGCCGGAGAATTTCCAGACCGTCGATTTCCGGAAGATTCAGATCCAGAAGAATCAGATCATAAGTTTCACTCATACACAGTTCCAGACCTTCGTTTCCATCAAAACAGGTATCTATCTCATAGCCATCCATGCGAAGACCATCCGCAACAGACAGGCAGAGTTCTTTTTCATCTTCAATAATCAATATACGCATAAAAATCCCCTTTCTTATGGAAGTATCCCTATCATAACATGTACAGCATAAAATTCCTGTAAAAAAAGTAAATTTCTTAACAGGGATTTTATAGGAGGGGTGTTATAATGAGGTTCATGATGAAACAAAAAGAAATAAGAATGTTCGTTTTATGAAGGGAGAATATTATTTATGAAGTTCAGAACAAAGAAAATGACAGCAATTCTGACAGCGGCCGTTTTAAGTGTTTCACTTACAGGAGGAGTACAGGTAAAAGCACAGGAAAGCACAGAAACTGAGGAAGGGTTTTCCATAGATCAGTTTCAGGGAACTTTTAAACCTTCTGATGTAACGCTTCCGGTACAGGATTCCTATGAATATCCATACCTTGGGCTTAATTTTACATTACCGAAAAAACTGAAAAATTGTATGGAAGAAAAAAGTGTGGCAGTCATAACCAACGAAAACTGGGATGAAAAAGGTGAAAGCTGGAAGTATGCATATTTTGGCATCTATGAGATGACAGAAGAACAGCGGGACGCAGAAGTAGAAAAAATAGGAGATGGTTATGATAAATGGATGGCCGGTCTCAAAAGGATTGGTGTGCTGGGAGTTTATGATAAAGATTCCGAAAAAAATCTGGATGAGATCACGGGCTGCACGGAGCACAAAGAGCTTGGAAGCAGCAAGAACGGATCATACAAATATTATCTGAGTCTCAATAAAGAAGCAGATCAGGATCTTTCCAAAATGGTGGAAGAAATAAAAACGACCATTACCGATATGGCTGATTTTCAGCAGATTTCTGTATTTGAGACAGTGAAACAGGCCGAAACTTCGGATGCTGCTTCTGTTGGAACTTTTGAAACAACAGGAATTGATGGAGAAACCTATACAGAGAAAATATTCAGTGACCATGACCTGACTATGGTAAATATTTTTACAACCTGGTGTTCTCCATGTGTAAAAGAAATTCCGGAGCTGGATAAACTTTATAAAGAAATGAAAGACAACGGAATTGGTGTAGTCGGAGTTGTTCTGGATACATTGGGCGAAAAGGGAAAACAGGATGAAGAAGCTGTGAAAAAGGCAGAAGTTCTGCAGAAAAAAACAGAGGCTTCCTATCCATTCCTGATTCCATATGAGGGAATGATGAACGGACGGCTGGAAGGAATCTCTGCATTTCCGGAAACATTCTTTGTAGATAAAAATGGAAACATTGTAGGAGAAACTTATACAGGAAGCCATACGCTTGGAGAATGGGAAGATATTGTGGTGAAAGAATTAGAGAAAATTTCAAAATAAAAGGCTTTTAGAAAGTTTATAGAGGACAAGGAAAAATGATAAAAAAGTTAACTGGATCAAAATATACCGGCCCTGTGCTGGCATTTCTGGGGCTTGCAATTATGGGATTTGGAATATACAGAGGAGAAGTTTCGGTAGTTTTTACAAAAGCGATCAATATCTGCATGGAGTGTATTGGAATTGGATAAAAAGAAAATAAAGATAAATGAGTGGCCGCGTCATGGAATACAGGCTGCGTGGGCGTTTCTGACCAACAGTCATGTATCCGGTTTTGTCACCGGCAAGATTTATACCGGAAAAACGAAAAATGTATGTGTTCCGGGACTGAACTGTTATTCCTGTCCCGGGGCAAGAGGGGCCTGTCCGATCGGTGCTATCCAGGCGGTGATCGGAAGCTGGAATTTTAAAATGGCTTATTATGTGATTGGCTTTCTGATATTTATCGGAGCTTTGCTGGGAAGGCTGGTGTGCGGATTTTTATGTCCGTTTGGTTTAATTCAGGATCTTCTGAATAAAATTCCTTTTCCGAAAAAAATCCGGACCTTCCGGGGAGACAGGCTTCTTCGGAAACTGAAGTATGTAATATTTCTGGTGTTTGTGATCCTGCTTCCTATGTTTGTGGTGGACATCATGGGACAGGGAGCACCATATTTCTGCAAATTGATCTGTCCGGCAGGAACCCTTGAAGGAGGAATCCCTCTGGTACTTCTGAACCGTTCCATGCGAAGTGCGGTGGGATGGCTGTACATATGGAAAAATGCTATTCTTGTGGTTACAGTGATCCTGGCGATTATGATCTATCGCCCATTTTGTAAATATATCTGTCCTCTTGGAGCATTTTATTCCATTTTTAACAAAGTATCCGTATTTCGTTATCGTGTGGATGGCGAAGCGTGTATTCATTGTGGAAAATGTGCAGAAGCCTGTCAGATGGAAGTAGATCCGGTGGAAGAAGTAAACAGTGCGGAATGTATTCGATGCGGACGGTGCAAAAAAGCCTGCCCGAAACAGGCAATCCATTGCGGAATCCGACAGGGATAAAACGTATCCGTCCTTTCTCCAGAAGGTTTTTTCTATTATTTTATATCCTGGTGATATAAAACGTCACATGCGCTTCCGGATCTGTCAGTGGAATATTAACACGGCTGGCGAAGCCTGGATGCAGGCTTTGACCATAGTCAGTAGCAAAGCAGGGAAGAGAGGAAGCGCGGACCAGTTCCTCAAAAGCCTCCGCATCAGTCTGAACCAGAAATTTGGAAGCGGGCATATTCCACAGCGACATTTCCGGTTTCGTTCAGTTCGATCCGGTTCTTCCCACGGGAAAACAGTGGAATGGTTTATGTCGCTGGTGTAAAAAATAAATAAACACACTTGACAAAACAGAAAATCCTCGTATAATTATCAAAGGTAATTAACTAAGATAATTATGCGAGGTTTTTTTATGACAAACGAAAAGATCAAGCGGATGTTTGATGCCTGTTATCAGGCAAAACGGGTCAGGGAGATGCTTCCGCCGCTGCCAAAGGGAGTAATGCCTTCCTACATCCAGTACCTGGATGCCATCCGGTCAATGCAGCAGGAGAAAAAAGATATCCGGATATCAGATATCAGTAATGCCATGAACCTGCCACGTCCGGGTGTCACCAGGACGGTGAAGGAAATGGAAGAAAAAGGCTATCTTCGAAAGATTGCTTCGCCGGACGATGGCCGTGTTACCTATATCATCATCACAGAAGCGGGGAAAGAACTTTCGCGGAAATATGACCAGGATTTTTTCAGCAGCCTGGCTCCGTATCTTTCCGGAATCTCAGAGGAGGAAGCAGACTGCATGATCCGGACCATTGAGAAATTTTACCAGATCATGAGAGAGAGGAGAGAACATTATGAAAAATGATCAAGCAGATTTTACCCGGGGAAGCATTCTGAAGAAGCTGGTTGCATTTATGATGCCAGTCCTCGGGGCACTGATCCTGCAGGCAGCCTACGGTGCGGTTGACCTGCTGGTAGTAGGAAGATTCGGTTCCACATCCGGTCTGTCAGCGGTATCAACAGGAAGCCAGGTTCTGAATCTTGTAACCTTCGTAGTTACCCAGTTTGCCATGGGTATCACAGTTCTGATCGCCCGATATCTTGGCGAAAAGAAACCGGAACAGATTGGTTCTGTTATCGGTGGGGCGACCGTTGTCTTTACCATGGTCTCAGTCGTCCTGTTTGTTGTTATGGTATGCTTTGCACGTCCAATCTCCGTACTGATGCAGGCACCGGCAGAAGCGGTTGGTCTGACATCTGCTTACGTGCGGATCTGCGGAGGCGGGATTTTCTTTATTGTGGCATACAACCTTCTGTCTGCAATTTTCCGTGGTCTGGGAGACAGCCGATCCCCGCTTCTTTTTGTACTGGTTGCCTGTATTGTAAATGTGATCGGTGACCTGGTGCTGGTTGCGGTATTTCATATGGACGCAGCCGGAGCTGCCATTGCAACCGTTGCTGCACAGGCCTTAAGTGTTGTATTTGCGGTACTCCTTCTGATAAAAAAGGAGCTTCCGTTTGTCATTACAAAAAAAGATTTCTGTCTGAATCCCCAGTGCAGACGATTTCTTATGATCGGACTTCCGCTGGCACTTCAGGAATTTCTGACCCAGGTTTCCTTTCTGGCACTGTGCGCATTCGTCAACCGTCTGGGACTGGAGGCATCATCAGGATATGGCGTTGCCTGTAAGATCGTAAACTTTGCCATGCTGGTACCAAGCTCTCTGATGCAGTCTATGGCATCCTTTGTTTCTCAGAATGTAGGGGCCGGAAAACCAAAACGTGCAAGAAAAGCCATGTTTACAGGAATCGGAGTTGGCCTGACTGTTGGCTGCCTGGTATTTATCCTGATCATGCTGAAGGGGGATGTACTGGCAGGCTTCTTCTCAACGGATGCAGGCGTTATCCAGAAAGGCTTTGAGTATCTGAAAGGCTTTGCACCGGAGACGATTGTAACAGCAGTACTTTTCAGCATGGTTGGTTATTTCAACGGAAACAACCAGACCATCTGGGTTATGGTACAGGGATTGATCCAGACGCTTCTGATAAGACTTCCGATGGCATATTTTATGAGTATCCAGCCAAATGCCAGCCTGACAAAGATCGGTCTGGCAGCACCGGTATCCACAGCTGTCGGAATTGTGTTGAATGTTGGATTTTTTGTGTATTTTACACGTAGACAAAAAGAATCCTAAAAAATCATTGACCACATCCAAAACTTTCGATACACTGGAGGAAAAACGAAAAAAGGAGGACTGACTGATGATCTGTGGAATGACATACTTCCAGATATGTCTGTACTTTTTATTCTATTCCTTCGGTGGATGGGTTGTAGAGGTCATTTTTCACGCAGTAACACTGGGAAAGGTCATAAACAGGGGCTTTCTGAATGGACCGGTGTGCCCGGTATATGGCTTCGGTATGCTTTCGGTTTTTGCCATGATCAATACGATTCAGAGCGGCGGATATACGATGAATGAGGGAATGCTTTTTCTGTTCGGGACATTCCTTGCAACAGCTGTAGAGCTGATTGCCGGGTGGCTTCTGGATGTATGCTTTCATGCGAGATGGTGGGATTATTCCAGGAAGCCACTGAATTTTCATGGATATATCTGTCTGGAGTTTTCGCTGATCTGGGGGCTGGCTATTGTTATGGTAGTCCGGGTTTTTCAGCAGTATGTCGAGCACCAGAGTGCGCATACGCCATCAACAACGGAATGGGTTGTCATGGCCATATTATATGCAGTTTATCTGACAGACTTTATCGTAACGACGGCAGAAATCCGCGGACTGAACAAGAGGCTCACCACTTTGGACAAGGTAAGTGCGGATATCCGGGTTGTAAGTGATAAGCTCAGTGATGCCCTGGGGACAACGACGATCGACACTGCCCAGAAGGTTGGTGAGGGAAGGGTACAGGTTGCTCTTGCGAAGGCAGAGCTGCTTGAGGCTACGATGAATCAGAAGGACAGATCCGTAGAAATGCTCCTGACCAAGAAGGCGGAGCTTCAGGAGCAGTTTGATGAGCTGGCAGGCACGATCACCGGCCATACGGTATTCGGGCTTGGAAGAATCCTTAAGGCTTTCCCGGAGATGAAGCACAGAGATTATTTTGAGCTGATCCAGGAGCTGAAGAAAAAACTGAAATAAAAAGGAAATATAAAAGCAATAAGCGAGCAGCAGGCAGATCCGGTTTGCCTGCTGCTCGCTTTTTCAGCCGAAAAAAGACAGGGAAAGAAGAATCAGAAATATGAGGCAGCGTTCTTCGACAGAAAATATTTCCGATGCATACGGATGCATAACAGTAATGTAAGGAATTCAGCTACCGGAACTGCGATCCATACACCGGTAATTCCCAGAAAATGCGGAAAAACAAACAGGCAGATAACCAGAAAGAAAAGTGTCCTGGAAAAAGATATGATCGCAGAAATTTTTCCATTGGATAAAGCAGTAAAAAAACCGGATGTAATAATGTTTATCCCACTGAATAAAAAATTTACGGAGAAGATCTTAAAGCCTGTTTCAGCAAGTTGGAAGGTATCAGCATCCTTGGTGAAAACAGATACGATAGAATGTGAGCCAGGGACGGAAAGCACAACGATCACAACCGATGAGATGCAGGTGAACAGCATGATGATCCGGTAGGTACTGCGAAGCTTTTTTTTCTGTCCGGCACCATACTGGAATCCGATCACAGGGCTGACACCGATGGAAAGTCCCAGATAAAAAGCATTGAACAGGAACTGCCCGTATAAAATGATCGTGATAGCGGCAACCCCGGCGGCACCGGCAAGACGGATCAGGATGATATTAAACAAAAAAGTCACAATGGAATTGGACAGCTGACTGACCATCTCGGAAGAGCCATTGTAGCAGGCTTCGCCAATGATCCGGAAATCAAATTTAAAACGGGTAAAATATAAATCTGTACGCCGGGAAAAGAAGTAAATAACTCCCACAACTGCAGGCAGTGATTGCCCAATTCCTGTGGCAAGGGCGGCACCGCCTACTCCCATGTGCAGCGGCACGATCAGAAGATAATCAAGAACTCCGTTTAAGAGTCCGGCTCCGATCATCAAAAGAAGTCCGAGATTGGGCTTCCCGGCAGTAACAAAAAAGGACTGAAAAAACGTCTGCAGCATACAGGCCGGTGAAAACAGGATCAGAACCGCCAGATAGATCTGGCAGTCCGAAAGCAGGGCATCTGTTGATCCGAGAATACGGCAGATAGGAGTGAGCAGTATAAGGGAAAAAACCATGATCAGCAGACTGACGAAAAGTCCGATAACGATGAACTGTGTCATAAAGGAGCGGGCTTCTTCCGGCTTTCCCTGTCCGAGGTAATTGCTGATGATGGCGTTTCCACCGGTTGCCAGCATGGTAGCAACTGCAATGACGATCCCGGCGACCGGATATACGATATTGACGGAAGAAAGAGCATTGCTTCCTACAAAACGGGAAACAAAGATTCCGTCAACGATCGTATAGCACGACATAAAGATCATCATGATAATCGATGGCATGGCGAAGCTCAAGAGAGTTCTTGGTGTGAAATCCTGGTTTATTGATGTATTCATAATTCCTCCTGAAATACGTGTATTACTTGATCTTTTTTAGCATATACCATAGAGTTACCCTATGATCAAGGGGGATTTACAATGGCTATCACAATGTCCTGCTTCTGATGCCAAAGAAGATAAAGGCTCCCGGACAGGAATGAGGATAAGTAAAAAGTCCTCCGGACAGGATTCTTTTACAGATCCGGGAGGTTAACCATGACCGGTTCGTGTCCAAGTGCCGGAATAATTTTACTCTTAAGATCTTCTGTTGTGAATTTGAGACTGGAAGTATTAATACATGGATGACATCCAAAATAAGATTTTTTCATGACATCCTCATCGATCAGAAGCTGTACCTTCTTGTCGTGGTCGTTCATCAGTCCCATGATGCTGACAGAACCCGGCGTGATATCCAGATATTTTTCCATATACTCCGGTTTGGCAAAGGATAACCTTGCGGAGTTGATCTGTGCGGAAAGATTTTTGGTCTTAAACGATTTGTTTCCGGGCATCAGAAGCAGATAAAAACTGGTTTCCTGCCGGTTGCACAGGAACAGATTTTTACAGATCGTGGTGTTGTCACCGAGGATTCGGTCAATTTCCTCGCAGGCCTCCATCGTCATGGCTGCTTCATGATCCACACGTTGATAATTTATGTCAAGCTTATCTAAAAAATCATAGACCCGGATTTCCTTATCCAGTCTGTTCTTTGTATTTTCAGGTCTTCCATTTTGTAATTCCATTTTGTGACTCCTTTTTTGATTTCATATCTGAGAGTGTACTCCCTTGCGGCAGGTGTTGTCAATAAAATGTGGTTTTCTGAATGTTTTTTAAAAAAATACTTTACAAACAACATGAAACAATATATAATGCGAATGAAAACAAAGAAAAACAACATAAACTGTAAAGAACAAACAATACAAAACCACAATACAGAAAGTCTGTTACTTTTGCGGATGATATTTACAGATTGAAATTGGAGGAATGAATATCATGAAAATTTTAGAGACAAAATTTGTGCAGGGATTTATCAAAATGGCTAACGATGGTTATCTTCAGGGATGGCATGAAAGAAATGGAGGAAACTTAAGCTACCGTTTGAAAGCAGAAGAGGTTGAGATGATCCGTTCCCGTCTGAATGCACCGGGAGAATGGACACCGATCGGAACAGAAGTACCGGGACTTGCCGGAGAATTTTTTCTTGTAACAGGTAGTGGTAAGTATTTCCGTAATATTATCGTAGACCCGGAAGTATGTCTGGCGATCATTGAACTGGATGAAACGGGAACCAATTACCGTATCCGCTGGGGGCTGGTGGAAGGAGGTAGGCCGACGAGTGAGCTGCCGACACATCTGATGAACCATGAAGTAAAGAAGAAACTGACAAATGGAAAACATCGTGTCATTTATCATGCACATACAACCAATACAATTGCGCTGACTTTTGTCCTTCCGCTGGATGATAAGGTATTTACCAGAGAACTCTGGGAATCTGCAACAGAGTGCCCGGTTGTATTTCCGGATGGAGTCGGAGTTGTTCCGTGGATGGTTCCGGGAGGAAGAGAAATCGCAGTGAAAACGGCAGAACTGATGAAAAAATATGATGTTGTCATCTGGGCCCATCATGGAATGTTCTGCTCGGGAGAGGATTTCGACCTGACCTTCGGACTGCTTCATACAGTAGAAAAGTCGGCAGAGATCCTGGTAAAGATCCTGTCCATGGCTCCACGCAAGCTGCAGACGATCCAGCCGGATAACTTCCGTGCACTTGCAAAGGATTTCAAGGTAACACTGCCGGAAGAATTTCTTTATGAAAAAGAATAAATGAAGGCATTGTATTAATTTCGGAACTGCTGTCCATTTTTAGTTTACAATTTTATATTGTCCAGGCCTTCATTTGTCAGCTTTTTTCCCGCCTCTATAAAGTAGGGTTTGAGCGTTTCGTCGTCACACCACATAATTTTCTTCAGCGTTTTCCCTTTTGACCAGTACAGGCTTTTGATTGCCAGATATAAGAACGGAATCATGACTTTACGTGTCGTTTTTCCAATCTGTGTAAACTGTCCGCCGTCAAAAAATACATGTTTTACTGGGATTTTTGCATCTGTCAGGAATGCCATTGCAAGATCGGCACCGATGGAAGATGCAACTACAAGTTCTATTTCGTCAATTCCCTGATTTTTCAGAAATCGTGCAATTTGCTGTACCTCATCTTTTTTGCTGCGGTATTTCTGTCCGGAACAATACACGGTTGATGTCGGCATAACACAATAAAATTTTCCTGCCATTTTCTCAGCAACGGGCATGCTGCTTTCCCCGGTTACTCCCATTGCGTGGAAAAAAAGGACGACTGGAGCGGATTCGTTACCGATTGTTTTGAATGTCATAATTCCACCTTTTGTCCATAATTGATCATAATGTTAGTTTCTGCTAACTTAAGTATAGCACAAAATAAAATCAAATGATTCAAGGAAGGGGATTGTTTCTATATTTTTTCTACTCTGTACTTTAGAGTATATGAAAAAAATCGTTTGACTTTTTGAAAAACAGGCAATATAATTACAGCAAACGAGTAGCGAGTAAGCGTAAATCCAGTTTACCTGCTACTCGTTTTTCTTTTATTAAAATATAATATTTGTCATGAAAAAGTGTGTAGCCTGCCAGCGTAAGTCCAACTTATACGACAGAGTTACACTTTTTTTGTGCAGAAAAAGGGAGGAATGAAAACAAAATGGCAGAGAGCAACAAGATGAAAGACATGCCGGTGAATAAGCTGATGATCCAGATGGGAATCCCGATGATCTTATCCATGGCATTACAGGCGGTCTACAACATTGTAGACAGTGCATTTGTAGGAAATATGAAAACAGGCAGTGAAGCAGCATTAAATGCTCTGACTTTGGTATTTCCGGTACAGATGCTGATGGTTGCAGTGGGAATTGGGACAGGCGTAGGAACGAATGCACTTCTTGCAAGGACGCTGGGACAGGGAAACAGTAAGAAGGCCGCCAAGGTAGCAGGAAACAGTCTGTTTCTGGGAGTGATCATTTATGTAGCCTGTTTGCTGTTTGGTATCTTTGGGGTGAAAGCATATATTTCATCTCAGACCGTAGATGCAGAAGTACTTGAAATGGGAGTCAGTTATCTGAGGATATGCTGTGTGATCTCTTTTGGAGTTATATTTTTTTCTTTGTTTGAGAAATTACTCCAGGCAACAGGACGTTCTCTTTATTCCACAATCGGACAGGTGGTTGGAGCGGTTGTAAATATCATTCTTGATCCGATTATGATCTATGGTATCGGACCAGTCCCGGAAATGGGGGTAAAAGGTGCGGCTTATGCAACTGTCATCGGGCAGGTGGCATCCGCAGGCTTGCTGTTCATTTTCCATATGAAATTGAACAAAGAATTTGAGCATGGAACGAAATACATGAAGCCAGATACGGGTATCATAAAAGAAATTTACGCGATCGGACTTCCGGCTATTATTGCACAGGCCCTGATGTCTATTATGGTATATGTGATGAATTTGATTCTGAAGTTTAATCCGTCTGCACAGACAGCTTATGGTTTGTTCTATAAGGTACAGCAGTTTGTCTTGTTCCTTGCTTTTGGACTGCGAGATGCAATCACTCCGATCATTGCATTTGCTTATGGAATGAGAAGCAGGAAAAGGATTCAAGATGGAATCAAATATGGTCTGATCTATACCATTGTATTAATGATCCTGGGTATTGCGATCACAGAGATTTTACCTGGGGCGTTTGTAATGCTGTTTAATGCAGGACAGTCGAGAGAATATTTTATCAGTGCAATGAGAGTGATTTCCTTAAGCTTTTTGTTTGCTGGAATCAATGTAGCCTATCAGGGCATTTATCAGGCACTGGACGGTGGTGTGGAATCGCTGGTTATTTCACTTTTAAGACAGTTTGTAATTATCTTACCGTTGGCTGGAATTTTTTCTGCGTTTGTCAGAAACGGTCAGATGGGAGTTTCATTGATCTGGTGGGCATTTCCGATTACCGAAGTGATCTCTTGTCTGGTGGGATATATATTTTTAAAGAGAATTATAAAAAATAAGGTTAATACTTTAAGCTGAGGAGGAATCTAAGATGGCAAAAAGGATTATTACGATCAGCAGGGAATTTGGAAGCGGTGGACGCTTTATTGGTGAAGAAGTGGCAAAGAAACTTGGAATTGCCTACTATGATAAAAATATCATTAGCCAGATTGCGGAAAAGTCCGGGTTATCCCCGGAATATATTCAGGAAAGTGCAGAATTATCTCCGAAAAAAGGATTGTTTGCATATGCACTTGCCGGGCGTGATATCACTGGAAAATCCGTAGAAGATATGGTGTATGAGGCACAGAGAAAGGTTATTTTGGAATTGGCCGATAAGGAATCTTGTGTGATCATTGGAAGAAATACAGATTATATTCTGAAAGACCGGGATGATGTATTGAATATATTTATTCATGGAGATATACCGGAAAAAATACAGCGTATCACTCGTTTATACAATGTAGAAGAGCAGGAAGCTGTCAAAATGATGGTAGATACAGACAAAAGGCGTATGACAAATTACAACTTTTATACAGAACAGAAATGGGGAAAAGCCAGCAATTATACGCTGTGTCTGAACAGCTCCCAGCTTGGATATGACAGATGTGAAGCGATAATTATGGAATGTGTAAAATAAAAATTTGCTTATATATACACCACTTTACAACTTTTTCATAAAAAAATATCGTACAGGGCTTTCTGATGTATAATGAATTTGTTGAAAACATTACAAAGGAAAGTGACCCTGTACGACAAAATCATTATACAACGAAAAAACACTGATTGGTAGACTTCATC
>CAVIGE010000029.1:0-29496 GCA_963642325.1 Prevotella sp. CAG:279
ATGGCATAACATCGCAGGATCCATTTTTGCAGGGATCCGCCGCGCCGGAGCAGAAAATTCTGCATCGCTTAAGAGAAGCGGCAAAATGGTGGATGAATGTTTATAAGGAGAAATTCAGGGGAGTTTCCGAGATAAAATGACAGATTTTGTCGAAAGAAAATGTCATAAAATACAGAAATATGGTTTACAAATTTTTTTGATTATACTATAATAAACCCATGGACGACAAAAGTCCCCAACATATGAAAAACAGGGGAGCCCGCTGAAGCGAGCTGAGAGTAGACTGTAAATGTCTTGACCCATAACCTGATTTGGATAATGCCAACGTAGGGACATATGCACGAAGGATTCTTAAATTACAGAAGATCAGAGAGTACAGAAGATATTTGGAAGTACACAGGATTTTCATTTAAGTACGAAAGATTAAGAGCCCGGTTATTGTGATGTATACGCGTTGCAATAGCCGGGTTTTTTATGTCAGTCATGGGAAATTACTCTGTAATGTTCCAGTGACATAAAAAACCCTCCGGCAGGATCGCACTGCGACGGAATGGTAGATGTAGAAAAAACATTTATTATAAAGAAGCATATTTCCAGATTCAGATATGAAACGAAAGGAGATTTTTTACATGAGAGATTACAGTACACAGATGGAGGCTGCCCGCAAAGGCATCATCACACCTGAACTTGAGATCGTAGCTAAGAAAGAGCGCATGACAACGGAGGAACTTCTTCCGCTGGTAGCATCCGGCAAGGTTGTGATCTGTGCAAATAAGAACCATAAATGTATCGATCCGGAAGGCGTAGGCTCCATGCTCCGCACCAAGATCAACGTAAACCTCGGTGTATCCAGAGACTGCAAGGACTACGATGTGGAAATGAAGAAAGTGATGGAAGCTGTAAATATGGGAGCACATGCCATTATGGATCTTTCTTCCCATGGAGATACCATTCCATTTCGCCGAAAACTGACAAGTGAGTGTCCGGCCATGATCGGAACGGTTCCGGTTTATGACTCTGTCATCCATTACCAGAGAGACCTTGACACACTGACAGCGAAGGATTTCATCGATGTTGTAAGACTTCACGCAGAGGATGGCGTTGATTTCGTAACACTTCACTGCGGAATCACCAGAAAGACCATCGACCAGATCCGCAACCATAAGAGAAAAATGAACATTGTTTCCAGAGGCGGTTCCCTTGTATTTGCATGGATGTGCATGACCGGCGAGGAGAACCCGTTCTATGAATATTATGACGAGATCCTTGACATCTGCCGTGAATATGATGTGACAATTTCTCTCGGAGATGCCTGCCGTCCGGGATGTCTGGCAGACGCTACGGATGTATGTCAGATCGAGGAACTGGTACGTCTTGGCGAGCTGACCAAACGTGCATGGGAAAAGGATGTTCAGGTTATGGTCGAGGGACCGGGACATGTGCCGCTCGACCAGGTTGCAGCAAACATGAAAGTGCAGCAGTCCATCTGTCAGGGCGCACCGTTCTATGTACTGGGACCGATCGTAACCGATGTTGCACCAGGATACGACCATATCACATCTGCGATCGGCGGTGCAGTGGCAGCTATGTCCGGAGCAGCATTTCTCTGCTATGTGACACCTGCAGAGCATCTTGCACTTCCGAACCTTGAGGATGTGAAACAGGGAATCATGGCATCCAAGATCGCGGCTCATGCGGCAGATATTGCCAAAGGTGTCCGCGGAGCACGCGAGATCGATGACAGGATGGCTGATGCCAGAAGAAAGCTTGACTGGGAAGCACAGTGGGAATGCGCCATGGATCCGGAAACAGCGAAGCGTATCTGGAATGACCGTAAGCCGGAGCATGAGGATACCTGCTCTATGTGCGGTAAATTTTGTGCAGTACGAAGTATGAACAAAGCACTTGCAGGAGAGCATATCGATATTCTGTAAGAAGAGAGCTTTTTACAAAAAAATATCTTCCTATATAATATAATATGGAAGAAACTGGTATGTCAGAGCCGCCTGTGTCTGTGGTACAATATCACAGCAGGGCGGCTTTTTGCATGCAAAAAATAAAACATACATGCAAAATGTCGTCTATATGACGAAAAAATACATGCTTCATATACAAAGTGCTCAATAATCCATGTGGAAGGACTGGATAATCCATGTATTTTTTGTGCCCAAATTGTTAAAATAGCATCATCAGGTAATGAGGAACGTTAAAATTTAAAGGAGGACGAAACATGAAAAGAAAGATGCTCAGTATTCTGCTCTGTGCAGCAATGATGGGAACAACACTGGCAGGCGCAACAAGCGTACTTGCAGCTGATGACAAGGATTCCGACAGCAAATGGGAGTACAAGGAGGCTACTCTTACATTCCTGATCGATCCGGATACATCATCTGCCGGATATCAGGCAGTATTTGATCTCTGCGAGAAGGAGACAGGTATCCACATCGAGACAGAGCTTCGTGCATCAGGCGGTGACGGAGACAACCAGGTAAAAACAAGACTTGCATCCGGTGAGATGACAGATCTTTGCGGATACAACTCAGGAGCTAAGCTCAACGAGCTTGACCCGGAGAGCAACTTCATCGACATTTCCGGTGAGGAGTGGGCTAGCCGTCTTGACGACACATTCGCATCAGCAGTAAGTGCAGGTTCCGATTCCGCAGTATACGGTGTACCGCTTACCGCAACAAACCTTGGATGTATCCTTTATAACAAAGATCTTTATGAAAAATATGATCTTGAGGTTCCGGACACATGGGAAGATTTCCTCAAGAACTGTGATACTCTGAAAGAGGCCGGCGAGACAGCAGTTATCGGATCTCTTGGAGATTCCTGGACAATTCAGGTACCATACCTTGGAGACCATTACAATGTACTTGCGGCAGAGCCGGATTTCTCAGAGAAATTTGAGGCTGGTGAAGCAAAATACGCTACATCAGAGGCAGGTCTTGAGAGCTTCCAGAAGATTGCCGATCTTCAGGACTACTTCAACGAGGATTACACAGCAACTACATATGCAGATGCGTGCGACAAGCTTGTAAATGGCGAGGGTGCTCACTGGTTCATCCTTTCCCAGGCACTTTCCAGCATCTATGAGCTTTACGGAGACGATGTAAACAAGATCGGTGTCATGGGTATCCCGGGAGATGACGCTGACAATCATGGCCTTACTGTTTGGGAGCCAACAGCAATCTACGGAAATGCCAACAGCGACAAGAAGGATGATATCTTAAGATTCATGGAGTTCTACACATCTGATGAGGCACTTGATGCATTCACAGAAGCACAGAAACCAGACGGCCCATACTGCATCAAAGGCTATGAGCTTCCGGATGACGCATACGATGGAGTTAAAGAGGCTCAGGAGAAATACTTCGATACAGGAAAGACAAACGTTGCAATGGAGTTCCAGACATCTGTAAAAGGAACAAACTGCGAGTACATCTGCTCTGAGGTTGCAACCGGACAGTCTACAGCAGAGGAAGCTGCAAAGGCTTACGATGAGGACTGCAAGAAACAGGCAACACAGCTTGGACTTGACTGGAAGTAAGTAAAGGAATGTCGGTCGCCTGTGTAGCAGCAGGCGGCCGGTTTTAATGTCTGCCAGGCATCTGGAAATCTGGAAAGGAAATGAAGCATGAACAAAAAGAAAATATACAGTTTATGGTTCCTTGTTCCGGCGGTACTGATCTTTGTGATCTTCTTCATCATCCCGATGGTGACATCACTGTTTTTCAGCTTAACTGTATGGGACCTGAAATCATTTACATTCTGCGGACTTGACAACTACAAAACCTTCTTCAGTGAAAACTCCTTAAGTATATCTGTAAGAAATACTCTGATCTACGCGTTTCTTACAAGTGGACTGAAGGTAATCATTGCTTTCTTTATTGCGCTGTTCCTGACAAGCAAGATCAGGACAAAGGATTTCTTAAGATCACTTGTATTCTTCCCAAACCTTGTCAGTGCGGTAGCGATCGGTATCATCTTTAAAGCACTGATGCACCCGAGCAAGGGACTTTTTAATACGGTGCTGGCGGCAATCGGAATTTCAGGCCCGAACTGGCTTGGTGACACGAATCTGGCTCTGTTTTCCGTGATCGGAGTCGATGTATGGAAGGGTGTCAGCATTTCCACGGTTATCTTTATCGCCGGTATTACTTCCATTGACTCCAGCTATTATGAGGCTGCTTCTATTGACGGCGCAACCCGCTGGCAGACGATCCGCAACATCGTAATGCCGCTGGTCCGCTCTTCAACAAATACGATCATCACACTTTCCCTGATCGGCGGACTTCGCTGCTTCGACCTGATCTGGGCTATGACAAAGGGTGGTCCGGGATTTGCGACAGACGTACTTGCATCCGTTGTTTACAAGCAGTACGCAGCCGGATTCTTCGGCCTGTCCACAGCAGGAAACGTTATCATGTTCGTGGTAATTGCCATTATCGCATTCCCACTCCAGAAGTTCCTTAACAGCAGGGAGGTGTACAACTAAAATGAAAAAACAGAAAAGACTTACCCTATTAGGAGACATCCTTGGATGTATTTTCGGCATTCTCATTTTTGCAGTACCGTTTATCTTCATGCTGATCAATGCACTGAAGGACAGAAAAGAAGCGAACCTTCTGAGACTTTCCCTTCCAACGGAGTGGATGTGGAGCAACTTCCAGGAAGTATTTTCCGCAAACAATTATCAGATCATCACCGCATTTAAGAACAGTATCATGCTTACTGTCGGATCACTGATCGTACTGATCGTAGTTGGTTCCATGGCAGGCTATGTTCTCCAGAGAAGGTCGGACAGACCGGTAAAGATCGTGGATACACTTGTTATGACAGGTCTTATGATCCCTCCGGCAATCCTTCCTACGATCTGGATCATGCAGGGACTTCATATTTACAAAACCATGTTTGGTATGATCATGGTTGAGACAGCACTTCAGATTCCGTTCACCATCATGCTTTACAAGGGATTTATGAATACGATCCCGGTAGAGCTTGAGGAGGCAGGCTACATCGATGGATGTACAAGGAACGATCTGTTCGTAAAGATTATTTTCCCTCTTCTGAAACCTGTTACTTCCACAATTATCATCCTGAATGCGGTAACGATCTTCAACGATTTTACAAACCCGCTGTACTTCCTTCCAGGTAATGATAATGTAACGGTTCAGCTTACTCTTTATAACTTTATGGGCAGATACTCCAGCTCCTATAACCTTCTGTTCGCAGACGTACTGCTCATCACGATCCCGATGCTGATATTGTTCCTGTTTTTCAACCGGAAGATCGTAGATGGTATGGTAGCCGGAGCTGTCAAGGGCTGATGCCAAATATGCAAAATCGGATTTGCGTGGTATCATATAGATGCCATACAGATAAAAGGAAACAGATACTCTGCTTTAATGGCGGGGTATCTGTTTTGGCAAATAAAAATACATGAGGTATGTCTATGAAATTCCGCACAAAACTGATTTTAGGTTTTTCCATTGTGATATTTTTTGTATCAGCGATACTGGGTATAGTCTGCTATAACTATAATTCCAGAAGATTATCCGAAAAAGCAGCCCAAAGCCTGAAGTTTTATTCCAGGCAGACGGCTGCTAATGTTGACTTTACCATAGATTCCATGAAGCACGTGACAGATTATATCCTGTCAGATCCGGATATGCTCAATGCAATGAAAACCCTGCCGAAATATTACGGGAGCAGTGATCCAAATAAAAATATAGAACATAATGATCTTCTGGAAACCTTAAATTCCGGGATATCCATGTATTATATAAACAGCAATTTTTACAGGGTCATTATTTTTAATGAATTCGGGGATGTGGCATCCAGTACCAACATGGGTTCCAAGCTTACCAACAAGGCCAGAAATGTATCAAACATTGAATGGCTGAATCTGGCGGAAAAGCAGCACGGAAAGCCAGTTCTTATAGCACCGCATATGGACGGATGGGGAATCCGGACAAGTGAGGAGGTTTTTTCCCTGGCAAGAAAGGTACAGGGCGGAGATTTCGGATATATTGAAGTCCAGTATGCCACGGAGAAGCTTGAGGATATCTTCGAGATTCCGGATTCGGATATCAGGGTAGTGGCCTTTCTTTCCAACGGAGAAATCCTCTATCAGTCAGAAGGTTTAAACAGTGATCTGATACACTACATAAAAAGACATCCGAAGGTGACAGAAATGGACTCGATCACAGTTTCGTCGGATACAAAAATATGGTCATCTGCATCCAAGGTGTCGGATACATACGGAATCCGTGTGGTTGCGCTGGAGGAAAAAACGGAGATCCTTACAGGCATGAAGGAAGCTGTGATGATCGCCCTGGGAATGGCTGTCGGCTGTTTTGTGATCTCCATGGGTGTGGTGATCTTTATTGCCAGCAGGCTTTCCAGGCCATTGACGCTGTTAAAGGATCAGATGGAAAATACAGGAATCGAGAACCTGGATGCAGAGCTTATGGTTCCAAATACGGATGATGAGGTGCAGGCCGTGGGGGTTGCATATCAGAATCTGATGCGGCGTCTGAACGAATCCATTGTCAAAGAAAAACGAATGTCACTTTTGCAGCTGCAGGCACAGTTTGATACCCTGCAGGCGCAGGTAAACCCGCATTTTCTCTATAATGTGCTGAATGTGATATCAAGCAGGGGAATTATGGACGGTGATGAGGAGATCTGTGAGATCTGCGGCTGTTTGGCAGCCATGCTCCGGTATTCTACAAATACAAAGGAGCGGTACGCAACGGTAGAAAAAGAGCTGGAATATCTTGACCGTTATCTCTTTCTTCTGAAATCCAGATATGAGCATCGTCTGGAGGTGAAGGTGGACTGTGAGGAATCCGTGAAGCAGGAGAAGCTTCCGAAGATCGTGCTGCAGCAGCTGGTGGAGAACAGCATACAGCACGGATATCATAACAGCAAAAATATCATGAAGATCCAGGTACATGGATGGCGCGACGAGAATGGCTGGTATTTTGAAGTCCGGGATAACGGACAGGGAACGACAGAAGAGATACAGAAACAGCTGGAAGAAAAAATGGATGCGATCCGAAAAAGGATCATGTCCAGAGGAAGCAGCATAGAAATGGAGATCGGAGGTATGGGACTGGCGAATACCTATGCCAGAATGTTCCTTCTGTACAATGGAAGAGCAGTATTCCGTATCCGAAATCTTGAAGAAGGTTTAAGTGTCATTATAGGAGTGGCAGAAAAGGAGGACGAGGTCGATGTATCAGGTGATGGTCGTTGACGATGAACCGATGGCAGCCAGTCTGATCGTCAACATTATAAAACGGAAATACAGTAATTTTGAGATCATGGGAACCGCTTATGACGGTGAGGAAGCACTGGAGCTGATGGAGAAAAAAGGGGAACCGGATGTTCTGGTCACAGATATCCAGATGCCGGTGATGAACGGCCTGAAGCTGGTGGAGGAAACAAAGAAACGCTATCCGGAGGTGCTCAGCGTGATCGTCAGCGGATATCAGGAATTTGAATATGCGAAACAGGCGATCGCGTTCGGGGTGTGTGATTATATCCTGAAACCGATCGTACCCTCGGAATTTGGCAAGCTGATCATAAAGATCGAAGATAAGCTGAGACAGAAATACTATAAAGAACGAAATGTGCTGATGCACAAAATGGTAAATGAGATTCCGGTAGATGAAAAAACTCTGAGGAGATATTTTCAGTCCGAGAATTATTATGGGGCGATCGTCAGGCTGAACGGACTTCCAAGCCGCTATGGGGAACGGGGAAAAAAAGAGATTTTTTCGGACATCAATGAGATGATGCTGGCATATGGCCGTGACACCCAGGAGACTCTTTATCTCTGCCCGGGTGAGCTTGTCAGTGATGAAGATTACGAGCAGATGATCCGGCATCGTATTGGAAAGGAACAGCCGGAGGCAGCTTATATCACAACTATCATCCGGAAAAGATCAGTTCCCGTGGGGCAGATCGGAGAGATGGTACGGGAGCTTTACCGGAAGCTGGATATTTCCATTATCCTGGGAAAAAGCCAGACTCTGATCCTTGAAGAAACGGGAACAGAAGAGCAGCCTCCATCATCCGGGAGGGATTACGGATATCTGGAGGAGCTGGAATATCTGGCAGAAAAACAGAAGTATGACAGGCTTCAGAAGGAGACAGAAAGCCTGATCCGCAAATGGGTGAATGAGGAAAAGCCCCAGCTCTGGATCGAAGGCAGGGTGCGGCAGATCAGCTATCTGCTCCAGCGTTATAATGCAGGAAACAGAGATTACCGGGCAGCAGAGTTTCTGATGGATGATATTTTTTCCACCGCAGAGAATGTGGATCAGTTATGTGGCGGGATCACGGATGTTTTTTTCAAGAATGTGAAGGAAGAAAATCCTTCTTCCCAGAAAACGGATACTGAAGAATACTTCGAAAGTGTCAAGGAATATATCCGCAAGCATATGTCAGAGCAGCTGTCGCTCCATAGCGTAAGCAAAGAAGTAGGTGTTTCCCAGACATATTTAAGCAGGCTTTTCCGGAAGTATGAGGATTCGTCATTTAATACCTATCTGACAGCACTGCGCATGGAAAAAGCCAAGAAGCTTCTTCTGCGGGAAGAAAAAATGTATGTGAAGGATGTGGCAGAGCAGGTTGGTTATAAGGATCAGTTTTATTTCAGCCGTATTTTTTATTCCTATACAGGAGTGCGGCCATCAGAATACGTAGAGAAAGCATAACGGTTCTGCCGTCTGGTGGGAGGTGGAACCGTTGCGGTAAATCAAAAAAAGGGAGGTTTGAGGTATGCTGTATCACAACGAAGAAAGGCTTACGAAAGAAAAATTTCAGAATCCGGGAAGTGAGTACAGGGCGGCACCGTTCTGGGCATGGAACTGTCATATGACAGAAGCTGAAATTGACAACACGCTGGATGCGCTGAAGGCCATGGGAATGGGCGGCGGACATATCCACTGCCGTACAGGAATGGATAATCCGTACATGAGCGGGGAATTTCTGGACCTGGTGAAATATTCCTGGAAAAAGAGCCGGGAAAAGGATATGCTTACCTGGCTTTACGATGAGGACCGCTGGCCATCCGGAGCAGGCGGAGGACTGGTTACAAGAGATCATAAATACAGGATCCGTTTTCTGCTTTTTACACCGGAGTGCCAGGAGGGAAAAGAGGCTGTGAACAGTGAACTCCGTTCATCCGGTCAGGCCATCCGGAGCAATGAGAGAACCTTCCTGGGAAGATACCAGGTGCGTCTGGAGGACGGGTATCTGGCAGAATATGAAAAGATCAGCGAGGAGGCCAGGCTGAAAGGAGGCTTTGAGGAATGGTTTGCCTATCTTGAAGTGTCCGGTGATAATCCATGGTTCAATAACGAAGCTTATCTGAATACCCTGGATAAAAAAGCCGTGAAGCGGTTTATCGAGGTAACACATGAGAAATATTACGAAAATCTGGGACAGGAGTTTGGAAAAACGATTCCTGCGATTTTTACAGATGAACCGCAGTTTTCCCACAAGCAGTGCCTGAATTTTGCGGAGGAACGGATGGATGTGACCATTCCCTATACCGATGATCTGGAAGATACATTCCAGGCTGCATACGGACACAGCCTTCTTAAACATCTGCCCGAACTGTTCTGGGAGCTTCCGGGAGATGCTGTTTCCAGAATCCGTTATGAGTATCACGACCACATTGCAGAGCGTTTTGCAGATGCTTTTGCAGACACGGTAGGTGGCTGGTGCCGGGCGCATGGGATCGCACTGACCGGCCATATGATGGAGGAGCCAACCCTGGAAACACAGACAGCGGCTCTTGGAGAGGCGATGCGGTCTTATCGTTCTTTTGAGATTCCGGGAATTGACATGCTCTGTGACAGAAGAGAGCTTTCCACTGCAAAACAGGCAGAAAGTGCCGTGCATCAGTTTGGAAGAGAGGGAATGACCAGCGAGCTTTACGGCGTTACAAACTGGGATTTTGATTTCCGCGGACATAAGCTTTCGGGGGACTGGCAGGCCGCGCTTGGAGTGACGGTCCGTGTACCACATCTGACCTGGACCTCCATGGCTGGTGAGGCGAAACGTGATTATCCGGCTTCCATCAGCTATCAGTCACCGTGGTATAAGGAATATCCGCTTGTGGAGAATTATTTTGCAAGAGTGAATACAGCACTGACCAGAGGCGTGCCGCACGTAAAGCTGGCTGTGATCCATCCGGTAGAATCCTACTGGCTTTTCTGGGGACCAAAGGATCAGACCGCACCGATCCGCGAGGAAATGGATGAGAACTTTATCCATATGATCGAGTGGCTGCTTTATGGCACGGTTGATTTTGATTTTATTTCAGAATCTCTGCTTCCGGACCTGAATATGGGACAGGAAGAGGAAAAGCTCCTCAAGGTAGGTGCCATGAAATACGATACCGTTCTTGTACCAAACTGTCTGACCCTTCGAAATTCCACGCTGGAGATCCTTGAGAAATTTAAGGAAAGAGGCGGCCACGTGATCTTCGCAGGACAGCTGCCGAAATATGCAGATGCCTGCCCGTCAGACAGAGGAGCGAAGCTGGCAGAAAAATGTGAGACAGTGGCATTCAGTAAGTACCGTCTCCTGGAAGCGGTAAAAGGTGCAAGGGATATCGAGATCCTTGAAGACGATGGAAGACCCGCCACAAATTTGATCTATCAGATGAGAGAAGAGGGAGAAAACCGGTGGCTGTTTCTGTGCCATGTAAATCGTACAGAAAGGGTTTCGGATGCCTGCATCGTGATCGATGAGCTGCAGGAGCGAAAGAAAAATCAGGATCTTCCAAGGAGAGAAAAGCTGCGCATCCGTATCCGGGGCTTATGGAAAGTGACCGTATACGATGCCATGACAGGCAAGATCTGTCCGATAGATGCAGAGTACCATAAAGGGGACACCATTTTGAACAGAAACCTGTTCGATCATGACAGTCTGCTTCTCTGGCTGAAGCCGGCGAGGGCAGCGGTGGAAAAGGAAGCGTCAGCACGCACGGAAGCGGCATCCGAAGAGCAGCCTTCGGATGCCGGCAGGGAGCTTTGTATTTCTGACCGGGTTGAGATTGCCTTAAGTGAGCCGAATGTAAGCATCCTGGATCTTGCAGAGTATGCCTTTGACGGCGGCGAGTGGCAGGCTGAGGAAGAAATTCTCCGCATTGATAACCGCTTCCGTGAAAAGCTGGGCTATCCACTCCGTATGGAGGCTTTTGCGCAGCCGTGGACAAATGACAGGGAAGAAGGCTTTGAGCATACGCTGGCTTTACGTTTCCATATCAATACGGAGGCGGAGCTTAAGGGAACCTTCCTGGCTATGGAAAACGATGAAAAGACAAGGATATTCCTGGATGAGAAGCCGGTGGAAAACAAGGCGGACGGATGGTATGTGGATCACTGTATCCGTAAGATTCCAATGCCGGATATGGAAGCAGGCGGGCATGAGCTGACCGTGGAAATCCCATATAATTCCAGGGTAAACATCGAGGCGATGTTCCTTCTGGGTGAATTTTCTGTGAGAGCTGTGGGAAGGGATCAGGTCCTTGGCGCAGCAAGCCACAAGGCAGCCTTTGCCGATCTTACCAGCCAGGGTTATCCCTTCTATGGCGGAAATGTAACTTATCAGATTCCGTTTATCAGTAACGGCGGCGAAGTAAGCGTGCGCGAAAACCTGTTCCGGGCTCCTGTGATCAAGGCTTTCATTGACGGAAAGGAAGCCGGATATATTGCGTTCTCTCCATATGAGATATCTCTTGGAAAGCTCCCGGCCGGTGAGTATCTGCTGGAGCTGACTGTATTTGGAAACCGGGTAAATACCTTCGGCACTTTGCATAATTGTGACCAGAAGGAGGACTGGTACGGTCCGAATGCCTGGAGAACAGCCGGTGACCTCTGGGCGTATGAATATCAGCTCCGTCCAGCTGGACTTCTGAAAGCCCCGGTACTCGTGGAGTGGTAAGAAAATTAAGGCTTGTAATTATAAACAGAGTGCGTTATAATGAACCCACAAAAGAAAATTTCTTCGGGGCAGGGTGCAATTCCCTACCGGCGGTATAGTCCGCGACCCGCTTCGGCGGCTGATCTGGTGAGATTCCAGAACCGACAGTAAAGTCTGGATGAGAGAAGAACGCGCAGTATTTTATGAACGTGCTCAGTGCCCCGGGAAGAAGTTCCCGGGGTTTTCTATTTCTTGCAGAAATTTTCTTTGGAATATTTCGAAAGAAGGAGAGAGAATTATGAGTGAACAGGTATTGCAGAGAGGTAACGCCATGGAAAGGAGCAGGACGAGGACGATCGCACAGGTAGCCATGCTTGGTGCTGTCGCAGGTGTACTGATGAATCTGGAATTTCCGATCCCGTTTCTTGCACCGTCCTTTTATCAGCTTGATTTTTCCGAGGTACCGGTTATGGTAGGAACCTTTGCCATGGGACCTGTGGCGGGTATTCTCATTGAGCTTGTGAAGATCCTGGTACATCTTGTGACCAAGGGAACGATGACAGCGGGTGTTGGTGATGTTGCCAACTTCCTGTTTGGATGTGCATATGTAGTGCCGGCAGGGCTGATCTACCGCTTCCGTCATAAGAAGAGTAGAGCACATGCAGTTGCAGGTATGGCAGTGGGAACCGTTCTGACAGCAATCCTTGCATGCTTCATCAATGCGTTCGTACTGCTTCCGGCTTACGGTAAGGCTTTCGGAATGCCGATCGAGACCTTTATCCAGATGGGAAGCGCAGTACACAGCTCCGTCAATGGTCTGCTTACCTTCGCACTTTTGATCATTGCACCGTTTAATATTTTTAAATATACCGTGACATCCCTGATCGTATTTGTGATCTATAAGAAGATCAGAGTCGTTCTGAAGGGTGACTGATCATAAGAAAAAATAAAATGCCATGTAATTTTACTGTTGATAAGCAGTAAGGTTACATGGCATTTTTTACGTATCAGTCTGTCTGTTTCTGCTCGGCGGCTTTCATGATCCTGAGTTCTTTTCTGGCGAAAACAACGGCCAGTATAAATGCAGAGGTATCTGCGATCGGTCCTGCATACATGACACCATCAATTCCCATAAAGAGAGGGAAGATCACGATCAGCGGCAGCAGGAAGAGAACCTGTCTGGTAAGGGACATGATGATACCAAGCCGGGCCTTGCCGATCGAGGTAAAAAATCCGGCAGACATAGGCTGGATTCCATTGGCAAAGGTCATCAGCATGAAGATGCGGAGATATTTTTCCGCAAACTGGAAATACAGTTCACTTCCGTTTCCGAAGATGCCCACGATCTGGTGTGGGAAGAACTGGAAGCAGACAAAAAATATCGTGGCAATAACTGTACAAAGTGTTACAGAATAATGATAGGTCTGGCGCACACGCCTGTATTTTTCAGCTCCGTAATTAAAGCCCCAGATGGGCTGTGAACCCTGAGAGATTCCGATGCAGATGGCCATAAATACCTGGTTGACCTTCGAGATGATCCCTGCGCAGGCGATTGGGATATCACTTCCGTAAACAGATTCTGCTCCATAATGGCGGAGAACGTTGTTCATAACGATCTGTACGACTGCAATGGCGATCTGGTTGATGCAGGAAGCCATTCCCAGGGAAAAGATCGCGGCCAGGTTGTGGGCGCGGGGAATCAGCATGGAGCGGTCAAGGTACATTTTCCGGAGCCTGGAGAAATAAACGATCACCAGGATCCCGGAAACGACCTGTCCTGTAACAGTAGCCCAGGCTGCACCCTTGATCCCCCATCCGAATCCGAAGATAAAAAGCGGGTCAAGGATGGTGTTGAGGATGGCTCCGATCAGTGTACAGACCATGGAGTAGGTGGGACTTCTGTCCGCGCGGATCAGATGGTTTCCGCCGATAGTCAGCACATAAAAGGGAAGCCCGACAGCGGTGATCCCCATGTAGTCAAGAGCATATGGCATGACATCTGTTGTTCCGCCGAAAAGATGAAGCAGCGGTTTCAAAAATAAAAGGACGATCCCTGCGATGGCTGTGCCGAAGAGCACAAGGGCGGAAAGTCCGGTTCCTGCGATGGAGCTGGCTTTTTTTTCATGTCCTGCACCCATTTCCAGATTGAAATTGGATGCACTTCCGATTCCAAGGAGGAGAGCTGCGGCCGTAGATATGATGGTTACAGGAAATGCAATGTTGGTGGCCGCATTCCCCAGCATTCCAACGCCTTGTCCGATAAAAATCTGGTCAACGATATTATAAAGCGCACTGACCAGCATGCTGACGACCGCAGGAACGGCGAATCTGGTGATCAGGCTGCTTACAGGTGCGCTTCCCAGAGGATTTTCAGCCTGGTCTGTAGTGGTCTGGTTTTTCAATGGTTTTTCCTTCTTTCTTGTATTTGGCGTGATTGATTATAGCATTTTTTGGAAGGATGTGGAAGTAGCGGAAGGATAAAAATTGACCTTTGGATGGGGATGGATTAAAATGAATTTATAAAAAATTTTGCAGAAGGAGATTTTCTGAGATGGGTAAGATCAACAGTGTAAAAAAACTTACAGATAATAAATTTGTGAATCTTTACGGGGTGGATGCAACCAGTGTGCATGATACACCGGTTTCTTATTTTGTGGCTTCCAGGGCGAAGAGTGTGGAGGATATGAAACTTTCCACCGGAGAGAACCATCCGGACGGGGTGATCATCTACAGTGTCTATGGGGAAAAGCATGATAAAGTAGTTCTGATCCGGCAGTACCGGTATACGATCGGAGATTATATTTATGAATTTCCGGCAGGACTTGTGGAGCCAGGGGAAGATTTCCATGAGGGGGCTGTGCGGGAGATGTTTGAAGAGACCGGATTGAAGCTGGAGCCGATCAAGGTGGCAGAGGCTTTTGAGAAGCCTTATTTTACAACGATTGGAATGACGGATGAGTCCTGCGCTACGGTTTACGGGTACGCCAGCGGGGAGATCAGCAAGGCCGCACAGGAGGACAGTGAGGAGATTGAGGTTGTGATCGCGGACCGGGATGAGGTGCGCAGAATCCTGAAGGAAGAGAGGGTTGCGATCATGTGTGCGTATATGCTGATGCATTTTCTTGGGGATGAGGATCCGTTTGGATTTCTTGGAGAGCTTTAATATCTACGGTATTTCCATAAATTGTATATAAAGTGATGAAAAATATAAATGTAATTTGGGAAAAATGACATGTAATTAACGAACTTTACCAAATGTTTTTCTCTTACGGATGGAATTTTTTAGCATATCTTCCATGACATAAAAGCTTCCTGTGGGTGTATCATAATACTGTGTTAAAGGAGGTAGACTATTATGTTTGAGACATTACAGGAAAAGACTGAAGAGAAAGCAATGGTACAGTTCCTTGAACGTTTTACAGACTATCCATTTCTGGTAAAGTTCAAGAATTCCGAGTATCATATCGGAGAGGGCGAACCTACATTTACAGTTAATTTTAAGAAAGCGATTCCTCTTGCGGATCTGATGAAAAGTACATCGCTTGCATTGGGCGAGGCATATATGCGGGGAGATCTGGATATCGAGGGAAATCTTTATGAAGCACTGGATCATTTTCTGGGACAGATGGGGAAATTTTCTACCAATGAATCTGCTCTGAAAAAAATCATGTTCAGTTCCACATCCAAAAAGAACCAGGAAAAAGAAGTAACCAGCCATTATGATATCGGAAATGATTTTTATAAACTGTGGCTGGACGAAACAATGAGTTATTCCTGTGGCTATTTCATCCATGAAGACGATACGCTGTATCAGGCACAGGTAAATAAGGTTGATTATATTCTCAAAAAATTACATCTTAAAGAGGGCATGAGTCTTCTGGATATCGGCTGTGGCTGGGGATTTCTGCTGATCGAGGCAGCTAAGAAATACAAGATCCACGGCACCGGTATCACCTTAAGCCATGAGCAGTATGCGGAATTCCAGAGACGTATCAAAGAGCAGGGGCTGGAAGATTATCTTACCGTCGAGCTGATGGATTACCGTGACCTGCCGAAGAAAGAGTATCAGTTTGACCGTGTGGTCAGTGTTGGTATGCTGGAACATGTTGGCCGTGATAATTATCAGCTGTTCCTTGACTGCGTGGAGAAAGTCCTGAAACCGGGCGGACTGTTCCTGCTTCACTTTATCAGTGCCCTGAAGGAGCACCCGGGCGATCCGTGGATTAAGAAATATATTTTCCCGGGCGGAACCGTTCCGAGTTTAAGAGAGATCCTGAACCATATGGCAGAAGATAATTTCCATACTCTGGATATCGAGAATCTCCGTCTGCATTACAACAAGACCTTACTCCACTGGGAAAAGAATTTCCGCGATAATCTCGAGACAGAGAAGACCATGTTTGACGAGAAATTCCTTCGTATGTGGGAGCTGTATCTGTCTGCGTGTGCGGCAACCTTCCACAACGGAATCATCGATCTTCATCAGATCCTTATGACAAAGGGAATTAACAACGATCTGCCAATGACACGCTGGTATTGACTTTTTTTCTGTGGAATATCAGGCTGAATAAAGCAAAAAAGTAGTAAAAATTTCCGGGAAATGTCATTGACAAATCATCGAAAAGGAATGATGATAAAAAGAAAAGGGTCAGGAGGAAATTGGCATGATTCAGCAGGTAATGACAAATCCAGGAGAGATTATTTTCAGAGAGGTACCGGTTCCGGAGGTAAAAGATGACCAGGTTCTTGTTAAGATTATGAACATTGGTGTCTGTGGATCGGACATTCATGTATACCACGGCAAGCATCCGTTTACCAAATACCCAGTGACACAGGGGCATGAGGTTTCCGGCGAGATCACGGAACTTGGAAAGAACGTGACAGGATTTAAGGTAGGACAGAAAGTAACTATCGAACCACAGGTGTACTGCGGACACTGTTATCCATGCCGCCATGGAAAGTATAACCTCTGTGAGGAACTGAAGGTTATGGGATTCCAGACAACAGGAACTGCTTCCGAATACTTTGCGGTGGATGCTTCCAAGGTTACTCCGATCCCGGAAGAAATGTCTTATGAAGAAGGTGCCATGATTGAGCCTCTGGCAGTTGCAGTTCATGCAGTAAAGCAAATGGGCGATGTAAAAGGAATGGACATTACTGTCATCGGTGCAGGCCCTATCGGAAACCTTGTTGCACAGACTGCGAAAGGAATGGGTGCTGCCAAAGTTATGATCACCGATGTCAGCGATCTCCGTCTTGCAAAAGCAAAAGAGTGTGGCATTGATGTCTGTGTAAACACAAAAGAGAAAAACTTCGGAGAGGCACTGGTGGAAGCGTTTGGTCCGGATAAGGCAGATGTGATCTATGACTGTGCCGGAAATAACATCACTATGGGACAGGCCATCCAGTATGCGAGAAAAGGCAGTGTGATCGTACTGGTAGCAGTATTTGCAGATATGGCAACCGTTGACCTGGCTGTTGCCAATGACCATGAGCTGGATATCAAGAGCACCATGATGTACCGTCATGAGGATTATGTAGATGCCATTGACCTTGTAAATGCAGGAAAGGTTCATTTAAGACCACTGATCTCAAAGACATTCAAATTCAGAGATTATCTGAAGGCTTATCAGTATATTGATGAGAACCGTGAGACCACCATGAAAGTGATCATCAACGTGCAGGAGAAATGATCTGCATCATATAGCCGTTGTCCGGAGCAGTTTTTCGAAATCTTCCTCACACATTGGCCTGTAATAGAGAAAGCCCTGGATCTCATCGCAGCCTTCTTCTTTCAAAAATTGTGCGATCTCTTCTGTCTCCACGCCTTCACATACGATGGATTTTCCCATACGCTTCAGCATGTGGAACACTTCCTGGAGAACGATTTTTGCATTCTCTGTAAGGGAATCGCCAAGGAATTTCCGGTCAATCTTTACTTCATTGAACAGCAGATCCTTCAGCGTATTTAAAGAGGAATAACCGGAACCGAAATCATCCATGGAAATCTGTATATTCTGTTCCTTCAGACTGCGGATCACCCGGTTGACGGTTTCGGTATTGTCAACATAAGTGGATTCCGTGATCTCAAAAGTCAGCTGAGAGGCGTTCACCTGATAAGTACGGAGTAGCTCGCAGATTTTTTTTACAAAAACATCAGGTTCTTCAAAATGCAGCGGCGACACATTCAGGGAAAGCCGGAAATCCTTGGGAAGATATCCGGAAAATTTCTGAAGCCACCGGAAGGTTTTTTCATATACATAATAATCCAGGCTGATGACAAAACCGTTCTGCTCAAAGAGGGGGATGTACACAGCCGGGGACCAGAGCATTTTTCCATCGTGGATCCATCGGACGAGAACTTCAGCACTGGAGATCCTGCCATCCTCAGGTGCTACTTTGGGCTGAAAATAAATCTGGAATTCTTCATTTTTTAATGCCTGATGGAAGGAATGAAGAATTTCGGCATACATTTTTTCCTGGCGGTCGATCTCATCCGAGTAGATGCAGCAGGGAGTGATCGTTTTTTTCGAAAGACGTCTTGCCACATTTGCACAGGAAAGAATATTCTCAGGGGAAGCTTTTGTATCCGGGATAAAGCAGATACCCGAGCTTGTACGGAAAAAGTTTACATGATAACTGTTCCTCATCCGTTTGCTGATCCTCTGATCCAGGGTGTTGATCTGGGCGAGAAATGCTTCGCTGGTAAGATCTGTGGTGTCTGCGATCGTAGCAAATACATCCGAAAAGATCCGGGTGGTAAATACAGTGAAGGATGCTCCGGCAAGTTCTTCATAGACAATATTCAGGATTTCATTCCCAAGGGAAAATCCGTATTTGTCGTTAATGTAATGGAAATTTTTGACATCTGTGGAAATCAGGGCAAGGGAATGGGCAGTTCCGGTGCACTCCTTTATCTGCCGGATCTTTTCGAAAAGAGCCTCTGAGGACATGGTGGAAATCACGGTATTACAGGGGCGTGTTTCAGCAGAGAGCTTTTTGATCGCGGCGGCCTTTTTGTCTGCTTTGTCCTGATACATCTTCTGGTCGGCTGCGTTTATCAGATCTTCCATCATAAAGTAGTGGTTCTGGAAGCTGACTTCGTATCCGATCGCATAGCCCAGAGGAAGAGTAGTCCGGGTATTGTATTCCTGTACAAGGGTATCCAGCTTATGAGCCATGTGCTGAAGCTCTGCGAGGGATGTATTCTGCTGGATAATAATGAATTCATCGAGACGAAGTACGCTTTTTTCTTTTTTCATAGGTAAAATAAATCTCCTTGTTTCGTATAAATAAAATTGAGCAGGCTCTTCAGACCTGCACGATGATCATTTTTGCAAAATCCTGATTAATACCGATTTTGCTTTCTTTCTGGATCGTATAGTCGATGTCTGTTTCCGCTAAATTCAGTGGCATGATTCCTCCATAAAAATATAACAGCAGTTATCTGTGGTAAAATATTGGAAAATGTATATCTGACAAGATTAGCCGCAACTAACATTATAACGCAATAAGAATTTGTGTCAATGATATCTTGGAAAATTTTGAACCCGTGTACTGAGAATGGAGTGAAGAGTAACGGGTTTTGTGCTATGATGGAGAAGAGATTACTCCGGCTTTTGCATATTGTTTAGAAATTGTTTAGCTTTAATCCGCAGATCTTTTAGCAGTTGGTGCTATAAGGGAAAGTGAACAAAAATGTCTGCAGGAGGATAAAAGATGGAAAAGGGAACTGTAAAAAGAAGAATTTTTCTTTCAAATGCACGGATGGTACTGGTGACGCTTCTGATCTTTCTGGCTATTAATCTGGTGGTGGTAAAGATTTATGCGGAATCAGTGGAAAAAGAGCTGAAGACATCCATAGAAGATCTTATTGACGGAAGCGGTGCATCGAATTATTCGGATTCTGATAATGTGGAAAACCAGTATCGGGACGGACAGGAGTTTCTCGGTGATCTGGACGATTTTCTGGAAACCTGGACGATTCATAGAAATGAGTTTATTCTTTTATTTGGTGCGGATGGAATCATTTGTATTCTTGCGCTGCTTCTGATCAGTCAGATCTTTACCAGGAATCTGGAGAAAAATATCATGGAGCCTCTGGAGCTTCTTGCTCAGGGTGCAGACCGCATCAAACATAACGATCTGAGTACGGAGATCCGGTATGTAGGGGATGCGGAATTTGAGGATGTATGTATCACATTTAACCACATGCAGGAGCATATTTTGCGCGAGCAGGAGAAGAACCGGAAATATGAAAAAGCGAGGACGGATATGATTGCCGGGATTTCCCATGACTTGCGTACTCCTCTTACGGCTATCCGGGGAACCATCAAAGGTCTTATGGATGGGATTGCAGCTACTCCGGAAATGCAGGAAAAATTTTTGCAGGCAGCTTACCGCCGGACCGGAGATATGGACAGACTTCTGAACCAGCTGTTTTATGTTTCAAAGATCGAGACAGGAAATATGCCCTTTTCTGTTCAGAGAATAGAGATTGCGGATTTTATCCGAAATTATGTAAAAGGAAAGCAGGAACTTCTGGATAAGGAGAAAGAGCAGATGCAGGTGGAAACGGGAGATATTTATCTGGATATCAACGTTGACCCGGAACAGCTGCAGCGTATTTTTGACAATCTTCTGGAAAACAGCCGGAAGTATGCGGAACGGGATCTGCTGAAAGCTGTTCTTTCTCTGAAAAGAACGGAAGGCGGTGTGGAGATCTGTTTCCGTGATAATGGTGTGGGGGTTCTGGAAGAGAAACTGTCATATGTATTTGATGAATTTTACAGAGGCGATGAATCCAGAAACAGAAAAGAAGGAAACGGCCTTGGTCTTTATATTGTAAAATATCTTGTGGAGGCAATGGGCGGAAGTGTCCGTGGTGAAAATGCGGACGGTTTTGTGGTGCGGATGGAATTTCCGGCAGCAGGAGCTTTGGCAGAAGCCCAGAAGGGAGAAAAAGATGGCGGACAGTAAAAAAATCCTGATTATAGAAGATGATCCGGATATCAGTATGATCGAGGAGGCCTATCTCCAGGCTTCCGGTTTTGCGACGAAGATATTGTCAGATGGGATGGATGCGGCACAGATCGCAGAGGAGGAGCAGTTTGATCTTGTACTTCTGGATCTGATGCTTCCGGGAAAAAGCGGCTACCAGATCTGCCGTGAGATCCGTGATAAAGTGGATATCCCCATTCTTATGGTAACTGCACGCACAGAATCGGTAGATAAAGTGCGTGGCCTTGGACTGGGAGCGGATGATTATATTTCCAAGCCTTTTGATCCTGCGGAGCTGGTGGCAAGGGTGAATGCAAACTTACGCCAGTATCAGCGTATGGTGGAGAAATTTGCCAATAAAGGGCCGGATGCTTCCGAGGAGATTCAGGTGCATAACCTTCGCATTCTGGTAAACAGCTGGAAAGTTTTTAAGGGAGATACAGAAATCCGTTTTGCAAACCGGGAATTCGAGCTTCTGAAATTTCTGGCAATGAATCCCAACATTGTTTTTTCCAGGGAAAGGCTGTTCGAAAAAATCTGGGGCTATGATTATGTGGGCGACAGTGCTACAGTAATGGTACACATAAACCGTATCCGGGAAAAAATCGAGGATGATCCCAAAAATCCGAAGCTCCTGGAAACGGTATGGGGAGCGGGGTACCGCTTGAATAAATAAAAACATACGAGGGAGATGGGAAAGATGTGGGTACTTTTTGCAGTCGGTTCTTCGTTTTTTGCGGGAATCACGGCGATCCTTGCAAAATGCGGTATCAGAAAGACAGATTCAGATGTGGCGACGGCCATCCGTACAGTGGTGGTGCTGTTGTTTTCCTGGCTGATGGTTCTGGTCACAGGAACCTGGTCCGGAATTACCGAGGTAGGCGGAAAAACGCTTCTGTTTCTGGTTTTGTCCGGACTTGCCACAGGGGCATCCTGGCTGTGCTATTTTCATGCCTTGCAGAAAGGTGACATCAACAAAGTTGTTCCCATTGATAAGTCCAGCACGATCCTGACAATCCTTCTGGCACTGAGCTTTCTTCATGAAGGTCTGACACCGGTCAAAGGTATCTGCGTGGTTCTTATTGGTGTGGGAACCATGCTCATGATTACCAGGAAAGAAGGAAATGGAGAAGCAGAGGACAAAAACGGAAAAGAATGGCTGGTTTACGCTGTACTTTCCGCAGTATTTGCAAGTCTTACTGCGATTCTCGGAAAGATTGGAATTGTGGGAATTGATTCCAATCTGGGAACAGCGATCCGTACTACCGTGGTGATCGTGATGGCCTGGCTGATGGTTTTTCTCAAGGGAAAACAGAAAGAATTACATGGCATTGAGAAAAAAGAGCTGGGATTTATCGCACTGTCCGGACTTGCCACCGGAGCGTCCTGGCTGTGCTATTACCGTGCCCTGCAGGATGGCCCGGCAAGTGTGGTTGTGCCTATTGATAAGCTGAGCATTCTTGTTACCATTGCTTTTTCCTGGGTGGTATTTAAGGAAAAACTTACGAAGAAGGCGGCGTTTGGGTTAGTGTGTATCCTGGTGGGAACCATTATGATGGCGGTTCTGTAAAATACGAATTAACAAGAGTTTAGATATTATTTAGAAAGATACCTTCTGTCTGTTTAAGACTGTTGATTATGATAATCACAGAAAACAGACAGGAGGTTTTTTAATATGTTAAGGGAAGGAATGAACGGATTCTGTATGGCACTGGCAGACAGTGTGCCGGGTGTGTCCGGCGGAACAGTCGCATTTATTTTAGGATTTTATGACCGGTTTATCGGTTCTATCAATGATTTTGTATTTGGAAAGATGGAAAAAAAGAAGAGTGCTTTTGCTTATCTGGCGAAGCTTGGTGTGGGATGGGTGACAGGCATGGTGCTGGCAGTGCTTCTTCTGTCATCGCTGTTTGAAAGTCATATCTACACAGTCAGTTCTCTGTTTATGGGTTTTATCGCTGGTTCCATTCCGCTGATCATCCGGGAGGAAAAAGAAAGCTTCGGTGGTTCCCGGAATATCATGAAGGGAATCGGGTTCTGTATTGCAGGGATTCTTATCGTAGCCGGGATCGCATGGCTCAATGGAAGAACCGGAGCAGCTTCCATGGATCTTGGACAGTTCCAGATTGGAACCGGGATCCGGCTGTTTTTTATCGGTATGATTGCAATCTCAGCTATGTTTCTTCCGGGAATCTCAGGTTCCACACTGCTTCTGATCTTCGGTGCGTATATTCCGGTGATCACGGCTGTAAGAGGACTTCTCGGATTGAACCTTTCCTATCTGCCACTTCTGATATTTTTTGGATTTGGCGTGCTGACAGGAGCAGTTACTGTAGTAAAAGGAATCCAGGTCTGCCTGAAAAAATTCCGTACTCAGTCCGTATATGCCATTCTTGGAATGATGATCGGTTCATTTTATGCGATCATGCAGGGTCCGGCTACACTGAAAGTTCCGCAGCCGGTGATGGGAATTGGGAATTTTCAGATCCTGGCGGCACTTGTGGGACTGGCACTGGTGTTGGGAATGCAGTTGATGAAGGAAAGAAGATAAGAGAAACCAGGAGGCTGTTTTTTGAAGACATGATGGATATAAAAGTATAAATGCCGCGAGATGTTGCAGAGATTTTTTACAGGAGATGAGGTGAAAACAGGTCAGTTGTGATCATACCGGCGTACAAACCGGATGAGAGGTTGATGATCCTTGGTGTGCGGAATGTGGGAAAAAACATGCCGCTGAAATCGAGACTTGGGAATACTATCACAAGAAAAGTTTTTAAGCTTTTAAGCGGAGTCAGCATTTTGGATACACAGACAGGAATACGGGTGTTTACCCAAGAAGGGTGTCAGGGCGGTGAATATGGCAGAAGCCGGGGGAGACTGACATGAGAAACTTACGGATATGTCGGCCAGAATGAAATGGGGAAAAATCTCGGAGTCATAGGAGGGAAAGAAGATATACGGACGTGGTAGGATGTAAAAATCATGTTGACGTAAAAAAATGAATATAGTATACTGTGAATGCTCATCGGAGGGTTGATTGTTCGATAGAAACAATGGCTGGATAAGATGACAGGCTGAGATGCCTGTTGCTTGTCCAGCCTTTTTTATATCACAGGAAATTACTCCGTAATGTTCTATGATATAAAAAAAGCCCTCCGGGCAGGAGCGCACTGCGGCGGAGAGGTAGATGTCGCGCAAGGCGACCCGCCGCAGGCGGGGAAGCCTGCAAAGCAGGTTTCTTTCTTGATTACAAAAAGGGGGATGAAAAATGGAAAAAAACAACACATTCACACAGGGTAAGATCCTGAAGCCGCTGATCCTGTTTGCGCTTCCGGTTCTTCTGGCACTTTTTCTGCAGGCCATGTACGGAGCGGTGGATCTTCTGATCGTTGGGAAATTTGCTTCGTCTGCGGATGTTTCGGCAGTTTCTACAGGATCGCAGATCATGATGACACTGACGAACCTTGTCAGCAGCTTTGCCATGGGAACCACGGTGCTTCTGGGACAGCAGATCGGCTGTGGAGAGCGGAAGCAGGGTGGACGTACTGTTGGTACTGCGATTGTAATGTTTGCGGTGATCGCGCTTATTATGACAGCTGTGCTGGTGATCTTTGCACCACAGGTAAGCAGCATTATGAATGCACCCGAGGAGGCTTTTGACAAAACAGTAGCTTATGTGCGGATCTGCGGCGGCGGTATGCTGGTGATCGTGGCGTACAACCTGATCGGCTGTATTTTCAGGGGGATCGGAGATTCCAGGACACCTCTTCTCACAGTTGCCATTGCCTGTGTATTTAATATTGCGGGGGATCTGATCCTCTGTGCCGGATTTAAGATGGGAACAGCAGGAGCGGCATCTGCAACAGTATTTGCACAGATCATCAGTGTGATCGTTTCCTTTGGCGTTATCCGCAAAAAAGAGCTGCCTTTTGAAATCCACAGAACAGATATCGGGGTCCATGGCCGGACTCTTCGAAAAATGGTTGGTCTTGGCGCACCGATCGCCTTGCAGGATCTTCTGGTAAGTGTTTCATTTCTGATCATCCTGGCCATTGTGAATTCCATGGGAGTAACCGCATCGGCAGGGGTTGGTGTGGCAGAAAAGGTCTGTGCGTTTATCATGCTGATCTCCTCTGCTTTTATGCAGTCTATCTCTGCTTTTGTGGCTCAGAATTACGGAGCAGGACGCATGGACCGTGCAAAAAAAGCCCTGCACTGTGGAGTGGCTGTTTCTTTTGTCATTGGCGTCGGAATGTTTTTCCTGTCTTTTTTCCACGGAAATGTGCTGGCAGGGATTTTTTCATCCGATGCCCTGGTTATCGAGGCGGCAGCAGATTATTTAAGGGCATATGCGATCGACTGCATGTTTACGGCAATCTTTTTCTGTTACATTGGTTTCTACAATGGAATCGGCATGACGAAGTTTGTAATGCTCCAGGGAATTATCGGTGCTTTCTGTGTGCGGGTCCCGGTGTCATGGATCATGAGCCGAAGGGCCGGTGCAACGCTGTTTGATATCGGACTGGCAACGCCATTTTCCTCAATCTTACAGCTGGTGCTGTGCCTTGGATGCATGCTGTATCTCAGGAAGGGAAAAAGGGTGTGATTTGCGGATCCTTTTCACATTCAGCATGCGCTGACGGTAGAAGCCGTAATGAAATGGTATGCAAAAGAGTTGGGATATGGCGATGATGCAGAGTATTGGGGCATTGTAGGACTGCTCCATGATATCGATTTCGAGCTTTATCCGGACGAGCACTGCCTGAAGGCTCCAGAGCTTCTGCGTGAGGCTGGTGTGGGCGAAGATATTATCCATGAGCTGGTATCTCATGGTTACATGCGTCCATCCAGGAGCACCAGGGACATGGAGCTGAAATCCCTGAAAAAGAAATACAAGAGTAAAGGCTTTGCAGCCGGCTGTTCCAGAGAGGTGATCCAGCGCGGCGCAGATCAGCTTGGCTGGGACCTCACAAAACTTCTTACCATGACACTTCAGGCCATGGCAGACAGTGAGGAAGAGATTCAGAGAGAAATGGAGGCAGAAGATGCGTAAGTTTGCCGCATCTTCCGCCTCCATGGCGGTTCACCTGTTTTTCTGATTTTCATCCATACATTTCGCATCCCCGCGTTTGATAAACAATGTTCGGAATATCAGTCTTGCGAGAGGACCCACGATAATAAGCTGAAGTGGAAGAGCCATAAAGAAGTCAAGAAAAAAATGATACACTACATGTGAAAATGCCGGTATATAATATATCAAGGGATCGTCAGAAAAGGGCTGCTTTCATGCCAGATCAGAAACTCGACAATCTGCTAAATCTTGCAACAGATGCCACAGCAGAAGAAAGGGAAAAATCTGAAAACCTGAATGTGGGATATGACCCGATGCAGAAAACCTGGGAGGTGATCGTGAAATATACAGGAGCTGAGAGCGAACTGGCCGGAAATGGGATACAGGCAGTACCACTTCTTGGAAATTATGCGGTTGTCACCCTGCGGGAATCAGAAATCGACCGTTATTCTGACCGGGAAAAAGTGATCTTTATGGAAAAACCGAAGCAGCTGTATTTTGAAGTATTTCAGGGAAAAACAGCCAGCTGTATCCATTCCTTACAGACTGGTGCAGGGACTCTGACAGGGATGGGAATCCTCATGGGAATCGTGGATTCCGGCGTTGATTATTTTCACCCGGATTTTCGGACTGAGGATGGCGGCAGCAGGATTCTTTCAGTGTGGGATCAAAATATTCCAGGACGGCCACCACAGGGATATATGACAGGAACGGAATATACAAAAGAAGAAATCAATGAGGCGCTTGCACTTGGAGAAAACCAGGGCAGGCGTCTTGTTCCGTCTGTGGATACCAGTGGCCACGGGACGGCAGTTCTGGGGATCGCGGCAGGAAATGGCAGAGCCTCGGAGGGACTCAACCGAGGCGTTGCCTATGAAAGTGATCTGCTGGTAGTGAAGATGGGAATTCCCAGGGAGAATTCTTTTCCAAGGACAACGGAACTGATACAGGGAATTGATTATCTGATGAAAAAGGCACTGGAACTGAACCGGCCGTTGGTGATCAATTTGAGTTTTGGGAATAATTATGGTTCCCATAAGGGCGATTCCCTTCTGGAGAATTATATCGATACCGTTGCAGCTATGGGGCGAACTGTGATCGTTACGGGAACCGGGAATAATGGAGGCCAGCCATGGCATGCAGGCGGTGTGCTGGAATCGGGAAAAACGGAGCAGATACAGCTGGCAGCAGGGGCGTTTGAACCGACATTGAATGTGCAGCTGTGGAAAGATTATGAGGATGAACTGGAAATTTATCTGGAAAGTCCTTCGGGAGAGCGTCTCGGACCATTGTATGAACGGCTGGGAGCACAGAGGCATCGTCTGGAAAATACGGAACTTCTGATTTATTACGGAAAACCAGGGCCATATCAGTTGTCCCAGGAAATCTATATAGATTTTATTCCTGTGGATGATTATGTGGACAGTGGTGTCTGGAAAATTCTGTTAAGTGGAAAACGTGTCCGTTCCGGTCAGTATTTTCTCTGGCTGCCAGGAGGAAATGTACTGAACCGTGGAACAGGATTTTATGTTCCACGGGCTGTGGGAACCCTGACAATTCCTTCAACCGCTGAAAAAGTTATTTCTGTAGGAGCCTACGATTCCAGACTGAACACCTATGCGGATTTTTCCGGCAGGGGAAGCCGGTATCTCCCGGTTCAGAAACCAGACCTGGTGGCTCCTGGCGTATCCATCACTGCTCCGTCCCCAGGCGGCGGCTACGCCACCGTCACAGGAACCTCTTTTGCCGCACCCTTCGTCAGCGGAAGCGCAGCATTGCTCATGGAATGGGGAATCATTAAAGGAAATGATCCGTTTCTATATGGGGAGAAGGTGAAAGCATATCTCAGGAGAGGTGCACAGCCGTTAGGCGGATATGACCGGTATCCGAATGTGGAGGTGGGATGGGGGGAGGACGTTATAATAAGGTTACATTGAAGAAAGTCCGTAAAATCAAGTGTTTCCGTTCATTTTCCAAACACAGAAACGAAGCACTTTCACCATGATTTTGAAGAAAATCTGCCCGGGGTGGATTCAAAATGATATGGAAAGAAAGACTTGTAGCAATGACGTAAAAAAGATGGTGAGATTACAGAAGATAATCTGGACTGGGAGAAAGAGGCAGATATGGATGCAGCACTGGATTTTGTAGACAGTTTTTAAATGTCTATAAAATAGCAGTAACAGGAAAACAGATTGACAGCAAGGAATAATTTTACAAAAACAGAATAGCAGAAAAAGACAATGGCAGTGTTAAAAGCATTGGAAAATTGTATCAGTAAGGAAAAGTTTATAGAAAAAATGAAACAGTTCGGGTGGAAAGTAAACTGGACAGAGAAACGGAAGCACATCACATTTCAGAATCAGGATGGGAAGAAAGTGAGAGACAGTAATCTGACCAGATTTCAGTTCGTTTTTCCTGAGAATCCATTCTTTCATAAAATCATTGAGAACCCCATAATTGAACCACATACCAACGGGTGGATGAGCAGGCCAGTTATCAGAATCATCTGCTATTTTTATATGATCTCCGGATATCTGCTACTAATAACGAAGCGGAAAGGCTTCTAAGGAATTATAAGCGGAAACAGGCGCAGGCCGTGACATTTGGAGTTTCGAAAGTATCGATTATCTCTGCCAATGCATGAGCATGCTTGTTTTGCTGCGCTTGGAAGAACCAGAGAATATATTTGACAGAGTGTCCAGGATATTCGGATAAAGAAAAACGATGGCTTTGACTGTTATCAGTCTACACCATCGGTTTTCTCAAGTCCAGCACACCCCTGAACAGTAACGATTTTACAGGCAAGCGTCGAAGATACTCCGGAAACGGCTGATAAGTTTGCGAAGAAGCTGCCAGCATTCAGAAATACTCCGATAGAGGTCAGACGTAACGCTGGCAACAGATTATACGAATGGAAGCCAATACGCTGAACAGAATATAAAATGCTATAGATATCTGGATAACTGGAGAAAAGAGGAAGAAAGATAAGGTGATGCGGTCCGGAAAATTGCAGGTATAGGACGACTTATACAAAGAATATGTTGGAAAAGAGGTGAGCATCATGGTGAATCAGTCAGTAATAGATTCCAGTGTTAATCTGGAGCAGTTAAAGGACATTGAAGATTTAATTCCTGATATGGATAAAGCTATCTCTGAAAAAGTGGAAATTTTTCTGGATAAATCCGGCGGTCAGCCGTATGCTCACATAAATGAAGGGTATGTAGTGGTTGTGGAAATGACCGGAGAAATGGATGCCACAGATGCCCTTGGTGATTATCTGAGAAAAAGGACGGAGTTGATGTATTAGGTGGGCCGTGAGCGATGTAAAATGGAACAGATGCAAATGAATATGCCAGATCTATACGATGCTGCACTGTATCTTCGATTATCGAAAGATGATATGGAAGAAGGCGGGGCGAAGTCAGAGAGCAACAGCATTGCAAATCAGAGAGAGTTACTTCGGAGCTTTGTAA
>CAVIGE010000030.1:0-21811 GCA_963642325.1 Prevotella sp. CAG:279
TTAAATTTTGTTGAAAATATTTTCTGCAAAAGAAAGTGATTTTCGTTTTATTCTGATAAAAACCATTATAACGCAGATGTTTGCGGTTTCCAATAGACAGAAGGATATAACTTTACAACTTATAAAGAATTATTATATAATCGTTACAGGATATTCCTGCAGAAGATGTGGGCGATTCCTGGGTGGAGATACAGAGACGGAATATTGAGACAGAAGATACGAGGTGCCATATGGAAAAAATTCGAAAACATTTTTATTTTTCAGGAAGAGTTCAGGGAGTGGGCTTTCGTTACCGCTCTTATTATATCGCACAGGGCATGGGTCTGACCGGATGGGTGCAAAATCTCTGGGATGACCGCGTGGAGATGGAGCTTCAGGGAACCAGAGAGGAGATCCGGGAGATGGTTGAGCGGCTTTCCCGGCAGAATTTCGTGGAGATTGAGGGAATCGAATCGAGGGAGATCCCGCTGAAGGAGGAGTCAGGATTTCACGTGAGGGGATAATTGGATGATCAGTGCAGGGAGAAAACGGGTCGTTTATTCCATTTCCAGTGCCAGATACAACAGAACAGCATCCCGGAATTTCCGGGGATTAAGACCACATCTTTTATAAATGTGGTTTAATTTATATTGAAGAGTATTTTTGTGGAGAAAAAGTTTCTCTGCGGTGTCGGCCAGGGACATTTCCAGGGAAAAATAAGTTCGCAGAAGTTCCTTTTCATCCGGAGACAGCTGACAAATGGTTTTTTGGGAAAATTCTTCACGGTCTTCCGGAGACACGGAGGAGAGAACAATTTCCAGAGTGAGATCGTCAAAAACTGCATAATTTTCTGTACAGGCATGGTCAGTAAGAGACTGGTGAAAGCTAAGGCTCCGCAGGGCAGTTTCAGCAGAAGTCAGGGAAATGCCAAGCTGATACAGAGATACAGACCGGCCAACTGAAACGGACAGAGCATCCGTGTGTTTTTTTGCAAAATTACAAAGCCTTCCTGAGAGGGCAGAAAAACCGGAACTGTCTGTAACTGCGAGATAGTCACCTGGATAGCGGAAAGCGTACAGGGTGAACCCGGCAGTTTTGAAAAAATTCTGGATCTGATGCTCCGAAAGAACAGATCCCATGCCGGAACCTGTGTTGTGAGTTTCCGGGTACGTATGGATCAGGATCAGTCGTTTTGGCGTGTCCGGATCGATCTGAAATTCTTTCAGGCATTTCAAGAGATATTCCGGATTCTGAGTGTCGCCGTGCAGCAGAGAACTGATAACGAACTGTTTTTTGTCCGCCTGCTGCCTGCTGTACTGACTGAGCTCCTGTTCCCGGATCAGAAGGCTGGTGATGCGCTGGGCCAGAAAAGCATATTTGCGGACTTTTTCCGGGGAGCCGGTGATCCCGATCACGGCCAGAAGCCGGTCTTCGTGATAAAGGGGCATATTGATCCCCTGTCTGGTTCCTGTAAAGCTGTCAGATTCTGCCACCTCGATGGTATTACCGGTTACGGCCGCTTTCCGGCCGATCTCATGAAAAGTCCCGATCCGGGCAGAGTTGGTGCTTGCGATAATGGTGCCGGATGGATTGATGAAATTGATATCGTAGCTGCAGACATCTTTGATGGTGTTGACGATCTGCTGGGCAAGGGTGTGGCTGATGTGAGTGATCATAGGTTCCTCCTCTTATTCGCTTCATAGAACTGTATTTTTCTTTGATTCAGTATAGCATATGAATTTCCGAGGTTCAATTTCGAACTGTTATATATAACAAAAAAATATGAAAATAAAGAAAAAATACAGTACATATAATATGTACATTCAAGCTTGATTTTATTATGATTAAGAAGAGAAGCAAGTAGAGAATACGGGTATTTTTATCCGCATGATACGTAAATAAGCATTTTTATTTCGGATGCGTAGAACATGAAACAATAAGAAAAAGAATGAGAATATCCGTTTAATTAAAAAAATCTCACAGGAGGAAGATAAAATGAAGGTAGTAACGGCAATTGATTCTTTTAAAGGCAGTATGACCTCCATGGAGGCCGGCTTTGCGGCAGCAGAGGGTATCCATCGTGTATACACAGACGCTGAGGTTCAGGTAAGGCCGCTGGCCGACGGCGGAGAGGGAACCGTAGAGGCTCTTGTTGCAGGAATGAACGGAAAAACAGAACATGTAAAAGTCACAGGACCTCTTGGCGAGCCGGTGATCTGTGAGTACGGTATCATCGAAAGCACAAAGACCGCAGTGATCGAAATGGCCGGTGCAGCAGGAATCACACAGGTTCCGGATGAAAAAAGAAATCCTCTTTATACCACAACCTACGGTGTCGGTGAGGTGATCAAAGATGCCATCGAAAAAGGCTGTCGCAGATTTATCGTCGGTATCGGCGGAAGTGCTACCAACGACGGTGGTGTGGGAATGCTTCAGGCACTTGGCTATGCATTTCTTGACAAAGATGGAAAACAGGTCCTTCCGGGCGCAAGAGGACTGGAAGATATCGCAGAGATCACAGATGCCTATGTGATCCCGGAGCTTGCAGAATGTAAATTCCGCGTTGCCTGCGATGTAACAAATCCTCTTTGCGGAGAGCTGGGATGCAGTGCCATCTACGGACCGCAGAAGGGTGCCACACCGGAGATGATCAGAGATATGGATCAGTGGCTGGGTGCTTACGCAAAGCTTGCAAAAGAGCGTTTCCCGAAAGCAGACCCGGAGTATCCGGGAACAGGGGCAGCCGGTGGAATGGGATTTGCGTTCCTGACATTTACCGATGCAGTTCTGGAATCCGGAATCAACATCGTGCTGGATGAGACAAAACTTGAGGACTATATCAGAGACGCAGACCTGGTGATTACAGGTGAGGGTCGTATGGACGGACAGACAGCCATGGGAAAAGCTCCGGTAGGTGTTGCAAAGCTTGCCAAGAAATACGGCAAAAAAGTGATCGCTTTTGCCGGTGCCGTACAGCGTGACGCAAGAGCCTGCAACGATGCGGGAATCGATGCGTTTTTCCCGATTCTTCGTGGCGTGGTAACTCTGGAAGAAGCCATGAAAAATGAAAACGCAAAACGGAATCTGGCAGATACCGCAGAGCAGGTTATCAGACTGATGAAATGAGAATCACGCAGAAAAGAATGCGTGTCTGTTTTAAAGTCCGGGAGGCTGCCCGGAGAGGAGGAATGACAATTATCATGAATATTACAGTAAGAAAATATGAAGAAAAAGATCTTCCGGAGCTGATCCGGATCTGGAATGAGGTAGTGGAAGATGGAGTGGCTTTTCCACAGGAAGAATGTCTGAATGAGGAAACCGGAAAAGCTTTCTTTGCGGGGCAGACTTATACAGCTGCAGCAGTGGACGAGGAGAGTGGAAAGGTTTACGGCCTTTACATCCTTCATCCGAACAACATCGGAAGATGTGGACATATCTGTAACGCCAGCTATGCGGTAAGCAGAGAGTCCAGAGGTCTTCACATCGGAGAAAAACTGGTATCCGACTGCCTGGTACAGGGAAAAGAGCATGGCTTTGGTGTGCTGCAGTTTAATGCGGTCGTGGCATGTAATGTCCATGCAAGACATCTCTATGAGAGACTGGGATTTACCCAGCTTGGCGTGATCCCGAAGGGATTCCGTATGAAGGACGGACATTATGAGGATATCTGCCCGTATTATCACGAATTGTAGAGGGATAACCATCATAAAAAAGAAAATTCAGATTTGCGGCCGGTATTCCGGTGAAGCTGCCGGGTGGAAGTGGAGATCAGTACTCCACGCCTGCCCTACACCAAGGACGGCGACTACAGTTCCAAGACCGATGCCGATCAGTCTGTGTGCAAAGCCCAGGCCTGATTTCGTGTTCAGGATGATTCCCAGTGCCAGGATCAGAAGTCCGGCAATATAGAAGCTCACCCGAAGAATCGTGTTCTTTTTCATTTCTTATCACTCACTCTCTCTTTCTATAATAGTCTTACAATCATAGCACAAAATTCCGGCAATACCAAATCAATATATATTTCCATCTTGACAAATAGTTTTATAATGATATAATTTGATAATCAAAATATTTAAAACAAAAAGTAATTCAGAGGACAGCAGTACAGATTTTTACAGATACTGTTTACAGGCTGCCTGACAACAGATATCATGGAGAAAAATATGACAGGAAAAATATATGGGACAGGTTCCTGGGCACCGGCCAGGGTGTGGGATAACAATGCACTGGCTAGGATGGTGGACACCAGTGATGCGTGGATCAGGGAAAGAACCGGGGTGGTGCAGCGGCATATTGCCGGGGAGAATGAGGACACTGCGACAATGGCTTCGAAAGCCGCACGGATGGCACTGGAAGATGCAGATATGAAAGCGGATGAGATCGATCTTATTATTGTGGCAACTATTTCGCCATCTGATATCATGCCCTGTGTGGCATGCAGGGTACAGGAAGAGATCGGTGCGGAAAATGCTGCCTGTTTTGATCTGAACGGAGCCTGTACAGGCTCTCTTCTGGCATTGAATACGGCCCAGGCTTATCTGTCACAGGGAATTTACCGGACAGCACTTGTGATCGGCGCAGAGAAACTGTCTGGTTTAACGGACTGGACAGACCGAAGCACCTGCATTCTTTTCGGGGACGGAGCCGGGGCGGTCGTTTTGAAGGCAGAGGAAGGCGGCAGATATGCCCAGGTAACACAGTCCATTGGGAAAAAGGGCAGCGCACTGACCCTGAAAAGCAGAAATCAGATCTGCTATGAGACGGATCCGAAAGCCAAGGAAACCTACATACAGATGAACGGAAAGGAAGTTTTTACCTTTGCGGTATCGAAAGTGCCGGAAGCGGTAAAAAATCTTCTCTCCAGAGAAAAGGTTCCATGCGAAGATATCCGCTATTATCTGCTCCATCAGGCAAATGAGAGGATCATCCGTTCCGCGGCAAGACGCATAGGCGAGGACATTTCCAAATTTCCCATGAATATGGACAGATATGGCAATACATCTTCTGCAAGCCTTCTGATCCTTCTGGATGAGATGAAAAAAAGCGGAAGACTGCAAAGAGGTGACAGGCTGGTGCTTGCAGGGTTCGGCGGCGGGCTGACATATGGAGCAAGCCTGATCGAATATTGAAATGCAGGTCAGCATCAGCGGACAGAGAATAAATGAATCAGAATTTTCCGGAGGTAAAAATGAAAACAAGAGTTACAGAATTACTTGGCATCGAATATCCCGTTATCCAGGGCGGTATGGCCTGGGTGGCAGACCATCACATTGCGGCAGCGGTATCCGAGGCAGGCGGGCTTGGGCTGATCGCGGCGGCCAATGCCCCGGCAGAATGGGTGCGCGGGCAGATCCGCGAAGCGAAAAAACTGACAAATAAGCCCTTTGGTGTGAATATCATGCTCCTGAGCCCAAATGCAGATGAGGTTGCAGAGATCGTAATAGACGAAGGGATAAAGGTCGTAACAACAGGTGCAGGAAGCCCGGAGAAATATATGGAAGCCTGGAAAAAAGCCGGGGTGAAGGTCATTCCGGTTGTTGCATCCGTAGCTCTGGCAAAAAGAATGGAACGCTGCGGTGCAGATGCCGTTGTAGCAGAGGGAACGGAGTCCGGCGGACATATCGGAGAAACAACGACCATGGCACTGGTACCACAGGTTGCAGATGCAGTGGAGATTCCGGTGATCGCAGCCGGAGGAATCGCAGACGGCCGTGGGATTGCAGCTGCTTTTATGCTGGGGGCAGAGGGCGTACAGATGGGAACACGTTTCGTGGCAACAGAGGAATGTAATGTCCATGAGAACTACAAGCAGTTTCTTCTGAAGGCAAAGGACATAGATACAAGAGTAACCGGCCGTACCACAGGTCATCCGGTCCGTACCTTAAGAAATCCGATGACAAAGGAATATCTGGAAAAAGAAGCAGCCGGAGCATCCTTTGAGGAGCTGGAAATGCTTACACTTGGCGGGCTTCGAAAAGCGGTTGTAGACGGCGATGTAAAAACCGGAAGTGTCATGTCCGGCCAGATCGCAGGAATGGTAAAGGATGTGCCGACCTGTAAAGAACTGATGAAAAGACTGATCGCAGAAACCAGGAAAGCTGTAAGAAATCACGGTTTTCTTGTGGAGGAATAATGAAATGGGAAAAACAGCATTTATCTTTCCGGGCCAGGGCGCGCAGAAAGCCGGGATGGGAAAAGATTTCTATGAAAAATACGACACAGCAAAAAAAGTTTTTGATTCTGCCAGTGAGTGGCTTGATCTGGATATGAAGGCCCTCTGCTTCGAGGAAAATGACCGGCTTGATCTTACCGAATACACACAGGCGGCACTTGTCACGACCTGCCTTGCAATGGAAAAAGTGGTTGAGGAAATGGGCCTTCACCCGGATGTGACTGCAGGCTTAAGCCTTGGTGAATACTGTGCCATCGAAGCTGCGGGCGGTATGGAACCAAAGGATGCCATCAGGGTGGTAAGAAAAAGAGGAATTCTTATGGAGCAGGCTGTTCCGTCAGGGAAAGGCAGTATGGCAGCTGTGATGGGAATGGAGACAGAGAAGATTGAGGAAGTGATCGCAGATATCCCGGACGTAAGCATTGCCAATTATAACTGTCCGGGACAGATCGTGATCACAGGACTTGCAGAAGCAGTTTCCAAAGCATCTGAGAAACTGAAAGCAGCCGGAGGAAGAAGGGTGATCCCGTTAAAAGTCAGCGGGCCTTTTCACTCGGCGATGCTCACTACAGCAGGAAAAGAGTTGGGAAAAGTTCTGGATGGAATAACACTTCACGAGCTTCGGATCCCATATGTCACAAACGTAACCGCAGAATACGTAAAAGATTCAGCTGAGACAAAAATACTCCTGGAAAAACAGATATCATCTTCTGTGCTCTGGCAGCAGAGCGTTGAAAATATGATCAGTCAGGGTGTTGACACATTCGTAGAGATCGGTCCGGGAAAAACTCTTGCCGGATTCATGCGAAAGATCAACAGAAATGTTAAGGTATATAATATCCAGACAGCAGAGGATGCAGAAAAAATCTGCCAGGAAATTGTGCATTAACGTCACGAAGTCAGAAGGCTCAGATATCAGAAAGGAATTCATATGTCAGATAAAAAAATCGCAGTAGTAACAGGCGGTGCACGTGGAATCGGGAAAGCCATTGCCCTGGAGCTTGCAAAAGCAGGAAATTTTGTAGTGATCAATTACAATGGTTCCGCAGATAAGGCGGAAGAAACCAGAAAAGAAATCGAGGCAGATGGCGGCCATGCCGCCGTGATGCAGTGCAATGTTGCGGATTTCCATGCGTGCGGGGACTTTTTCGGGGTTATTGCACAAAGATATGGGAGAGTTGACATTCTGGTGAATAATGCCGGAATCACAAAGGACGGACTTCTCATGAAGATGAGCGAAGAGGATTTTTCCAGGGTGATCGATGTGAATCTGAAGGGTGCGTTCAACTGTATCCGGCATGTGTCAAGAATGATGCTGAAGCAGAGGAGCGGACGGATCATCAGCCTTGCATCTGTGGTAGGGCTTCATGGAAATGCGGGACAGGCCAATTATGCAGCCTCCAAAGCCGGGATCATCGGTCTTACAAAATCTGCGGCAAAGGAGCTTGCATCCAGAGGAATCACCGTAAATGCCATTGCACCGGGATTTATCAAAACGGATATGACGGAGGTGCTTTCGGACAAAGTAAAGGAAAACATTGCGGCATCGATTCCGCTGGGAAGCTTTGGAACAGCGGAGGATGTGGCAAAAGCAGCTGCATTTCTGGCATCTGACGGCGCACGTTATATTACCGGACAGGTGCTTGGGGTAGACGGCGGAATGGCGATGTAGAGGAGAATGGATGATGAAAAGACGAGTAGTAGTAACCGGGCTTGGTGCAGTAACACCCATCGGAAATGATGTGGAGAGCTTCTGGAAGGGAATAAAAGAAGGAAAAGTCGGGATCGGGCCGATCACCCGTTTTGATACAGCTGGATATAAGGCAACACTGGCAGCAGAGCTGAAGGATTTTGTGGCAAAGGACCGCATGGAAGCAAGAATTGCCAGAAGAATGGAGCCTTTTTCCCAGTATGCAGTAGCAGCAGCTCTGGAAGCAGTGGAAAATGCAGGGCTTAAGATGGAAGAGGAAGATCCGTACATGGTGGGCGTGATCATCGGCTCCGGTGTCGGAAGCCTTCAGGCAACCGAGACAAATGAGAGAAAGCTGGTGGAAAAAGGCCCGTCGAGGGTTGATCCGCTGCTGGTTCCGAAGATGATCACAAATATGGCTGCGGGAAATGTTTCCATCGCAACAGGTGCAAAGGGAAAATGCACCAATGTTGTAACTGCATGTGCAACAGGAACCCACTGTATCGGAGATGCCTTTCGGGCCATTCAGTATGGGGATGCAGATGTAATGCTCGCAGGCGGCACGGAAGGCGCGATCTGTCCGATCGGAATCGCCGGGTTTGCAAGCCTTACTGCCCTCAGTACCAGTGAAGACCCGCTTCGGGCATCCATTCCGTTTGATAAGGACAGAGGCGGTTTTGTTATGGGTGAGGGAGCTGGCGTTGTGGTCCTGGAAGAGCTTGGGCATGCAAAAAAAAGAAATGCCACTATCCTGGCAGAGGTTGTGGGCTATGGTGCAACCGCAGACGCCTTCCATATCACTTCTCCGGCAGAGGACGGAAGCGGCGCAGCACGTGCCATGGAAAATGCCATGAAGGAAGCCGGCGTCACACCGGAGGAGGTGGACTATATCAATGCACACGGAACCGGCACACATCATAACGATCTCTTTGAGACAAGAGCCATCAAGCTTGCATTCGGGTCTGCTTCCAAAAATGTGAGGATCAATTCCACGAAATCCATGACAGGACATCTTCTTGGTGCAGCCGGGGCCGTTGAGTTTATCGTATGTGTCAAATCCATCCTGGACGGATTTATCCATCAGACGATGGGAACCACTGAGACAGAGGAAGAACTGGATCTCAACTATATGGTCGGTGCGCCACAGCAGCGGGAAATCCGCTATGCGATGAGCAATTCGCTTGGCTTCGGCGGTCACAACGGAACATTGCTTGTGAAGAAGTATGAGGAGGAATGAAGATGGAATTTAACCAGATTCTTGAGCTGATCGACCATGTATCTGCATCAGAGCTTACCGCCTTTACATATGAGACAAAAGATCTGACCTTAAATATGGAGCATGGAAAACCAAAGCTTCTTAAGGAAATCTGTGGGGAAACTTTGGAAAATATTCCGGAGACAGAAACAAAAGTGGTACAGAATACAGTATCTGTGCAGGGCGGCAGTCAGCCGGAAAATACAACGAAGGATGAGGACAGCCAGACTGGAAACCTGGTAAACTCACCTCTGGTAGGAACCTTCTATGCGGCTCCATCCCAGGATCTTCCGCCTTATGTGAAGGCAGGGGACAAGGTAAAAAAGGGACAGGTTCTCGCGATCGTGGAGGCCATGAAGCTGATGAATGAGATCGAGAGTGATTTCGATGGTGAGATCGCAGAGATTTATGTGGAAAACGGACAGCCCGTAGAGTACGGACAGAAGCTTTTCAGGATCAGATAAACAGGAGCTTCGGATCATTTTCAGAAGCTTTTTGGGAGGATAAATACATGAAACATCTTGACGTAAAACAGATTGAGGAGATCATTCCGCACAGACATCCGTTTCTTCTTGTGGACTATATCGAAGACTATGAGCCAGGTGAATTTGCCACAGGATATAAATGCGTGACCTTCCGGGAGGATTTTTTCAGGGGACATTTTCCAAAGGAGCCGGTGATGCCGGGAGTCCTTATGGTGGAAGCACTGGCTCAGGTGGGTGCGGTGGCCATCCTTTCGCTGGAAGATATGAAGGGGAAAACAGCATATTTCGGCGGCATTAACAAGTGTAAATTCCGCAGAAAAGTAGTTCCGGGAGACAAGCTTCGTCTTGAGACGAGGATCATACGCAGAAAAGGCCCTGTAGGTATCGGCTCTGCTGTGGCATCTGTAGACGGAGAAGCTGCCGTAGAGGCAGAGCTTACATTTATGATCGGGTAAGGTGATTGTATGATTCGAAAGTTACTGATCGCTAACAGAGGCGAGATCGCAGTGCGTATTATCCGTGCCTGCAGGGAAATGGGAATCGCAACCGTGGCTGTTTACTCTGAGGCAGATGCGGACAGTCTCCACACACAGCTGGCAGACGAGGCGATCTGCATTGGGCCGGGGCCTTCAAAGAAGAGCTATCTGAACATGGAACAGATCATCAGCGCGACCATGGTTTCCGGCGCAGATGCCATTCATCCTGGCTTTGGCTTTCTTTCTGAAAATGCCAGATTTGCAGAACTCTGCGAAAAGTGCGGCATTACTTTTGTCGGCCCGCCGTCCGGGGTTATCCGTATGCTTGGCAACAAACAGATCGCCAGGAGTACCATGATCGCGGCAGGAGTCCCTGTAGTTCCGGGAAGTGAAGGCTCCATAGAGGATATCGAAACGGGTCTTGAAGAAGCAAAGCGCATTGGATATCCGGTGATCATCAAGGCAGCTCTTGGAGGCGGGGGAAAAGGAATGCGCGTGGCAGATACGCCGGAGGAATTTCCGGAAGCCTACGCAACAGCAAAAAAGGAATCCGAGATCGCTTTTGGCGATGGATGCATGTATATCGAGCATTTTGTGGTGAACCCGCGGCATATTGAATTCCAGATCCTTGCAGACGGCCAGGGAAGTGTGATCCATCTGGGAGAGCGGGACTGTTCCATTCAGAGAAACCATCAGAAGATGATAGAGGAAGCCCCAAGTGCGGTAATGTCTGATGAGCTGAGAAAAAAAATGGGCCACGCAGCAGTGACAGCCGCAAAGGCAGCAGGCTATGTAAATGCCGGAACCATCGAATTTCTACTGGAGCCTGACGGAAAATTCTGGTTTATGGAAATGAACACAAGGATCCAGGTTGAGCATCCGGTAACGGAGTGGGTCACAGGGATCGACCTGGTAAAGGAACAGCTGAAGATCGCAGCCGGGATCCCCCTTTCGATCGCCCAGAAGGATGTCCGTATCACAGGGCATGCGATCGAATGCAGGATCAATGCCGAGAATCCGCAGAAAAATTTCCGACCCTCACCGGGCATTATCAGAGGTGCACATTTTCCGGGGGGAAACGGGATCCGTGTGGATACCTGTGTATACAACGGCTGTAAGATCCCGCCGTACTACGATTCCATGCTTGCCAAGCTCATTGTCCATGCAGGAGACCGCCGGGAAGCGATCGCAAAAATGCAGAGTGCGCTTGGTGAGGTCATCATCGAGGGAATTGACACAAACATTGACTATCAGTATGAGATCCTGAAAAATGAGGACTATCAGTCCGGGAATTTTGACACTGGCTTTCTGGCCAGCCATATCATCGCAGGAGTGAAGATCAATGAGACTTAAGCATATGTTCAAAAAAACAGTCATGGATATCCGTGTGGAGGAGCGTGAAAATACGCCTGAAATACCGGATAACCTGATGCGAAAATGCAATGCCTGCAAATCAGCGGTTTTTGTAGATGAGGTAAAACAGAATCATTATATCTGCCCGCACTGCGGGAATTATTTTCATGTGCCTGCATACAGACGGATCAAGATGGTCGCAGACAGAAAAAGCTTCGTGGAATGGGATGCCCATATGGAGGAGCAGAACCCTCTCGGATATAAAGGCTATGAGGAAAAGCTTCGCTCACTTCGTGAAAAAACGGGACTTGATGAGGCGGTAGTGACAGGAAAGTGTACGATAAAAGGGACACCGGTGGCACTGGGGGTCTGCGACTGCCGTTTCCTGATGTCCAGCATGGGAGAAATCGTTGGAGAAAAGATCACCCGGGTTTTCGAGCGCGCCACAGAAGAGAAGCTTCCTGTGATCCTCTACATCTGTTCCGGTGGTGCCAGAATGCAGGAGGGTCTTGTGTCCCTGATGCAGATGTCAAAAACAAGCATGGCTCTTCGCAGACACAGTGATGCGGGACTTCTTTACGTGCCGGTTCTCACAGATCCTACCACAGGCGGCGTGACGGCAAGCTTTGCCATGCTGGGAGATATTATCCTGGCAGAGCCAAAAGCCCTCATAGGCTTTGCCGGCCCAAGGGTGATCGAGCAGACGATCGGGCAGAAGCTTCCGAAAGGCTTTCAGAGGGCGGAATTCCTTCTGGAGCATGGTTTTATTGACAGGATTGTGGAGCGTGATGAACAGAGGCCTGTGCTGGCGGATATTCTGAAGCTGCATGAAAATAAAGCACGGAACAAGGAAAGCTCTGGTGGCGCGGATCAGAAAGAGGCGGCGGCAGCCTGGCCGGAATTTTCCCCGTCAGGAGACTTTACCCCATGGGAGCATGTCCAGCTTGCCAGAGCCAAGACCCGTCCCACGGGAAAAGATTATATCGAAGCTCTTTTTGATGATTTTATGGAATTTCACGGCGACCGTTATTATGGTGATGACGCGGCAGTGATTGGCGGCGTGGCTCTTTTTCATGGACAGCCGGTGACAGTCCTTGCCCAGGAAAAGGGCGAAGGAACGAAGGAAAGCATTGCCCGGAATTTTGGCATGGTTTCCCCGGAAGGCTACCGGAAATCCCTGCGTCTGATGCAGCAGGCCGAAAAATTCCACCGTCCTGTGATCTGTCTGGTGGATACCCCGGGTGCCTTCTGCGGACTGGAAGCAGAGGAACGGGGGCAGGGAGAGGCGATCGCCAGAAATCTTTACACTTTGGCAGGCCTTGGTGTTCCTGTACTCTCCATTGTGATCGGAGAAGGCGGAAGCGGGGGTGCGCTTGCTTTTGCAGTGGCTGACGAGGTGTGGATGCTGGAGCATTCCATCTATTCCATTCTTTCCCCGGAGGGCTTTGCCTCTATTCTCTGGAAAGACAGCAGGAGAGCAAAAGAGGCCGCAGCAGTGATGAAGCTGACGGCAGCAGATCTTTTGGAAATGGGAATGATCGAGTATGTGATCCCGGAGACAGAACCGGTAAGCCGGGAAAATATGTCCGCGGCAGCCGGACATCTGGAAAACAAAATTGCGGATTTTCTTGAAAGATATACCAGGGAAGAACCAGGGAAGCTCCTGGAGCACCGTTACCAGCGGTTTCGGAGGATGTAAAGCAAAAATCCAGTGGAAAAAATCCTGTATTTATGTTACGATGGCTTCATAAAGAGAGAACCGGGGGAGTTTTTTACTCCGGAGAAACAGGAGCGGAACTTAAGTGGACAATCGGGAAGTTATCAATGATGTGCTGGTGCATCTGTTCAATGAGATCCTCCGGCTGGAGGAAGATGCCATCATCACCGATAAATATAAGGATATTTCCAATAATGATATGCATATTATTGAGGCGGTGAGCCTTGGTGGAGGCAATATGTCTTCGATCGCAGCCAAGCTGAACATCACAGTGGGATCTCTTACAACATCTATGAACAGCCTTGTGAAGAAGGGCTATGTGAAGAGAGAACGAAGTGAGAAGGACCGCAGGGTTGTATTTATCCAGCTTACCAACAAGGGACGTATGGCATATCACCACCATGCACAATTCCACAGGCAGATGACAGAGGCCGTGCTGGCGGAGCTGAATGAGGATGAGACAGAGGTACTTGTGAAAGCACTGGACGGGCTGCGTAAGTTTTTCAGGCAGTATCACGAACAATGAAGAAACAAAAAATAAAAGCATCAGGATCGGTAACGAAGGACAGTTACCGGTTCTGATGCTTTTGGATTTATTATTCGTCCCAGCCCTCCTGGAAACGGATATTGACAGAAATATTGCGGACAACATCACCCTTTTGAAGGTTCAGGTCACTTTCATCGGAAACCGGGGGAAGCTTGCCCTCGAATTCCATCAGCTCTGTGTAGATCCAGTCATAGGCAGCAGCGTTGGCATTCTCGATGGCATCGTCCAGTGTATCGCCCTTCGCCTCGCAGCAGGCGAGATCCGGGAAAAAAGCATGGTATTTTTTGTCCTCTGTAGGACGGAAAACGGCAGGATATATAAATTTCATAGGTATGGTTCCTTTCTTACTTTAGTGCTGTAAATTCAGCGGGTGTTATACAAAAGATTCTGTTTGATCACGATAAGTATATACCAATTTCCGGCTGAGGGCAAGGAGATAGAGTAATCAGAAAATTGCAGGATATAAGAAAAAAAGATAGATATATAAGGCTTCTTGTTATTGTATGGGGGACAATCAGATGATATACTGTGTTGTGCAGAGCAAAAAAAGGTTGCTGTGGGCGGAACAGGCAGTAACCGGAACGACGGTTTTTGGAGAACCGGACGGGAGGCGCGGTTATGATTTATACAGCTTTGACAAAAAAAGCTATGAAGGTGGCGTATGAGGCACATCATGGACAGAGAGATCGAAGCGGGCTACCTTATATTTTTCATCCTTTTTATGTAGCTGAGCAGATGGATGATGAGTTCAGTGTATGTACAGCACTTCTTCATGATGTTGTGGAAGATACAGAGGTTTCATTTGAGGACCTGGAAAGGGAATTTCCGGCAGAAATTGTGGAGGCACTTCGTTATCTCACAAGAGATAAGAGTATGAATTATTTTGACTATATCCGAAATCTCCGAAAGAATCCGATCGCAAAAAAGGTGAAGCGGGCGGATCTGCTCCACAATTCGGACGTAACACGGCTTACTGACTGTGAGGATATATCTGCGAGACAGATTTCACGGCTGCATGGAAGATATAAACGGGCATTGGAGATCCTTTCGGAGACCAGATGAGATCAGGATTTTGGAGGTAAAAAAGCGATCAGAGTACATTTAGTGAGACTGAGACAACCACATATAAAAAAGAAAGAAAACAGCTATTATATCCGTGGCTACAGGGGAACCGAGGTGATCATCCGTACAGACCGGGAGATCCTGAAGCGTATCGTCTATGAGCGCACCTGTGTGAAATATGTCCGGATCATGGCGAAATATGATACAGAAACGAAATATATTTATACAAAAAAAGGAAAGAACAGAAGCCGTCCCATTGTGATACCAGGCATTCCGGAAAAAAACACGGGCACCATGCCCCGTGCAGTGAAGACCGTTCTTCACGCGCTTTCCTATGGCGGGATCGAGGTGGAGGCTTCCCGGAAGCTGGCAGACATCAAGAAGATGGATCCCATGAGGATTTTTTACAAAACACTGGATGCGGAGGTCTATAATGGAGATTACAAGGTTCCCATCCGGCTGTTTTTTCCGGATGAGGAAGCCATGGAGGAAGGAGCGGCCTCCGGCAGAAAACCTTCGGTCATCCTCTTTTTCCACGGCGGCGGCTGGGTGACGGAGAGCGTGGAGAATTATGAGCGTGTATGTGCCAGGATGGCGCAGTCTACCGGACAGATCGTGGCATCTGTGGAGTACAGGCTTGCACCGGAGCACCGGTTTCCTGTGGGTCTGATGGACTGCTATGCAGCTGCGAAGGCTTTTTATACAAACCGTTTTCTTCTGAATACTGATCCGGATCACATTACGGTCATGGGAGACAGTGCAGGCGGAAATCTGGCAGCTGCCGTGTGCATGATGGCCAGGGACAGAGGAGAATTTTTTCCGAAAAAGCAGATCCTTATTTATCCGGCACTGAACAACTGTTATACAGAAGAATCGCCCTTTGAGTCGGTAAAGACAAACGGAACCGGATATCTGCTCACTGCCGGGAAGATGGAGGATTATCTGAAGCTTTATGAGAGCGGGCCACAGGACCGGCAGAATCCATACTTTGCGCCGATTCTGGCAGAGGATTTCAAAAATATGCCGGATACGCTGATCCTGACAGCAGAATTTGATCCTCTCCGTGATGAGGGAGAAGCGTTCGGTGAGAAGCTTAAGGCAGCGGGAAATAAGGTAGAGGTGCATCGGATCGCAGGGGCGTTTCACGGGTATTTTGCATTGGGAATTAAATTTCTGCATGTGCAGGAGAGCTTTGGATATGTGAACCGTTTCCTGGAAAAAGAAGAACGGGCGTGACCGTCTGGCGGAAGAAGGGGAGTAGTATGAAAAACGAGTACGGGCAGTGGAGGAAGCTGGATAATGCGGCACTTGCATTTCCGGCCGTGACAGGAAAGAATGATACCAGGGTGTTTCGTTTTTACTGTGAACTGAAAGAGGAAATAAAGGAAGAAATCTTGCAGGCGGCACTGGATCAGACCATGGAAAAATATCCTCTTTTCCGGGCTGTCCTTCGAAAGGGTCTGTTCTGGTTTTATCTGGAACGGAGGGACATCCCTGCACTGGTCCGGGCAGAGACCGGAGCACCCTGCAGCGGCCTTTATATCCCGGACAAAAAAACGCTGCTCTTCCGGGTGAGTTATTATAAAAACAGGATCAACTTCGAAGTTTTCCATGCCCTGACGGATGGAACGGGAGCCATGCATTTTCTGATGGAGCTTGTGAAGAATTATATCCGGGAAGCGCACCCTGAGAAAAAATTCCCCGGGCTTTCGAAGGATGAGAATGTTACCGGGAAGGATATGGAGGAGGACAGCTTTTCCCAGTATTATTCTTCGGATGCGCCGAGGAAACGGGAATCCAAGAAACCTGCTTTTCAGCTGAAGGGCGAGAAGCTGAGGCAGGAGGATATGAGCATCACGGAGGTCAGCATTCCGGTAAGGGAGATCCATTCCCGGGCAAAAGCGGCAGGCGTGTCGATCACGGTTTTTCTGACCGCTGCCCTTATATGGGCGATCCATGAAGAGGTTCCACAGAATCAGGCGAAAAAGCCGGTCGGGCTGATGATCCCTGTGAATTTAAGGAATTATTTTCCGTCGCAGTCCATGGCGAATTTTTTCGGATGGATCGAGATCAGCTGTTATTTTCAGCCGGAGACTACCTTTGGGGATATCCTGGAATCGGTGAAAGAGCAGTTTGCAAAGGAGCTGAGTAAGGACGTGATCGCTGCGAAGCTCAATGACCTGGTGAGCCTGGAGAAGAATCCGATACTGAGACTTGTGCCTCTGGAGATCAAGATGCCGTTTCTCCTGGCCGGAACGACTCTTGGAGGAAGGTCCATCACAGCTATTTATTCGAATGTGGGAATTATCCGGGTACCGGAGGAATACCGGGAATATATTCAGCGGTTCGGGCTTTTTGCAAGTACGGACAGTCTGCAGCTTTGTTCCTGTTCCTTCGAAGACGAGATGATTCTAAGCTTTACATCAAAAATACCGGATGGAAATATTGAGCGGAATTTTGTGGAGAAGCTGAAGGTAGAACAGGTGTCCTGTGAAGTCCGTGGGAATGATTTTCCGGGACAGAAGGAAGAGCGGAAGCAGCCTGCGAAGATTTTTGAGAGCTTTACATTCCTCTGTATTGTGCTGGCTGTGGTGTGCAATCTGGTGGATTTTCTGGTGGATGGACATAACCGCTGGGCCTGGTTTGTAACTGCCGGAACGTTTTGTACCTGGCTGATGGTTGCGGTTGCCTACGGGAAGCGGCGGAACCTTCTGAAAAATGAGATGTGGCAGCTGGTGATCGTAGCTGTGGCCGGTGTCCTCTGGGATGTTTTTACAGGGTGGAGAGGCTGGTCTGTGGATTATCTGCTTCCCCTTGCTGCGCTGGCCGTGATCTGCTCCATGTGGGTGATCACGGCGGTCCAGAAGCTTGTGGCTTCGGAATATATGATCTATCTTCTGGAAGCAGGAGCATTTGGCGGAATAATTCCGGTGATCCTTCTGGCAGCCGGTGTGGTAACGGTTCTGTATCCGTCACTGATCTGCGTGTGTGTCAGCTTCCTGATGCTGGTATGGCTGTTTTTGTTCCGGAGGAAGGAAACCATCCGTGAGATGCAGAAGAAGTTTCGGGCCTAGAACCCGAAATCTTCATAATCCTCCGGTGTAAATTTGTGATAGATCATGTGTTCACCCTCCAGGGAGAGACAATACCGGTAATCGTCAGGAATCCCGTCTTCGAAATATATGAGATAGTCAAAGCCTGTACCGGTGGTCTTTTCCACATGGACATGCCGGGAATACGCGTGGAACACATCCATCACCTCATCCAGGGTACAGCCATGGCGCGCAACGGTATTGATAAAGCGTACCAGGAATTCACCGGGCTTTTTGTTTTCGTGAACATAATCAGAGGCCTGGGGCGGCAGCGTGATGCAGAAGCGTTCAGCCTTTGAAGCAGCCTTCACCTTTCCGAGGCGGTCCTTTGCATAGTCGGAAAATTCCTCCAGTGCGTGCTGCATTTCTTCTTCTGTAAGTTCTGTTCCAAGAAGGCGGTTCAGAGACTGCAGCGGATAATAGAAACGGGTAACTCCGCTCATATATCCGATCTTGACCTGCTGCTCCTGGATCATATCCAGGAGATTATTTTCCAGTTTTTTAAAATTCATAAGCTTGTCCTTTCCGGGGTCTGCATGTGGGCTTTACCGTACCTTGCACATGGGTACGAAGCTTGTGCATCAGATCCCATTTTTTTCGCAGATATCACCAAGGCAGCAGCGGTCACAATAAGGCTTTGTCCGTGCTGTACAGATTTCCCTTCCGTGATTCACAAGCCGGTGGCAGAGGTCGTTGCCCTCCTCTGGCGGGATGATCTTCCAGAGCTCCATTTCTACTTTTTTCGGGTCCTTCAGGTCATGGACAAGTCCGATACGGTTGGAAAGGCGGATGCAGTGGGTGTCTGTTACAATAGCAGGCCTGCCGAAAACATCACCCATGATGAGATTGGCACTTTTGCGGCCAACTCCCGGGAGCTTTAAGAGTGCGTTAAAATCCTCCGGAACCCTGTCGTGATACTGTTCATGGAGAATGCGCATACACGCGCTGATGTCCCTGGCTTTACTTTTTCCAAGGCCGCAGGGACGCACGATGGCTTCGATGTCTTCCGGTTCGGCACCTGCAAGAGCCTCCACATCCGGGTATTTCGCGTAGAGCTCCTGAACCACCACATTGACACGGGCATCGGTACACTGGGCTGCCAGACGGACGCTTACAAGAAGCTTCCAGGCATCATCATAATCCAGGGTACAGTCCGCGTCCGGATATTCTTTTTTCAGACGGCTGATGACTTCATAAGCCAGTTCCTGTGTTGTCATTTGTATTACCGATCCTTTCGGAAATTATCTTCAATACTACATGTAGGATGATAACACAGCGGCCGGAGGATTACAATATCAAGCTTAATCCCCCCCAGGGGCTTGTTAAAACCATATCAATCTGGTACATTAAACCTAACCCATGGGGGTATGGAAGTTATATCAATGAAAAAGTGCGGAGGGATCAACGTGGAAAAACTTCTTGACGAAATTGAAGCATACTGGAATACACGGACAGAGGGGTATTCCGAGGTTAATCATAAGGAGCTTGCAGGAACGCAGAAAAATGCCTGGCTGAAGGTGCTGACCAGTTATTTTCCTGACAAGCCAAAGGAAGAGATTCGTATCCTGGACATCGGGACAGGCCCGGGATTTTTTTCGATGATCCTGGCAGAAGCCGGATACCAGGTAGATGCCGTGGATTATACCGAGGGAATGCTTAAAAAGGCAAAGGAAAATGCGGGAGAGCTTTGCCGGAACATCCATTTTTGGCGGATGGATGCGCAGAAGCTGGAGTTTGCGGACAACACCTTTGATCTTGTAATTTCCAGAAACCTTACCTGGAATCTGGAACACCCGGAGGCAGCCTACAGTGAGTGGGTGCGGGTGCTGAAGGTCGGCGGACGGCTTTTGAATTTTGATGCCAACTGGTACGGCTATCTCTATGAAGAAGAGCAGAGGAAAGCTTACGAAAACGACCGCAAAAATGTAGAAAGCAAGAGCCTGGATGACCATTATCTCTGTACAGATATTGAGCGTATGGAGCGCATTGCCCGCAAGGTTCCACTCTCAAAGATCCGCCGTCCCGGGTGGGATGTAAAAACGCTCCGGGAAGCCGGACTTCTTGGGATCCATACAGACACGGAAATCTGGAAAACCGTCTGGAGTGAGGAGGAACGGCTGAATTATCAGTCCACGCCAATGTTCATGGTAACGGGCGTGAAGCCGGATCACTTCCTGAATCTCCCGGTTGCCGCCGGAGAAAAAACAGAAGGCTTCCTTGAGATCGGAGATGGCGAATTCACCCTTCCGGCAACCATTATCCGGGGAAAAAATCCGGGGAAAACCGTTCTTGTCACAGCAGGACTTCATGCGGGAGAATATGTGGGGATCCAGACCCTCATCGAACTGTCAAAGAGACTGAAGCCGGAGAAAGTAAACGGCCAGCTGATCCTGGTGAAGGTGCTGAACCGGGAAGATTTTGAGAAGCGTGCAGGCAGCATCAGCTGGGAAGACGGAAAAAATCTGAACCGTGTTTTCCCGGGCAAAAAAGACGGGACAAAAATGGAACGTCTGGCTGCGGCCATCACAGAATCGCTGATCAAAAAAGCGGATTATTACATCGACCTTCACGGTGGCGACGATTATGAGGAGCTGACCCCTTACGTATATTTTGCAGGCGTTGCAAAGCCGGAGATCGTGGAAGCTTCCCGCAAAATGGCAGAACAGGTAGATGTCCCATATATGGTACAGTCAAATGTTGGTACAGGCGGTGCCTACAATTATGCGGCAAGTACCTGTGACATTCCGGCAGTCCTTCTGGAACGGGGCTGCATGGGAACCTGGGAGCGCGAGGAAGTGGACTCCATGCGCCGTGATGTGCGGAACATCCTCTGCAGCATCGGGGCTTACAGCGGAATCCGTTCCCACAGCACGTATTATCCGCTGAAAATGGATGATGTCCGTTACCAGTGTGCCAGCGTCAACGGTCTCTGGTATCCGGTGAAAAACCCGGGTGACATCATTCAGCAGGACGAGATCCTGGGAGAGATCCGTGACTATGAGGGAAATGTCCAGGAAATCTGCCGCGCGGATATGGACGGTGTGATCCTTTACCAGGTGTCCAGCCTTCAGGTTGTGGAAGGCGGCCCTGTGATCACTTACGGAAACATCGTCCGTGAAAAAGACGGACGGAAAACAAGGATCACTCAGTACTGGACCAGGCGGAGCGACAGCTTTCTGGAGCAGAGACGGGCAGAGCTACACAGCGCACTTGCAGGCCGCTGGATGAAGGAGCTTAAGAAACATCTGCCTGAGAAAAAAAATCTCAGGATCCTGGATGTGGGATGCGGAACCGGATTTTTCACCATTCTTCTTGCAAAAGAAGGCCATCAGGTAACCGGCATCGATTTGACACCGGATATGATCACCCATGCAAAAGAACTGGCCGGGGAAGAAAAAGCAGACTGTCAGTTTGCAGTCATGGATGCGGAAAATCCGGATTTCCCGGATGGGGAATTTGATGTGATCGTATCCCGAAATCTCACCTGGACCCTGCCGGATGCGGAACATGCTTATCAGGAATGGTTCCGTGTGCTGAAACCGGGTGGGGTAATGATCAATCTGGACGCGAATTATGGTGCGGCAGATTTTGCAGATACCACAGACCTTCCGGAAAACCACGCCCATCACCAGATCCAGGATGACCTGATGCAGGAGTGCGAGGACATCAAACGCCAGCTTCCGATCAGCTCTTTCCTGCGTCCTGCATGGGATCTGGAAACGCTGGGACGGATGGGTGTGGAAGAGTTTTCCTTTGATCTTGGCATCAGCAGACGTATTTATATAGAAAAGGATGAGTTCTATAATCCGACCCCGATGTTTCTGATCTCTGCGAAGAAACAGGGGTAGGGATATGGGGAGATATATCCTGAAAAGACTGCTGCAGCTGATTCCTGTCCTTGTCGGGATCACATTTCTGTCTTTTGCCATGATGCGGCTGGCAGGCGGCGATGCAGTAACCTATATGTATGAAAATGCCGGAGC
>CAVIGE010000030.1:22043-29172 GCA_963642325.1 Prevotella sp. CAG:279
CTTTCGGCAGTAGAGCATAACCGATGGGTGGATTATGTGATCCGTTTCTTAAGCTTCATTGGGAACTCCATGCCGAATTTTTTTGCAGCCGTGGTTCTGGTGTATTTCCTGTCTGTGAAGTGGAAGCTTTTTCCCGCAGTGACAGGCGAGAACCTGGGAAAGAGTATCGTTCTGCCGACACTTACACTGGCTATTTCCATGGCAGCGAAATATACCAGGCAGGTGCGGGCGGCAGTTCTGGAAGAGCTGAACAGGCCTTACGTCCTGGGGGCGATGGCCCGGGGTGTCAGCAAAAGTGTGATCATATGGAAGAGCGTAATGAAGGTTTCCATGCTGACGATCGTGACACTTCTGGGATTATCGATCGGAAGTCTTCTTGGCGGAACTGCCATTGTGGAAAATATTTTTATGTGGGATGGCGTAGGAAAGCTTGCCGTGGACGCGATCACCATGAGGGATTATCCCATGATCCAGGCTTATGTGGCATGGATGGCGGTAATTTATGTACTCGTCAATCTGGTGACGGATGTGATCTATCATTATCTTGACCCGAGAGTCCGTCTGGGAGGTGAAGGTGCGTGAGCGGAAAAAAGCAGACAACGGTCAGAGCAAGGCTGATTTTTTTTCTGATACTTACAGCAATACTTTTGCTGACCGCAGCCTTTGCCAGATATCTCTGCCCGTATGATCCCTATGCACAGGATCTTCTGGCAGCGCAGCAGCCGCCAGGGTTAGAGCATCTTCTGGGAACAGACCGTTATGGAAGAGATATGCTGTCCCGGGTTCTTGTGGGAAGTACAGTGAGCATTTACGCTTCCTTGCTTCTGGTGGCGATCGTCACAGCTGTGGGAACAGCAGTCGGGATTTTCTGTGGATGGAAGGGCGGAAAAGCAGATACCATTCTGATGCGGATCTCCGATCTGTTCCTTGCATTCCCGGGGCTGGTTTTTGCACTGGCTGTAGCAGGAGCGCTGGGCGGCGGGATCCAGAATGCGGTGCTTGCGCTGGCGGTGATCGGCTGGCCGAAGTTTGCCAGACTGGTCAGAAGCCTGACCATGGCACAGAAGGATGCACCATATATGAAGGCTGCAAGGCTTTCCGGCAGCAGCACAGGGAAGCTTCTTTTGAAACATATCCTGCCTAATATTTCAGGTCCGGTCCTGGTAACGGCAGTCCTTGATATTGGAACCATGATGATGGAGCTTGCGGGACTTTCCTTTCTTGGGCTTGGTGTAAAACCTCCCATGGCAGAATGGGGAAGTATGATCAGTGACGGGAGAAGTATGCTGCAGATTGCACCATGGATGGCACTGGCACCGGGAGCGGCGATCTTTATTGCGGTTATGATATTTAATCTTCTGGGAGATACCATACGGGATTATATGGATCCAAAAGCGAGAAGGGGAAGGAAACGCAGGAGAGGATAGCGGAAACAGATCCGGGAAAGTTTTTTCCATGGAGAAAGAGAGGAAAAGAGATGATGAAAAAAGTACTGGCAGCAGCACTCACAGCGGTGATGGCCGCAGGTATGACAGGAGGAGCCGTATCCGCAAAAGAAAAAGAGGAGGGAACAACCTTCGTTTACGGCACAACAGGCTACAGTGAAGAGATGGGCGATGTCGGACTGAATCCCCATGACAGCTACAGTGGCTGGAGCTGTATCCGCTACGGCGTGGGTGAAACCCTGTTTAAATATAATGACAACATGGAAGTGGAGCCGTGGCTTGCAACAGATTATGAATTTGTGGATGACAATACGGTAAAAATTACGCTCCGGGATGGCGTGAGATTTTCCAGTGGCCGCAATATGGACGGCGAGGCTGTGAAGGAATGCCTGGAGGATCTGATCAAAAATCATGACCGCGCGCCCTCGGATATGAAAATCGATAAGATCGAGGCAGAAGGAATGACCGTTACGATCCATACCGAGGAACCCTGTCCTGCCCTGATCAATTACCTTGGAGATCCTTATGGTGCGATCATTGATATGGATTACGGCATTCAGGGCGAAGGCGGCTATGCCAATGTTGCAGGTACAGGCCCTTTTATTACGACCGAAGTAACACCGACAGAGATCAGACTGGTCAAAAATGAAGATTACTGGGGCGGGGATGTAAAGACCGACAATATTGTGGTGAAATCCTTTTCTGATGGAAGTGCCCTGACTGCCGCCCTGCAGACAGGGGATGTTCAGGGAACCTACGGACTTTCGTATGATAATTATGCGTTGTTTGACAAAAATCCGGAATATCAGATCAGCTCCGTTGCAACAAGCCGGTGCTTTTTCGGGGAATTCAACATGGAATCCGAGACAATGCAGGATGAAAATGTCCGTAAAGCGATTTCTATGGGGATTGATAAGGAGGCATTTTGCAGCGTGATCCTTCAGGAACGGGGCGTTCCGGCCACGGGCGCGTTCCCGGACAGCTTTTCCTGTGGAAATAAGACGGTAACAGCAGCCTCCTATGATCCGGATGGGGCGAAAAAGCTTCTTAAGGAATCTGGCTGGGAGGATACAGACGGGGACGGATATGTGGACAAGGATGAAAAAAAACTTTCTGTTACATGGCTGACCTATCCGGGTCGTCTGGAGCAGCCAAAGCTTGCGGAATATGCACAGTCTGCTTTAAAGGAGATTGGGATCGAGGTTACTGTGAATAATACAGCGGATGCCACTACGCTTGCAAAAAATGGGGAATTTGATGTGTATGTAAGCTCACTTACAACCGCCCCCACCGGAGATCCGGAGTACTTTTTTACCAGTGTGGTGCAAAGCGGTGCGCCAAAAAACTATGGAAAATACAGCAGCGAAAAGCTGGATGAGCTGGTAAAAAAGCTTCACGGAGCCTTTGATGCAAAGGAAAGAAGCAAGCTGGCAATCGAGGCACAGCAGACCATTCTGGACGATAATGCCTATTTCTTTGTAGCCAATCTGAATATGGGACTTGTTTCAAAATCCAATATATCCGGACTGGTGGCGCATCCCTGTGATTATTATGAGATCACGGCAGAGCTGGAAGTGAAGTAGCAGAGGGAGAGTTGGAATGGAAGCATTGTTGAAGCTTGAACATGTGACGGTCTGCTATGACGGTGAAACGGTTGTAAGGGATATCAGCTTTGGGCTGGAGCCGGGAGAAATCCTGGGAATCGCAGGAGAATCCGGCAGCGGCAAAAGCACCCTGATAAAAGCCATGGCAGGACTTCTGGGAAACGAGGGCATGATAACAGAGGGTGAGATCTGGTATCGGGGAAAAAAGCTCTCAGATATGCCAAAAAAGAAGCTTCGAAAGCTTCTGGGTCCTGAGATCGGCTTCATTTTTCAGGATTCAGGAGCAGCATTTTGTCCGATCCGCCGCGTTGGGGATCAGATTTATGAAAGTATGGCCGCCCATGGAAAAATCAGCCGGAGGGAATGCGATGAGCGGGTCGCGGATATTATGAAAAAAATCGGACTTGAAGACCCGGCCCGGGTGCTGAAAAGCTACCCGTTTCAGCTGTCCGGCGGAATGAACCAGAGAGTGGGGATCTGCACAGCCATGCTTCAGTGCCCTGGGCTTCTTCTTGCAGACGAACCCACCAGTGCCCTGGATGTGACCGTGCAGAAGCAGGTGACAGAGGAGCTTCTTCTTATGAGGGAAGAGTATAAAACGGCTATGATCGTTGTCACCCATAACATGGGTGTTGTCCAAAAGCTGGCAGACAGTATCCTGATTTTAAAGGAAGGCCGGAACATGGAATATGGAAAAGCCGCTCAGGTTCTGAAGCATCCAAAGAATCCGTACACAAAAGAGCTGCTGGCGGCAGTTCCGGTGCTGGAAAGGGGTTAATATGCAGGAAGCCATAATGGAAGCAAAACATCTGAAAAAGATCTTCCGTTCAGGAAAAGAAAGCTTTACGGCAGTGGAGGATTTTAGCTTTTCGCTGATGCCGGGAGAATGCCTTGGGATCGTGGGCGGCTCCGGCTCCGGAAAAAGTACGGCTGCCATGATGCTGACACATCTTACAGAAGTGACGGACGGGAGGATTTTTTTTCGGGGAAAAGACATTACGGATCTGAAGGGCAGACAGCTTCGGGAGATATACCGGGAGATCCAGATGGTTTTCCAGACTCCGGGAGAATCCTTTGACCCAAGATGTACACTTGGGGATGGAATCGGGGAAAGTCTCCGGAATATGGGGATAAGTAAGAAGGAAACCAGAAAACGTGTGGAAAAGCTTCTTATTAAATATGGGCTGAGCGCAGATTATGCAGACCGTTATCCGCATCAGGTCAGCGGCGGGGAATGCCAGAGGGCGGCCATTGCCAGGGCCATGGCTGTGGAGCCGGAAGTCCTGATCTGTGATGAGGCGACCAGTGCCCTGGACGTAACCGTGCAGAAGCAGATCATGGAGCTGCTTATGGAGCTAAAAAAAGAAAAAAATCTGTCCTTTATTTTTATCTGTCATGACCTGGCTCTGGTGCAGATGTTCTGCGACCGGGTGATCGTGATGCATGACGGACGCGTGGAGGAAGAAGGAAGCACGGAGGAGATCATAGGGTGTCCGAAAACGGAGTATACGAAGCAGCTGATCGAGTCGGTGCTGAAGAGGAATATATTTTGAGTGGAGTATATTGATTTACCAAAAAGCATATGCTATAATGCCAGTAGGCAAAAGAAAGAATAAGTCTGACAAAGACGAAAGAATGAAGCCCTCAGTATTGGCACTACTGAGGGCTTCTTCTTACTTTTATAGTGGATAAGATCCCACTAGGTTAGTGTTGTCCTTACTTGTCACCATCTAGCCATTTGATGATGTAGTGGCAGGCTACACCAGCCGTACAGGAGACAAGGAAAGAAAGAATAACTTCTGACAAAGACCTCACCTCCTCCCGCTGTCGGGTATTGGATGGACAACATCATTAGTGTAACATAGTTTAGAACAAATTGGTACTGAAGGTAATGAAATATATTTTGGAATTTTGGATAGAAAAGTCAGAGGTTACACATTGACGCAGTTTCCCTCACCCGATATAATAAAAAAAGAAACAAAACCGGATAAGAACGGAATAAATATAGAGGAGAACGAAAAAAATGGCAGAGAATTTACAGATCAGACTGGCGCATCCCGAAGAGGCAGACAGACTGGCCGAGATTGAGGCAATCTGTTTCCCGCCGGCGGAAGCAGCAAGCTATGAGGACGTTGCAAACCGCATGAAAACATTCCCGGAGAACTTTGTTGTAGCAGTAAAGGATGACCAGATCGTAGGCTTTATCAACGGAGGAACCACCGACAGGCCGGTACTTCCGGATGAATTTTATCATGACATCACCCTTCACAGAAAAGACGGGGAGATCCAGACAGTATTTGGCTTAAATGTGATCCCGGAATACCGCCATCAGGGAATCGCAGGCGAGCTTGTGGAATATTTCAAGGCTCTTTCGAAAAAGCGTGGAAAAAAAGCACTCATCCTTACCTGCAAGGAGCACATGATCCCGTTTTATGAAAGCCATGGACTGAAGAAGCTGGGAGTTGCAGATTCCTGCCACGGCGGAGCCATCTGGTACGATATGCAGATCTGGTTCTGATCCATAAACAGGAAGCCTGCGAGAAAAGATCTGCTGCGACAGACAGAAAACCAGAGGAAAAAACAAATGAGAATACGAATGTATAATGTAGGATTCGGAGACTGTTTCTGTATCCGCGACAGAAAGAGCAGCCTGCTTGTGGATTTCGGTGCAGCCAACAGCAAGATCGAAGGAAGGCCGCGAAGAGAGGTTTTTGATGTGATCATCTCGGACCTTACCACGATCCGTAGAAAAAATCTCCTGCTCACGCATTTTCATCCGGATCATGTATCCGGACTTCTTTATATGATGCGCTACAGAAGAGATGCCTACGAATTTGAAAAAATATATCTTCCGGATGTATTTTCCGACCCGGAAATGAAATATACACTGACACTGCTTCTCCTTGCAGATGTCACAAAAAAAGCCAGCCTGCCGGGAAGACGCGTCAGTCTTTTCGCCCTGGCAGAGGCACTCTGCGCCAGAAAGGTAAAGATCGATCTCCTGTCGAGAGGCTCGGAGTTTGAAGGAAAATATACGGCACTCTGGCCGGATGTGAGAATGGTCAGCAAAGAAACGGAGGATGTATTTAACTCCCTTATTGAAGATAACGAAAAAGCCATGACTGAGCTTGTGAATATCGCAGAGGAAGTACGCCAGCTGTTTCTGTCCATGACGGAGGAAGAAAACAGCGCAGACGAGGAAGAACCCCGCCGCCGTTTAAAACCGGAAAAGCTGGAAAAGAAATTCCGGGAGCTCCAGGCCACCGCGGAATTTAAGACACTTCTGGAATGCGCGGAAAAACAGGGAAATCTCCTGCGCCAGTTCCGCCACAAGATCAGCCTGGCTTTCCAGAACACAGTGGACGGTGAGCTGAATCTTCTGTTTACCGGAGACGTACAGCCACAGTACATGGAGATGATCGTGGAAGATTACGATGGGAAGCTCCCCCTCCATGAGCATTACTGGTGCGTCAAGGTACCTCATCACGGAACCGAATCCCACTTCTTTGATTTCAGCAGATTTTCTCCGGAAAATATGATGATCCCAAATGGAGCCTACTACGACAACAGTAAGAAAAAATCCAAAAATCAGCGCACCTCCATGCGGTACGGCGGATTGTTTTACATCAATGATGCCCATATGTATTGCTCCAGCTGTGACTGCTGCGACAGCTACGAAAACGGCTGCTCCTGCAGGGAATATGATATAATTTCACCATCGTATTACAAAGATATCTGATCAGGCTGACAGAGGTGTTTTTGCAGGAACAGGTTTCAGCTGTTATAAGAAAAAAGGTTCTCTTTAAGAGAATAATAAATCTCTTAAAGATGATTTCCAACATTTGATTATCCACGTATCCTTTTCAAAAAAGGAGTTGGATCACGAATGAAGGACGGATTATTAGGCGATACGATCCGCAAAGCACGAATGGATAACAAAATGACCCAGGAGCAGCTTGCAGAAGCGATCAACATCAGCCCTACACATATGAAGCATATCGAAAGCGAACACAGGAAACCATCTGTAGACGTACTGTTTACCCTTGCCGGTGTCCTGAACTTTTCCATGGACGCCATGCT
>CAVIGE010000031.1:0-28792 GCA_963642325.1 Prevotella sp. CAG:279
CATGTATGTAGTTTTGAATATACAATCATTAGAAGTGGCTCAACTGGGTCACTTTTTTATTACCTATAAAACTGTCCCCTAAAAAAATACAAAAATTGCCACTTGTAATATAACCAAATCAGTAGTACCATAACACCCGTGTTATTACATTCATGCATTAAACCAAGTACACACCAAAGTAATAACAAAACACGGAGGAGAATTATTATGAACACACAGAACAACACAGTAGTCAAACTTGCAGAAACTGCATTACTGGCAGCATTATGCTACGTAACCTTCACATTCCTGCAGATCAAAATTCCGGTACCAGGTGGAGATGCAACGTCCATCCATATCGGAAATGCTTTCTGTGTACTGGCAGCACTGCTTCTGGGCGGTGTATACGGTGGCCTCGCAGGCGCGATTGGAATGGGAATTGCAGATATTATGGATCCTGTTTACATCACAGGAGCACCGAAAACCTTTGTACTGAAATTCTGTATTGGTCTGATTGCAGGTCTCGTTGCACACAAGGTTGCAAAGATCAATGAGAGTACAGATAAGAAATATGTTTTCAGATGGAGCGTGCTCGCATCCATTGCAGGACTTGCCTTTAATGTAGTTGCAGATCCTATCGTAGGATATTTCTACAAACAGTATATTTTAGGACAGCCACAGGAGCTGGCACAGGCACTTGCCAAAATGAGTGCCGCAGCAACCTTTATTAATGCAATCGTATCTGTGATCCTGGTAGCAATCATATACAACGCAGTACGTCCGGTACTGGTCAAGAGTCATCTGCTCACAGTTACCAATAACAAAAACCAGGTTGCATAAAACGATATAACACAAACATATTAATAGAAACAGTAAAAAACAGCGAAATGGAAGGGAATATCCGTTTTGCTGTTTTTTCGTGCGCCTGCATAAAATTTCTGCATATTTGAAAAAAGTGATTGACATACATAAGGAATATAGTTATAATTCTAAACGTTTGAATTATAACTATTTGTAAGGGAGGAAGATAAAGTGAACGATTCCTTTCACTATTTATCTATGGTAAACCATATGATGATCCAGAAAAAACTGATGGAACAGCTCAAAGACACAGGTCTTACCCTGGGGCAGCCCAAAGTACTGGATTATCTGAAAGATCATGACGGTGCCAGCCAGAAGGAGATTGCGGCTGGATGCCTGATCGAAGCAGGATCTTTAACATCCATTTTGAACCGCATGGAGGAAAAAGGACTGATCGAGAGAAAAATACTCAATGGAAACCGCCGTACCTTTCACATTTTTATGACAGAATCCGGAAAGAAAAATCAGAAGCTCGTAGAAGAGGCTTTCGAAAAAATAGAAGAAACCGCATTAAACGGCATTTCCGAAAAGGAGCAGAAAATATTTATGGAAATTTTTTGCCGGATCTACAGTAATCTTGCAGATATGAAATGATCCGGCGATAAAAACTAATAAACTATTTAATGAGGAGGAAATAAAAAAGAATGGAGAAACTAAAACGATATTTGATCTTTCTGGTGGGATTGTTTGTAAACTCACTGGGAGTCAGCCTGATCACAAAGGCGAACCTGGGAACGTCACCGATTTCATCGATCCCTTACGTATTAAGTCTTAATTTTCCATTTACACTTGGAAACTTTACGATCTTTTTCAGTATCTTTCTGATTGTGCTGCAGCTGATCATCCTGAGAAAGAATTTTAAACTGGAGCACATTCTTCAGATCCCGGTATCCATCGTATTTGGATATTTCATTGACCTTACCATGATTCTTTTTTCCTGGGTCAATCCGGAATTATACATAATGAAGATCGTATATCTTCTCATCGGATGTCTGATTCTGGGCATAGGTGTGTATATGGAAGTTCTGGCAGACGTTGTCATGCTTCCTGGAGAATCCTTTGTCCGCGCTATTGTCCTTACCTGGAAAACCAACTTCGGAACAACCAAGATCTGTTTTGACGTATCCATGTCCGTGATCGCCGCAGCACTTTCCTTCGTATTTGCAGGAAGACTGGACGGTGTCAGAGAAGGTACCGTTATAGCTGCGCTTCTGGTTGGATTTATTGCCAGACTCATCGGAAAGAAGCTTGCATTCCTGAAAGACATGATCTTCCCAGAGTCAGTATCTGCAGAAAACGAGAGCGAAGCAAAAGAGCAGACAGCAGGAACTTATGGAAAAAATGTTATTGCTATTGGAAGACAGTTCGGAAGTGGCGGCCACGATATCGGCAAGGTTCTTGCCCAAAAGCTGGGCTACGATTTCTATGATGCAGAGATCATCCAGATGACAGCAGGAACTACCGGATACACCCCGGAATTTATTAAGAAAAACGAAGAGATCATGACAAACAGCCTTCTGTATGATCTGGTCAATCAGATGTATCTGAGCGCAGACATGCAGGATGAAGCACCGAAGGACAAGATTTTCGAGGCAGAATGTCAGGTTGTCCGTGATCTTGCGAAAAAAGGCAACTGCGTGATCGTAGGCCGCTGTGCAGACTATGTTCTCAGAAATTCCGGTAACTGCCTGAAAGTCTTTTTCTCAGCACCTCTTGAGAGCAGGATCAAAAGAGTGGCACAGAGACAAAATATTTCCGAAAAAGAAGCCAAGGCAACAGTTCAGAAAAACGAAAAACTCCGTGCAGACAACTACCGTTACTACACCCGCCGTATGTGGGGGGCAGCCGGAAACTTTGATCTAAGCCTGAATACAGATCTGGGTGAGGAGTACATTGAGAGCTGCATCCGTGGAGCTATGAAACTGTAAAAACATAGAAAGCCTTATCATATTGCTGTAAGCCTTATAATTCCCCGAAAAAACAGATTTGAGAGTATTATCATTTACAGAAATATCATAAGGTTTTTCTTTTCTAATGCACATATAGCATTTCCATAAATTACAGCATCGAGTTCAACTGCTCAGAGTATGAATTGCTACGTCAGAAGGTATTGATGATTTATAGAAAACAGAAGAGAGGGCGAATATTTAAGAACTCTCCTCACAGAATAAAAGGAGAAAATTATGATCAGAAAATATCCAAACTTATGCAAACCGATCCAGATTGGCCGTGTAACATTTCGTAACCGTATGTTTTCTGCCCCAATGGGAGGAACAGATATTACAAACGACGGATGTATCGGTCCGAAATCTACCGCTTTTTATGAACTTCGGGGAAAAGGCGGTGCAGGTGCCGTAACTGTCAGCGAGTGCATGGTACATCCGAAAACAGACGGTTCCCATGCCTACCATCTTGACACATCGATTCTTAATTCTTTGTCATCCGCAACCTATACCGCAGATGCGATTCGCCGTCACGGAGCCATCCCGAGCATTGAGCTTTCCCATTCCGGAATGTATGCGGGAACTTACATGACAGATAAATCCAGACAGAAATCCATGAACCAGTGGGGACCGTCGGATACCGTCCGTCCAGATGGCGTGGAGGTAAAAGCCCTCACTAAAGAACTGATTGACGAGATTGTAGCTTCCTATAAAAAGACCGCATCTCTGGCAAAAAGAGCAGGTTTTGAGATGATCATGGTACATGGTGGACATGGCTGGCTGATCAACCAGTTCCTTTCTCCGTATTTTAACAGGCGTACAGACGAGTATGGCGGAAGCCTTGAGAACCGCTGCCGTTTTGCAGTGGAAGTGCTGAAGGCAGTCCGTGAAGGCGTGGGGCCTGGATTCCCGATCGAGTTCCGTATGAGTGGTTCTGAACTTTTTGAAGGTGGTTATACACTGGAGGACGGTGTGGAGATCGTAAAGGTTCTGGAGCCGTACATTGACCTGCTTCACGTTTCCGCAGGAACCTATCAGAGAGGTTTTGGTGACACCCATCCGTCCATGTTTAAAGAGCACGGCTGCAACGTTTACCTTGCTGCCGAGATCAAGAAGCATGTTTCCATTCCGGTAGCAACCATCGGTGGATTGAACGATCCTGCACAGATGGAGCAGATCATCGCAGAGGGAAAAGCAGATATCGTCTACATGGCAAGAGCACTTCTCGCAGATCCGTTCCTTCCGAGAAAAGTCATGGAAAACAGAGACGAGGAAATTGTAAAGTGCTTGAGATGCTTTACCTGTATGGCAGAGAGAGCGGCGACTTCCACAAGAAGATGCACCGTCAACCCGCTGATCGGACGTGAGATGGAAGGCGATGAAGTGCAGCCTGCACCGGTTAAGAAAAAAGTCCTCGTGGCAGGTGGCGGCCCTGGAGGTCTGTATGCAGCTTACACAGCAGCAAGAAGAGGCCATCAGGTCATCCTCTGTGAGAAAGAAGATACGCTGGGCGGAATCCTGAAAAGCGAGCAGGCTCTGCCGTTTAAGCATGAGATGTATGAGCTTGCAGGAACCTATGAGCTTCTGGCAAGAAAAGCGGGCGTGGAAATCCGTACTTCCACACCGGTGACAAAAGAATATGCGGAAAAAGAAAATGCAGACGCACTGATCATTGCAGCAGGTTCCAGACCGCTGGTACCTCCGATCCCGGGTCTGAACGGCGAAAATGTAGTGATCGTAAACAACTACTACAAAGAGAAAGAAAAAGTAGGAGATGAGGTAGTTGTTTTTGGCGGCGGCCTTGCAGGATGTGAGTGTGCCATCCATCTTGGAATGGAAGGAAAGAAAGTCCGCATTGTGGAGATGCGGGATGTCCTTGCACCGGATGCCAATGTGAGACACAGGCCGCTTCTTCTGAAAGAAATTGATAAATATGCAGAAGTTTACACCGGATACAAGGGCCTAGAGGTAACTTTAGAGGGCGTATGGTGCGAGGATAAAGAGGGCAAAAAAGTTCTGGTTCCTGGAAGTACCATCATCTGTGCCCTGGGTCAGAGATCCAGAAGCGATATTGTGGATGAACTTCGTGACTGTGCTCCATGTGTGGCAGTGATCGGTGATGCAAGCAGGGTATCTACCATCACCAATGCCGTATACTGGGGATACCATGCTGCCCTGGATATCTGATATTCCAGAAACGTAACCCCCATTTTTTCTTGAAAAAACGGCAGAAATATCCGGCCTGAAGGTAAGCAACACCCGCAATTTCATCCAGGGAGATCGGCTGCATCTTTGATACCACAAGATTTTCCGATGAGTACTGCAAGTACGGAGAATTTACAGGAACCATGGTAGGAATCACCTGTGCAGACCGTGTCCTCCACAAAAAATGTGCGGACTTCGACTTCTTCGAATATATTGCAGATGAGAGCCGTATGGTAGAGTAAAAAGATACAAAAAACAGAGGCTTATTCGTGATAAAGGCTATTGAAAAAAGAAAATGTTTGTAGTAATGTAGAAGCTACAACGCTTACGAAAAAGGAGACTGTTCCGGGTGAGCAGCCTTCTTTTTCTATGCAATCTGGATGAAAGAGAATGAAAAAAACAAAGGGAGAGAAATTATGGAGAAGGCAAAAGAAAAATCATCTTTTTTCCGAAAGTTCGTGGGAGATAAGAAGTTTTATCTGATGGTTCTGTCCATCGCAGTACCGATCATGATCCAGAATGGCATTACGAATTTTGTCAGTCTTCTGGATAACATTATGATCGGACGCATCGGCACCGAGCAGATGTCCGGCGCAGCGATCGTCAATCAGCTGATCTTTGTGTATAATCTCTGTATTTTCGGTGGGGTGTCCGGAGCGGGAATTTTTACAGCACAGTATTTCGGACAGAAGGACCATGAAGGTGTCCGCCAGACGCTGCGCTATAAACTGTGGATGGCAGTGATCCTGACAGCACTTACGATTGTACTGTTTCTGACAGCAGGGGATTCTCTGATCAGTATGTATTTAAGAGGAGATGGAAGTGCCAAGGCGATCCAGGATACCCTTATCTACGGAAAACAATATTTATGGATCATGCTTCTGGGACTGCCTCCATTTATGATGGTGCAGGTCTATGCAAGTACTTTACGTGAGTGCGGGGAAACGGTTCTTCCCATGAAAGCGGGAATTGTGGCAGTACTGATCAATCTGACATTTAATTATTTTCTGATCTATGGTAAATTTGGATTCCCGGAACTGGGAGTAAGAGGTGCTGCCATTGCGACAGTGCTTTCCAGATATGTGGAAGCATGCATTGTTCTGACCTGGACACATAAGCATACAGAGAAGAATATTTTTGCAAAAGGACTGTATTCTACATTGAAGGTCCCGGCCGGTCTGACAAAGAAGATCCTGATCAAGGGAACACCACTGCTTCTGAACGAGACTTTATGGGCCGCAGGAGTGGCCATGCTGACACAGTGCTATTCTGTCCGTGGACTGAACGTTGTGGCTGGTTTAAATATTTCCAACACGATCAACAATGTATTCAATATCGTATTTATCGCACTGGGCGATTCTGTGGCCATTGTGGTTGGACAGCTTCTCGGTGCCGGTAAGATGAAAGAAGCCAGGGATACAGACAACAAGATGATCGCATTCTCTGTGTTCTGCTGTACCTGCGTGGCAGCTGTGATGTTTGTGATGGCACCGTTGTTTCCGAAACTTTACAACACCAACGCCGAAGCCCGTACTCTGGCAAAATATTTCATTATGATCACAGCATTTTTCATGCCACAGAATGCGTTCTTACATGCAGCGTATTTCACGTTACGTTCCGGTGGAAAAACGATCATCACATTTTTGTTTGACAGTGTGTTCATCTGGGTGGTAAGTGTGACGATCGCATTTACCTTAAGCCGTTTTACAGGACTTCCTGTACTTGTGATTTATACAATGATCCAGGCGGCAGATCTGCTGAAATGTGTCATCGGATTTATCCTTGTAAAAAAAGGCGTATGGCTTCAGAACATCGTCTCATAAAACTTTTTGAAATCTTCCGGGATGGGTGCTTCCAGGGAGATTTCTTTTTTGATATTTTGGACACAGGGTATTGATGACGGGGCACAGGAAGATGCTGTGTCAGCAGGAAATGGCAGCTGAAATTTAAGTTTCCATGCGTGGAGGGCTGCCCTGGAAAAAAGATTTGCTGTGTCCGATAAATAGTACAGAGAATCGCCGAGAAGCGGATGGCCAAGAGATGCCATATGCACGCGGATCTGATGGGTACGGCCGGTTTTCAGGCGGAGCATTACAAGGGAGGCAGATATCCCGGAAACGGAGCCTGTAGATTTCAGGACGGAATAAAGAGTTTCCGCTGGTTTGCTCCCGGGAAGAGAAAGCCCTGGGGAGGTGACCATTTTCAGACGGTTATCTGGATCCGGTGCAAGGGGAATACAGATCTGATGGAATTCACCGGCAGGATCTACCGGCATGGAACCGGAAACCACGGCAAGATAGGTTTTCTCCGAAAGTCCCAGTTCTCGCTGTTTTTGCAATCTGGCAGCAGCGGTCTGGTTTCTGGCAAAAAGCAGGATACCGGAAGTTTCTTTATCCAGCCGTCCAATAGACCGGACTTTGGTAGATTCCCCTTTTGCACGGAAATAGGCGGCTACCTGATTGGAAAGGCTGTCACTGTAGTGAGAACCGGAAGGATGGGTGACGATTCCGGCAGGTTTGTTTACGGCAAGGATATCCTGGTCTTCATATAGGATTTCCAGTTCAGGAAACATATGTGAGGTTGTAGCTGATAAATGACAGATATCAGGAATGGTAAGTGCAGATTCCAGTTGTGCAGAATCCACATCGTCCGTCTCCAGACGCACCGTAATCTGATCCCCGGGATAAGCATTTTCCGTCACCCGGCACTGCTGTCCGTTTTTCTGGACACCACCGGGACGAAATTTTGCCTGGCTGATCTGTTTTTTGGTAAGCCCGGCCTGGGTGCGAAGAAAGTGGGAAACAGGTGCCGGGTCAGCTGTTTCCGGGATATGGATAGTAAGATAGCGGTTCATGTTTTTCACCTCATTTAGCTTCCCTTGGTGGCCGTATCATTGACGGAATGGGAGAAAATCAATCCCAGTTTTCATCCGGATATTTCATATTCCATTCTTTACGGAGACAGGTCATGATATCCATGACATCTTTCGTATAATTCAGATATAAACCGGAGGTATCACGGGTAAGAACTGCATGTTCCATATCCTCCATCTCATAAAGCAGTGCATCACAAGTGTCACCGCAGGAAATCTTAGTTTTTTCTCCTGTCTCTGCATCCACGATCACTGCTTTATCTGCCCGTGGATATTCCATGATCTCAATGTAGCCCTTTTCGCAGCTGATCATGGCACGTTTTGGCTGTTTGGAATGCATGGAAAGGGCGACAGTTGCCATCTGACCGGAAGGATTCTTAAGAAGGATCGTAGCCTGCTCGTCAGAACCGGTAGGAGAAGGCTTCCACTGGCTTAAGATCTCGTCCGGTTTTTCATCCATAAAGCTCCGTACAATGGAAAGGGCATAAACACCGATATCTAGCATGGCACCACCGGCCAGATTCATATTGAAGAAGCGGTTGTTCATATTATATTCTTTAAAGCTTCCAAAGTTCATGGTGATGATCTGGACCTTTCCAAGAGAACCACTTCTGACTGTTTCCCAGAGCTTTTTGTAGACCGGCATATGCCAGATGGTCATGGCCTCTGCCAGAATAAGATTTTTTTCCTCTGCGAGAGCGATCATTTCATCCAGCTCCCGGCTGTTGAGGGTGATGGATTTCTCCACAAAAAGATGCTTGCCGTGAAGCAGGGCTTTCTTCATAAAAGCATAGTGGGTGTTGTGAGGACTTGTAATATAAATGATATCTACGTTTTCGTCTGTAAACATTTCATCGATTTCCGAATAAACCTTCTGCACGTTGTATTTCTCTGCAAAGGAAACCGCCTTCTCATAAGTACGGTTTCCAACAGCATACAGCGGTTTTCCCATTTTAAAAAGTGCCTGTGCCATCTGATTGGCGATCACACCAGTGCCAAGAACTGCCCAGTTTAAATGTTCTTTCATCATCTTATCCTCCCTGTAAATGAATAAAGTGTAAAAGTGCACGGTTTTTCAGAAGAAAACATGAGGTTAGTATACTAACCTTATGAAAAAAATTCAATGGGCAGATTAAACGAAAGTATATAACTTCCTTTTTTAAAACAGTTACAAAAACGCCTTGATCGGATTACCGCACAGATAGGGAAAGCAGAAATCCATTGAAAGCTCAAGATGTTAATGATAAAATAAAATAGGTGTTTTGCGTGAAAATTATGGGGGATTATTTGACCTATATGGAGGAAGGGAATGAAAAAACGAAAGATATGGATGGTACCGTTATGTGCGGCAGTGCTTCTTACGACACTTGGCGGCTGTGGGGTTTCCAATGAAAAGCAGGCAGAAAGTACGCAGGAGGCTGAGCCGCTGACTGTGTATCTGTGGGAGACTACACTGTTTGATGAATTTACAGCTTATGTCAAAGAGCAGTGTCCGGAGCTTAATATAGAATTTATTGCAGGAAATAACAATGTATTCCTGTATGATTATCTCGAAAAGCATGGAGAACTGCCGGATATTATTACCACAAGAAGATTTTCGGCAGCCGATGCAAAAAATCTCAGCCCGTATCTGATGGATCTGGGAGCATACGATGTGGTTAGCAGCTTCTATCCTTATATTTTGCAGTATTACACAAATACGGAGGGAGAAATCCAGTGGCTTCCGGTGTGTGGTATTCCGGAGACGATGATCGTCAATAAGACTCTGCTCGATGAATATGGAATTGATATTCCGGAAAATTATGATGAGTTTACGCAGGCCTGTGCAGAATTAAAAAGTCAGGGTGTGAAGCCATATGCCTATGAGCTTTCGATGGACTGGGCAGCACATACACTGATCCAGAGCTCTGCTTTGGACAAATTTTCCGGCATAGATGGTATTTCGTGGAGAAGTCAGGCGGAAAGTGCGGACGGGGAAATCCAGTTTGACGGGAAATTATGGGCGGAAATTTTCAGTGAGGTAAATACTTTTATTGCGGATTCAGGACTGGAAGCAAGTGACCTGGAAAAAGACAGCAGCGATGCTATGGAAATGTTTGCAGACGGGGAGGCGGCAATGTTTCGGGGGACACCGTCCGTAATGGAAGAGCTGAAAGGAATGACAGAGGATGAACTGGTGAGAATACCATATTTTTCACAGACATCGGATGAAAGCTGGGTTTATACGTATCCGTCTTTGAATATTTCCATGAACAGCAGCCTGGAAGAAGATGAAGAGAAGCTTTCTGAAGCCATGAAGGTGCTGGAGTGCTTCCTTTCCCAGAAAGGCCAGGAGTACATTGCGTGCGGTCAGGGAATGATTTCATATAATGACGGAATTGTGTCAGATATGTCCGGAATGGAAGGAGTAAAGGACGAAATCGAAAAGAATGCGATCTATATCCGTTATGCCTCCAATAATTCTTTCTCTGCAAGCCTTGATGCGGTAAATGGCCTTCTGTCAGGAGAGATGGATGAGAAACAGGCATTTGAAGCATTTAAAAACGGAATTAATGCGGAAGCAGCGGAAGAGGAAAGCGTTGTAGAGTTTGAAAAAACATACAGTCTTTCCGTGAATGAAAATAATGGAAGGGATGCAGCATCTTCCATATTGACAACCGCCCGTGAAGCCACCGAAGCGGACCTTGCATTGACTACCTGCTTCAGCTATGCGTCATCTGTTTATGAGGGCGAATGTACCCAGACGGAGCTCAGCATGATCTGCAATAACAATAAAGGTACGCCTCTTTATCTGGCAAAGCTTAAGGGCGGTGAGATTCGAACCCTGGTTGAAGGCTATCTTAAGGATACCGGTTCTGGTTTCCAGATCACAAATAAGCATGAGCTGCCTGTGGCATCAGGAATGAAGCTGATTCTTACAGAGACTGAAGACGGATATGAGCTTAAGGATATCACGGTGGATGGGAACTCTATTAAGGATGAAGCAGAATATAAGCTTTTGCTTTCCGGTTATTTGCAAAATGTTTTTGACAGAGTATTTACAGATGGTCTTCAAATGGAGGATCTGGGAACGTCACTTTCCGGAGTCTGGCAGACAGCTGTTGGCGAGGGACACAAGCCGGCAGAACCGGAGGATTACATCATGATAGGAAGGGATAATTGATCAGGGAGGAAAACTCATATGCAGAATGAGAAAAAACTCAATAAAAAGCTATTTCTGATACTTCTTCCCCTTTTGCTGGCGATGATGGCGGCATTCCTTTTTTGGGCCATTCAAAAAATGGAGGACTATATTATCCGTAACGGGGAAACGAATATGTCCGCAGTCATCGAACAGATGGAACAGTCGTATGATCTTCAGATCGGCAATCTTTACACGAGGCTGCAGCGGATTGAAAAAAATCTTTTTCAGGATGCGGATCGCTCGATCCTGCTGAGTGAGAATAAACGTTTTCTGGATGTAATGACAGATGATGAATCGGGACAGATTCTGTTCATAAAAGAAAATGGGCAGGTCATGACGACGGATGGAACAGAAAGCTATCTGGATATACAGAGCAGCTCTTTGATGAAACTTAAGGAAAAAGAAAATCTTGCCCAGAGCGTTTCCTGGAGTGTGAAGATGAATACAGAAAGCTGTTATCTTGTAGCGATTCCCTGTGAGTCATATTACGTGGATGAGGTAGAATTCTCGGCAATCGGTTTCTTATTTGACCGTTCCAACATTGACAGTTTATTTGAAGTGAGCGGATACAGCGGGCAGGCAATTTTGTTTTCGGTTGATGAAAATGGGATTGTAGTTTATACCAACCAGACAGGGGATAAATTCTACCGCAACTATTCCCTGCTGAAGCACATGAAAAAAGAGGGGAATTTATCTGAGCAGCAGTATAATGATTTTAGCGAAAAGATAGAAAGCTTTGGAACGGGAGTGGAACAGCTTGGAAGCCAGAAGAACCGGTATTATATTGGCTTTTGCCCGCTAAAAACCAGCAATAGCGAGTTTATCTGTATGGTGCCTGTCAGCATTTTAAACAGTTCACTTCTGGAATATCAAAGCACTGTGATCCGGATGATCGTTATAGGCATGGTTATGCTGCTGATACTTTGCCTGATTGTTTTTTATATGATATCAAAAGTGACTTCTGCGCTGCAAAAGGCACAATTTGAAGAAGAAACCAGAAAAATTAAAGAGGAAGCAATGGCTGCACTTGAGGTTGAGAGAGACAGAGCCGATTATGCAAATCAGGCAAAGAGCCAGTTTCTCTCCAATATGAGCCATGATATCCGCACTCCGATGAATGCAATTGTCGGCTTTACATCTTTAGCCATTGCCCACATGGATGATGGGAAAGAGGTTCTTGAAGATTACCTCGAAAAGATAAGGGTATCCAGTGACCACTTATTAAGCCTGATCAACGATGTGCTTGACATGAGCCGGATCGAAAGTGGAAAGGTCCATATTCAGGAAGGGGAGTGCTCTCTTTCGGATATGGCACATGGCCTGAGCAGTATTCTCCAGTCGTCAATTACTGCCAAGAATCTTAATTTCTACATTGATACAGTTGATATTAAGCATGAAAATATTATTTGCGATAAGCTGAGAGTAAATCAGATCCTGATCAATATTGCTTCCAATGCGATCAAATATACGCAGCCGGGCGGGAATGTCAGGGTTAAATTTGAAGAGAAAGCAACTGCGCCGGAAGGGTATGCGGATTTTGAATTTTCCGTAAAAGATTCCGGTATTGGTATGAAACCGAAATTCCTGGAGACTATTTTTGATCCGTTTACAAGGGAAAAGAATACCACAGTCAGTAAAGTGGAAGGCACGGGTCTTGGCATGGCAATTACAAAGAATATTGTGGATATGATGGGAGGCAGCATCACTGTTCACAGTACTCCTGGTGTTGGCAGTGAATTTATTGTGAAATTCAGATTCCGGACGATAGAAAACAAAAATAAGATCACGGTGATACCGGAACTTGAAGGTTTCAGGGCTCTCGTGGCAGATGATAACATGGACAGCTGTGGAAGTGCTGCAAAAATGCTTCGTGCAGTTGGAATGCGTCCGGAGTGGACGACCTCTGGGAAGGAAGTGGTCTTTCGGACCAGGATGTCGATCGAAGAAAATGACCCATTTAAGGTATACATTATTGACTGGATGATGCCGGATATAAACGGAATAGAAGTTGCAAGAAGAGTCAGAGAGGAAATTGGAAATGATATCCCTATCATCATTCTCACGGCTTATGACTGGCATAACATCGAAAAAGAGGCAAGAGAAGCAGGGGTTACGGCCTTCTGCTCAAAACCGCTGTTCCTCTCGGAACTGTATGAGGTTCTTCGGAGTAAAAAAGATGCGGAAGAAAAAGAGACAGTTACAGAAATCGATGCGGAGCAATTTAGAGGGAAACGGATACTGCTTGCAGATGATGTGGAGCTAAATCGGGAAATCGCAGTTGCTATACTGGAGGAAGCGGGCATGAAGGTAGAAACCGCAGAAAATGGTCAGGAAGCAGTGGATATACTGGTGAAATCAACGCCAGGCGCTTATGATCTTGTACTTATGGATGTGATGATGCCGATTATGGATGGCTATCAGGCTACCGGGGAAATACGCAGGCTGAAGGATGAGAAAAAAGCAAACATTCCGATCATAGCCATGACTGCAAATGCATTTGAGGAAGACCGGCAGACAGCACTGGCGGCAGGCATGAACGATCATCTTGCAAAACCGTTCCAGCTTGAGAAGCTGTATGAGATGATGATGAAGTATTTGTAGGGAAATCATAATGCTATAGTCCATGCCTGTAAATATTATGACAATAACTATAAAAGAATAAAGAAAGCTTAAAGCATTAAGTATACAGAAAAATTTCCCCGGATTCACGCATATGCTTTAATTCTTTCATAAGAGCAGACCGGGCAACAGCCAAGATCCATTATAAGGCAGTAAAAACAGTTCAGCATATTTTGCTTTATGTGATGTTATATAACGCGAAGCGAGAGGAGAAAATCATGTATGAGGAAGTATGGGATGCCCGGACGTTGTCGGAGGTGATCTTGGCTGGGAGCGATGAAAGAGCACTGATAAACCGAAAGAAAATAAGGAAATCATAAAAAGCACCATTGGGTTGTGATATACGGGGATACTGTGTGTACGGATCCATACAGGGTGTTTTTTACGATTGTCTGTAAAGATAAAAGAAAAATACTGGCGGAGGTATCAGGAGGAATGAGTTTACTTTGGATGGAATACGAAGCGGAGTTTGAACATCTGGTTGAGGCTGCATATGACAGGGAAAGCCATGCAAAAGAGGAGTATTTCAAGTCAATCAGCGAACGTGCAAGGAAAATCATATACAGGGACACCAGATACAATATAGATTATCTTTATACAGCCTTTGTGCTGGGGGATGAAAAGGTCATGAACACTTATGCCGTGTGGCTTTATGAATTGATGGCGGGAATTCATAAGAGCTGGGCAACACGTGAGCAGATGCGGGAATATGTGATCTTTCATCTGGAAGCGATCAAAATGGCGATTCCGGACGTGGTCAGCAGGGAAAAACACGAGAAACTTCAGGAACTGGTCACAAATGCACAGAAATGCATCCTGGAATATGTTCCGGCTGCAAAGCCGGTACCGGAAAAAGAATCACCTTATGAGGCGGAGATTGAAGAATACATGGGCTGCCTGTTCAAACGGGATACCAGACATGCCATTCAGCTGGTACGGGGATTTAAAGAGAAGGGAATCCCACTTGATGACATTTATGTGGAGATTCTTTCTGAAAGTATGAGGAGAGTCGGAGAACTGTGGCATACAGCAGAGATTACGGTAGATACGGAGCATTACTGCACTTCCGTCACACAGACGGCTATGGCACAGATGTACGATACTTTATTTGACGTGGAACTGACAGATAAAAAGATCCTTTGCGTGTGTCCGGGCATGGAACTGCATGAGATGGGGGCACGCATCGTGGCAGATCTTTTTGAAAATCACGGATGGGACAGCATTTTCCTGGGGGCTGCAGTTCCGGTGGATTATATTCTGGATTCGGTAAGAGAGAACCATCCGGACCTGGTTACACTTTCTGTTTCCATGCCGCAGCACCTGATGGACTGTGAAAAGGCAATCCGGGCGATCAGGGAGGAATTTCCCGGGGTCAGGATCGCAGTAGGCGGAAAGGCATTTGAAAGTACAAATGAGATCTGGAAAAAATGGCCGATAGACATTTATTCAAAGGATGCGAGGGAGCTGCTTAAAAGAGCAAATACGCTGTGCGCATAGCAGACAGATAAAGAGAAAACTATTGGGGGAGACATGGTAACTGCAGTTTTTTTATGTGATAAAGAGTGGAAAATACAGGATGTCATGCAGTATGACGCAAAATTTCCGATCCTGCCGGGGGAATTTCTGACTGCACTGGTGGATCAGCCGGAAAAGCTGATGCAGGATGCAGGGGAGCACAGGACACTTCTGCTGGGATTCCCGGATTTCGGGATGCAGTTATCCGTGACGATCCGTTTATTTCAGGAAGGGAATCTGGTCTTTCTGGCTCATTTCGTAAATGACCAGGAATATATCGAGTTTGCGGCACTCTATGAAAAAGGACTTGAGTGGGCGAAGAACCATCTGCAGGGACTTTACCACAGTGAATATTATCAGATTTCACAGCTGAACAATCAGCTGGTGGATTCTAAACGTGCCCTGACACGGGCGAACAGGAAGCTGAAACAGGCTGTGCAGGAAATTGAGAAGACCAATGAACGGCTGGTGGAGGCAGAAAAAGCTGCAGAGCGTGCCATGCACGTGGCGGAGCAGGCAAACCGGCTGAAAACAGAATTTCTGGCAAATATGAGCCACGACATCCGTACACCGATGAATGCGATCGTGGGACTTTCCAACTTGATGGAGAAAGATGTCGAAAAACCGGATAAGATTATGAATTACATAGAAAAGCTCCAGGTTACAAGCCAGCATCTTCTGGGACTGTTAAACGATGTACTGGATCTGAGCAAAATTGAAAACGGTTCGGTTTCCCTGAGAATGGAGTCTGTAAACCTTGCAGCCCAGCTGCGGCAGATCGAGGCAGTGACCCGCCCACAGGCGAGGGCACGCAATCAGACATTTTGGATACGTGCAAGGAAAATCCGCCACGAAGATTTTTTCAGCGATGCCACAAGACTCAGACAGGTGCTTTTGAACCTATTGTCAAATGCGGTGAAATACACTCAGGAAGGTGGAGAAATCCTATTTGAGATGGAGGAATTTGCCAATCCGGATGGAGATCTTTACTATCGGTTTGTGGTGGAAGATAACGGAATGGGAATGTCGGAAGAATATCTGAAGCACATTTTTGACCCATTTTCCCGTTCGGAAGAGTCCCTGGCAACGGAGATTCAGGGAACCGGACTTGGCATGGCAATCACACATAATATTGTGGAAATGATGGACGGTTCGATCACAGTCGAAAGTAGTCCGGGAAAGGGCAGCCGTTTTGAGGTGACACTGCCGTTTGCACCTGATCGGGAAAAAATCCGGACTTTGGGAGGAAAAAATGTATTGCTGATCGGAGTGCCGGAGGAACTGGAAGAGGAAATTTCCTGTGCCTCCGGTGATGCGGCAGTTCAGATAGAGAGCGTGGATACGGTTTCGGAAGCAGTAAAACTTATGGAGAAGAAAGAAATTGACATCATCCTCCAGCCGTTTGCACTGAATACGGCAGCTGCAAAAGAACAGGTACAGCTTCTGCGGAAGGCAGGAAGTGAAGAACTGATGCTCTTTTGTCTGGAAGCCGGACTCTGGGAAGATATGGAGGATCATATTGCGGCGGCAGGGATGGACGGAATGGTTCCGTTGCCATTCTTTTTGTCCAGACTGGAAAAGGAGATCAGCAGGACCAGAAAGAAACGGAAGGAATCGGAGAATGCAGGAGCTGTATTTACCCTGCAGGGCATGAAACTTCTCTGTGCAGAGGATAATGAACTGAATGCAGAGATACTGGGTGCAATGCTGGAAATGGCGGGAGCTGCCTATACTATCTGCCCGGATGGCAAACAGCTTATTGAGGCATTTGAAGCAGAACCGGAGAAATATGATGCAATCCTCACGGATATCCAGATGCCGGTCATGAACGGATATGAGGCGGTACGCAGAATCCGCTCAGGAAAGCCGGACAGAGGAAGAAAGATCCCGATCATTGCCATGACAGCAAATGTATTTGCGGAGGATATCCAGAAATGCCTGAACGCAGGTATGGATGCACATGTGGGAAAACCGGTGGATATGGAAGTGCTGGAGCGTACATTAAAGAAATTTACAGCAGAACAGGCACATACAGGCCAAAGAAAAGCAGAATATACATGCAAATCCGAATGAAAAGAAAATCAGGAAAAATCCGTACCTTAACAAATATTAAGAAAAATAATATTTTTCCTGTAAGGTTACGATCTTACGATATCCTCAGATGAACGAAAGAACACCACATAAAAAATTCCGGTGGCGGTTATGCACCGGATAAAAAGGAGGATAAACATGGATATCGCAAGGCCGGCCATTGCAGGAACTCTGGAGTCAAGCGACTGCCAGGTAACTGTAGAAAAAGGAGAAGGGAAAGTGGATTTTTCCCTGGAAAGTTCTGTGATCAACCAGTATGGAAATCAGATCCGTAAAGTAGCACTGGAGACCCTTGAAAACCTTGGGGTTAAGGACGTAAAGCTTACCATCGTGGACAAAGGTGCACTGGACTGCACGATCCGGGCACGTATCGAGGCAGCAGTTTACCGTTCTGTATTACAGACGGAGCATTTACCATGGGGAGGGGCTATCCGATGAACAATCCGAATAAAAAAAGACTGAGAAGAACAATGATGTTTCTGAATGCTCAGAAACCGGGACTTATCAAAGATCCCTATATCTACAAACCAGACTCCATCATGCTGGACCTGGAGGATGCTGTTGCAGAGAATCAGAAAGACGCAGCACGTTTTTCCCTGTATCACGCACTGAAGACCATTGACTACCATGGGTGTGAACGGGGGGTCAGGATCAACGGTCTGGACAGCCCTTACTGGAAAGAAGACATCCATGATCGCACACCTGGATGGAGCAGGAGCGGCTGCTGTACTGGGAATGGAGCCAAATGAGCTTTGGATGAAGATTCTTCCGATGCAGATCGTCGGCATTCTCATAGCACTTGCAACCGCTGTGTTCTGGGGATTTGTTGAGAAAAAACGAGGTGCCGGAGCAGCAGATGGAGAAGAAATTTCCGGTGCACTCAGGGAAGAAACAAGAGAATATGCAAGACCAAAGCTTTTCGGGTTTAACCTGATCCTCACACTGGTTGTGATCGCATGTCTTATATAAGCCCTGTTGTACCGGCAACCTTCTTGGGGATCGGTCTTGCAGATGTGGAGATCAAGGATCATATCAAGAGATGCTTCCTGTGGATCTGGGGTGTCAGCATTATCTGTCTGATCTCGGGACTGATTCTCGGAGTGGTAAAATTTTAACTGGCTGAATCAGGCGGATAAAAACAATAAGCTATTTTGTGGAAATCAGTAGTAAATATCTTTTTGCTGTGATAGAATCGAATCAAAAAAAGGAGAAATAGCTTATGTTTCGAAAAATGAGAAGATTCAAACAGGAATTAAGTAATGAAGAATGTATTGAAATCCTGAAAAAAGAACCAAGAGGCGTACTTTCCGTGCAGGGAGAGGACGGCTATCCTTATGGAATGCCAATGACCCACTGGTATAATGAGAAAGATGGAAAAATCTATTTCCATGGAGCGAAAGCCGGTCACAAGATTGATGCCATCAGAAACTGCGACAAAGTTTCATTCTGTGTTATGGATGAGGGATACCGGAAAGAAGGTGAATGGGCATTAAATATCCGGAGTGTCATCGTATTTGGACGTCTTCGCACAGTGGAAGAACCGGAAAAAATATCTGAAATATGCGTAGATTTGTGCAAAAAATTTACAGATGATAAAGAATATATAGAAGATGAGTTACGGAATTTCAGTTCCGCAGTCCTCTGTCTGGAACTGGAAGTAGAACATATGACCGGAAAACTGGTAAAGGAATCCTGAAAAAAATGTTCGCGGAGAAAATATTATGGAAAATACAGAGAAAAAAATAAAAGTTCTGATAAAACCACAGTGTGATGCAGAAATCCGGAGCCGGTTTATATCAAAATTCGGAGAGAAATGTGAATTTATTTTTGAGGACAATGAATCAGGGAATTCTGTCGAAACTGCGGAAGTGATGATTGGAGAGCCAGAAGAATCAGAAATTCAGAAAGCCGGAAATCTCCGCTGGCTTCAGCTGACATGGGCCGGAGCAGACAAATATACAAAAATGAAAGCATTTCCGTCCGGAGTTACACTGACCAATGCTTCCGGTGCTTTCGGAAAAATCATTGCCGAATATGCGATTGGGACTGTTATTGCGTTATATCGTTCTTTTTCTGTATACTGGGATAACAAACAGAAGCATCTCTGGAAAAAAAGCGATTCTTCATCCACTATATATGGAAAGAAAGTTCTTATTCTGGGAACCGGCGATATCGGCAGAAATATCGCACACCGAATAAAGGCATTCGAAACCGAGGTGATCGGAATAAAAAGGACGTTATCTTCAGGGACTTCAGAACAGCTTAAGGATTTTGACCAGGTATATGACCTGACAGCACTTGATCAGCAGCTTCAGAAAGCCGATATCGTAATTGCCTGTCTCCCGGGAACACCGGAAACAAAAGGAATTCTGAATTACGATCGGCTGCATTTCATGAAAAAAGAAGCAGTTCTGGTCAACATAGGAAGAGGAACTCTCATTCCCACAGAAGACCTAGTCAGAACATTGCAGGAAGGCCACTTAAAGGGTGCAGCCCTGGATGTATTTGAAACAGAACCACTGCCGGAGAACTCGTCCCTCTGGAACATGGAAAATGTGATCCTCACCCCGCACATCGCAGGCCCAAGCTTCGGAGGAAATACAGAAGTCCAGGATATGATCTGGAACATCTGCATGGAAAATCTGGAACGCTATCTTGATGGGCAGAAATTGAAAAATATCGTTCGGATGACAGAAGGATATTAAAAAATATTGGGTGAAAAATTGTGAAAGAGAGTAGCTGGTGTTTTCTGGTCAACTCGATATTGCGAGGGAGATTTTCCAACATATTTTTTGAAGATCCTGCAGAAATAACTGATATTGTCATATCCGACCCTGACAGAAATGCTGGCTATTTTGTCAGAGCTTTCCCTTAGCATTTTACAGGCTGTAAGTATGCGGTACTGGATCAGATATTCAACCGGGGAGACTCCGATATTCTGCCTGAAATATCGTAAAGCAGTGTTGGGGCTGATGTTTGCAGCAGCTGCGATATCTGTAAGGGTTATTGGTGAGGCATAGTGCGTCTGGATATATGCAAGCATTACCGGAAGCATACGTTCAGAGTGCGAGGGAAGAATGCCTGATCTGGGAGTAAGCTGCTTGGGGGAAAGATGTTCAGTCATAATGAGCCAGATTTCACTTAAAAGGGTGTGGATGAGAAGTTCCTGCCTTTCCGGTGATGCCAGATTACGAAATAATCGTCCGCAGAGATCTAAAATATGCTTTTGCCATGTTTCCTGCTGCTTAAAAATAAAGCAGGGAAGCATGGCATTTTCTATTGGCAGAACATATTTTCTGTAAATAAGGCTCTCAACGGGTGCAAGAAAGGCTGGGGAAAATACAATGTTGGGCATAACGCCGTAGTTTTCGGAGGTAAAATGATGCAAGGTGCCGCTATTGATAAAAATTCCCTCACCGGGATGGAGAATGTAGGTTTTCTGCTCAATCTGACAGGTGACAATACCTTCTGAGATACAGGCAATTTCAAATTCTTTATGCCAGTGCCAGTTGATATCATTATTGTAAAATTTTCTGGTATCATCTATATAAAATTCCAGGGGAAAATCAGGCTTTCCATGCTTGGTGGTTTCCTGCAGATTACTGTTCGTATTAATGTTCTGCACGTGGGTTTCATACTCCTTTTTATTATATATGGTGATATTGTACTATAAAATGAGAGGAAAGTGCAATTGTAATTTCGAAATATGGTGATATACTACAAAAGAATGAAACGAACTATTATAATATCAAGGAGGACTTCAAATGAAGGACAAATATCAGAAAACGGTATACGCCTGTTTTGTGGGTTACATCGTACAGGCAATCGTAAATAATTTTGTGCCGCTGCTTTTTCTGACATTCGAAAAAAACTATCACATTCCGCTGAGCCAGATCACAATGCTGATCACGTTCAACTTTGGAATCCAGCTGCTGGTCGATCTTCTGTCTGCGAAATTTGTAGACCGGATCGGTTACCGGGTTTCCATTGTTATGGCACATGTGTTTTCGGCAGTTGGCCTGATCTGCCTGGTGATCCTGCCGGATCTTTTGCCGAACGCGTTTGCCGGATTATTTATTTCCGTAGTGATCTACGCAGTAGGTGGTGGTCTGATCGAAGTGCTGATCAGCCCTATTGTAGAGAGCTGCCCAGGCGATAATAAAGAAAAAGCAATGAGCCTTCTGCATTCTTTTTACTGCTGGGGGCATGTGGCAGTCGTACTGCTTTCTACGATTTTTTTCCGGATATGCGGAATCGAAAACTGGAAGGTCCTGGCACTGATCTGGGCGATCATCCCAATTGTAAATGGTATCATATTTACAAAAGTTCCTATTGCGACTCTGATCGAAGAGGGCGAAACCGGAATGACGATAAGAGAATTATGCCGGAACAAAACATTCTGGATCCTTATGTTAATGATGCTCTGTGCAGGCGCAAGTGAACAGGGTGTCAGCCAGTGGGCCTCAACATTTGCGGAGCAGGGCTTAGGTGTAACCAAGACCATCGGAGATCTGGCAGGCCCGATGGCATTTGCAATTCTGATGGGAAGCGCAAGGGCATTTTACGGAAAATTTGGGGATCGGCTCGATCTGGATAAATTTATGATCGGCAGCAGCATTCTCTGTATCATCGCCTATCTGTGTATCTCCCTTTCGCCATCTGCATTTATGTCACTGGTCGGCTGTTCCATCTGTGGCTTCTCCGTTGGAATCATGTGGCCGGGAAGTTTCAGTAAGGCATCCATGGCATTGCGAAGAGGCGGAACTTCTTTATTTGCACTTCTGGCACTGGCCGGAGATGTGGGCTGTTCCGGAGGTCCTACACTGGTTGGCTTCGTGTCAGGGGCGTTGTCAGATAACCTGAAAAAAGGAATTCTGGCAGGCGTTATTTTTCCGGTATTTCTCCTTGTGGGAATCCTTCTTTTAAGAAAGAGCCGGAGTACAGACTGAACGGATATGCTGTACAGCAAATTCGATAAGCTTTTTTGCAGCAGGAGAGGATTCTTTCAGGGAGGGGACAGCGATACCAAGCTCTTCAAACTGCGGAGGAGAAAAAGGTTTCTCTATCACATTGCTGAGGTTCCATTTCTGAGAGAGCAGACGTTGATTAAAGCTGATTCCAAGTCCGGCACCCACCATATTATAGGTGGTGAATCCGTCCCGGGTGGTGAAAATAGTCCGGGGATGAAGATGCAGTTTTTTCAGTAAACGATCCTGGGTAGTATCCTGCCCAGGAGTGGTATGGATAAAATCCTCCTTTTCCAGATTTTCAATGGGAAATGCGGCAGAGTCTGCCAGCGGATGATCAACGGGTATCCAGGCAACAAGTTCATCCTGATAAATGGAGATCCAGTCATGTTCAACAGAAGCAGGTCTGGAACAAAGACAGCAGTCCACAGATTTTTCGCGGAGCCATTTTGCGATATTTCGGTTGCTTCCTTCCTGGATTCGGATAGATACGCCGGGAAAGCGGTTGTGGAATTCTTTTACCAGAAAAAAACAATATATCATTCTGGCAATCGGTTCATTTTTGATCGGAATCTATGATGGTTTTTATGGACCGGGGACAGGAACTTTTTTATTGCTGGCTTTTACAAAACTTGGAAAACTGGATATGGAAAAAGCAGCCGGAAATGTGAAGGTTGTAAATCTGGTATCTAATATATCGGCACTTACCACATTTATTCTGGCAGGGAAAATTTTCTGGATGCTTGGAATTGCTGCATCTGTATTCAGTATCGCAGGACATTATCTCGGTGCCCGGATGGTAGTATCAAACGGAGTGAAGATCATCAAACCGATCATTTTGCTGGTACTGGTGTTGTTAATGGTCAAAGTTGTGTTTGTGAGAGGGTAGTAAAACGAAACAGGAACTTCGTCTTTAGGACGGATGTCTTATAAAAAGCGCCTGATTTTGCGAAGAAATATAGAACTGTTAAAGGAGTATAAAAAAATGATAACTTGCCAGAAACTGATCCGTCAGATCGAAGAATACAGGCCTTATAATGAGCAGGAAGAAAGAGACAGACTCCTGATTCTGGACTGGATCAGGAATAATGAGAATGCTTTTTTGAGAGAAAACAAAGTGGCACATATGACTGCTTCTGCGTGGGTAGTAAACAAGGACAGGAGCAAAGTTCTTATGGTATACCACAACATTTACAATTCCTGGTCCTGGCTTGGGGGACATGCAGATGGAGAGACAGATCTGTTAGCAGTTGCCATCCGTGAAGTAAAAGAGGAAGCAGGGATCTTAAATGTCCGTCCGGTGTCAGAAGAAATTTTTTCCCTGGAATCCCTGACTGTAGACGGACATGTAAAAAAAGGAAAATATGTATCCAGCCATCTGCACCTGAATATAACCTATCTGCTGGAGGCTGATTCGGAAGAAGCGGTTTCCATAAAAGCAGACGAAAACAGCGGCGTAGCCTGGTTTTCGCCGGAAGAAGCGTTGAAGAAATCTACGGAACCGTGGTTTGTGGAGCGGGTGTATGCCAAGCTTCTGGAAAAAATACAATAACCCCGATCGCAACGGGTAATATTGTTAACACCCATGAGATCGGAAATGCATAATACAGGATATTTAACTGATGGTACGCCCTGAAAACGGTACATATCCAAAGAATCCGAAAACAGCAGGTTCCGATGATCGTGGTAACAGCAGGATAGAAGGAATGCCCCGTACCTCTTAATACGCCAGCCGGAATTTCATACAGATTGCACAGCGGCTCGAAAAAAAGAATGCACAGGATACGAAGACAGGCATGTTGCACAACGGTCTGATCCTTAGAAAAAATACCTGCGAAAAAGCCGCGGAATATAACAAGCGGTTCAATAAGGAGCAGGCTGCTTATAACAGAGAAAATCATGCATATCCACAGGATTTTCCTGCAACGGCGAATCTGTCCGGCGGCATGGTTCTGGCTGGTAAAGGTGGTTGCGCTCTGCCCGAATGCAGTGATCACATAATAAGTAAAATATTCAAAATTCATGGCAATGGAACTGCCTGCGATTGCAGAAGAGCCAAAACCGTTCACGGAGGCCTGTACAAATATATTGGCAAAGCAGAAGACAGCACCTTGAATGGCAGAAGGAATTCCAACTTTAAGAATCGCCACCACAGATCCGGAATGAATGTCACGGTTATGAAGGGCAAATGGAAAAGCAGAAGTTTCTTTTTTCAGGCGGTGGATCATAAGGAAAGCAGAAAACATGGTAGAAATAACGGTAGCAGTGGCAACTCCGGAAACACCAAGCTTAAAAAAGACCACAAATATAATATTAAGAAACACATTTGCAACCCCGGACAAAGTTAGCGCAATAAAAGGGTAGCGGCTGTTGCCACAGGCCCGGAGGATCGCGGCACCGAAATCATAAAGCAGCAAAAAAGGATAACAGATAAAATAGATCCGAAGATACAGAACAGAAGTATCAAGAATATCCGATGGCGTTTTGATAAGACCAAGCAGCGGTGCAGAAATGCATTGCCCGAAAATGAGACCGATCACACCAATTATTACAGCCAGCGACATGGTTGTCCGGATAATGGGAACGAGCGTATGCTCCTCATGTCGGCCGATCTGCTGAGCGATCAGTACATTGACACCCACAGACAGTCCGGATGATAAAGCCACGATCAGGGCAATGATTTCCCCATTGGTTCCTACAGCAGCGAGAGAAGAAGAGGTATCGAATAAACCTACGATCGCAGTATCGGCTGCATTAAATAATTGCTGAAGCATACTGCAAAGGGCGATCGGAACCGTAAAAAGAAAAATACTCTTATATAAGGAACCCGTCAGCATATTAATGTTTTTTTCAGAGTAACGCATATTTTTCAGTCCTTTCAAAATTATCTTGAATCATTGTAACTCAACTAATATAATAGAAAAAGCGAATGTATTTGATGGATAACATCGAAAAAAGGAATGATGATAAATGGACAAGAACCTGTTGAAATATCTTGCCTTTGTAAAAACCGTAGATACGGGAAGTTTTACAAAAGCAGCAGACAGCCTGAATTATGCACAGTCATCAATCAGTAAGATGATCGCAGACCTGGAAAAGGAATGGGGAATTTCTTTATTACAGCGAAATAAAAAAGGAGTCATTCTTACTTCCTCCGGCAAAGAGCTTTTGCCATATGCAAGAAAAATAGTGAGTGACTTTGAAGAGATACAGCAAAAAGTAAATGAGATCCATGGGATTCAAAGCGGCATTGTCAGAATTGGAACCTTTGCCAGTGTGGCGATCAACTGGCTGCCGGATCTGTTTGCAAAATTTCAGGAAGATTATCCGGGAATTGATTATGAAATGCTTATGGGAGATTATGATGAAGTAGAAAAATGGATCGATGAGGGACGCGTAGACTGCGGCTTTCTTCGGCTGCCTGCGGTGGGGGATCTTGATGTGATCAGCCTGAAAAAAGATGAATATAAGGCTGTGCTTCCGGCAGATCATCCGCTGGCAGAGAAAGAATTTCTGGATTATGAAGATCTGAATGGACAGCCTTTTCTGCTGCTGGAGCATGGCGGAAAAACGGAAGTATCCGAATTACTGGAAAAGAACCATGCACATCCGAATATCCGTTTTACCACATGGGAAGATTATGCGATCATGGCAATGGTTGAACAGGGACTTGGAATCGGAGTGCTTCCGGAGATGATCTTAAAGCGGATACCATACCAGATTGAAGTCCGACCGTTTAGAAATCCGTATTTCAGGGAAATAGGGCTTGCAGTGAAGAACCGGACGAAGCTGACTTTGGCAACGGAGAAGTTTATAGAATATCTGAAAGAGGTGGCATCATGATGATGCCACCATTTTCAGATATTCCTGTATTTTGGAATCAATATACTCCTGCATTTCCGGTACACTGTGTTTGCGTGCAGAGGCACATTCCTGGGCCTGACAATTACAGATAAAACATTTTCGGAAGGTATTTCGGGACATTTTGACTCCATCGGGATCAAGAACATCAATGTCAAAAAGCCGGCCAAGAGGGTGTGTTTCCTCGATACGGGTCATGGCATTTTTTATACATTTACTGTCGGTACAGTCGATGGCAAGAAGCAGTTCATTTCCGGTCTTTTCATTATATTCCACAGACTCAAGAATCTGAATATCGGAATTCAAAAGGAAGCCCATGATCTCCTGCACACCGCTGTGAAATACTTTTTCGATATCCGGATTGGTTTTGACTGGGCCGGGAATATTCATACAGAAGGAAATTACAGTGGTATGATATTTGTTCCGATATTCTTCCTGTTTGTGGAAACGCCGCTCACGACAATCAAGCATATCTGTAAGGACTACGGTTTCACCTTGTAACAATCGTATCATCTCCTTTGATCAGCATTAGTAATGAATAACATTTTCGTGTTTTTGAATATTTTTTATGATCTCATCAGCTTCTGTACCTGTGAAGAAACGGTAAGTAGTTTCTGGAACAAGTGGTTTTATGGATTCTGTCCTGCCATCATGGATGGCCTGCCGTACGGTTGACGCACTGATCGGAATTTCATTAAATTTCAGGCGTGGGACAATAATACATTCAATATTGGATTTCGGAAGCTCTTCGGCCATAATCTTATTATAGATGCCCGTCACCTGGCTCGTTGGCTCCTCGCCGACATACCTTCGGTTGATGTGCAATGCCTTGGAAATGAGCCTGAAAATAGCAAGGTCAAGCTGTGCATGTCCTGTAATGACAGAGGCTTCATCCTTCTGAAAGTAACTTGGAAAGGTTGCATTGCTGATCATGTAGGGACCGCTGTCATGATAACATATATTGGGTAAATGGGAGGTTGCTTCTATAATAAGCTTCTTTCGGATGGAATAGGGAATCAGGCTTGCATCCTCACTGACCATGAAAAGGTGCAGAATATCATTTTCAGCAGCGGCTTTTTCAACGAGGTACAGATGACCGTTCGTGAATGGATTGGCATTCATTACGAGAGCAGCGGTGCGTTCTGCATTCCTCTCCTGGCAGTCAGCCTGAAGTTTTTTCAGATAATCAGAAAATCCGGTACGTTTGTTTTCCATAAATACCAGTTGCCCGGCTACCCTTGCGATTTCATAAAAACCAAGATCTTTAAAAAATTTTGCAGTGTCACATTTGGTATAAAGAAACAAATGTGTGTTTCCGCGTTCGAACTGTACCTCGATCAAATGTGTAACAATTTCATTCATGAGTCCTTCACCCTGGTGGCTGTGACTGACTGCCATACAACGAAGCGTATTTCCGAAGAGACTGCCTGTGGCGATGATATTCATATCTTCATCATACATACCACAGGTATAATCCAGGTTTGGATCCCGCCGGATACCTTCCTCCTGAAGCAGTTTCTGAATCTGACTGCTGGCGAACAGATCACCGGGATATATTTTCGATATATTGTAATCTGACATGGTTTTTCTCCTATGAATTCTTTAAAAGTTCTATAAAAGCACGAACTTGTGACAGTTCTGTTACATTGTTATTATACATAATGTAGGTGGAACGTACAAAAGGTTCTCCATTATCAAAGGTCAGGGGTTCTACGATTCCATCGAAATCCTTCAGACAAATCTCAGGGACGATACTCCATCCCAGACCTCTTTGGACCATTTCCACACATGTAGTAATATTATCTACAAAAATTCCGTTATTTTTGGGGTGGAGATATTTTTCACGCATCCACTGGGAAATCTCCCGATCAAATTGAGGGTCTGTCTTTCTTCCGATATAAGAAAGGGAATGTAAGGAACGATTTGTGTCATCAGAGCTTCGGATGGCACAGACATTTTCGCGGTTTAAAAGAAGCTTTTCTCCTTTCCAGTCGTATTCTCCCCGTATAATGGCGGCATCGATTTTATTATTTACAAGCTGCTGGTATAAATTACGACTCTGATCCGTAGAAATCCGCATGGTTACGTGAGGATATTGCCGGTGATAGGAAGCCAGGATCTCCGGCATCTGATAAAGTGCATAATTAATAGAAATTCCGACATTCAATGTTCCGCAGACATATCCCTTTTTGCTTTCCAGCTCATTACGCATGACATCCATAAGACAGGATGCTTCTGAAACCCGCTTTAATACGATTTCACCTTCTGGAGTAAAATGAACTCCCTGCCTGGAGCGAAGGAGAATACAGGTATCCAATTCCTTCTCAATTGCATGGATCCTTTTGGAAAGGGAAGACTGGGTCATATACAGTCGGTCAGCGGCATGTGTGATATTTCCTGTTTTCTTTAATGTTATCAGTAGTTCGAAATCTCTTTCGTCCATAAATTAACACCTCGTGTTTATGAAAAAAGTCTCAAATAGAATGATAAAAGTAGCTTTTTATAATTATAATTGAAACAAAAATAAAAGTAAACAGGGTTAATCATTCTTAAAAGGAATGGAAAATAATGAAAACTATGACTTTTACAACGTGAAAATACGATGCTATATTAGTACCAGAACAGGAAAACAACAGGCAGTGAAGAAAGGAGCTAATATGGAAATTCAGAAAACAGCAATGGCTGGAACCTTGGA
>CAVIGE010000032.1:0-28666 GCA_963642325.1 Prevotella sp. CAG:279
ATTTCTTCTCCGTTGTGTGCTTTTCCGACCAGTTCAAGGTCTTTATCTTCTTCGATCATCTGACCCAGCATGTCTGTCATCTTTGTGTTATCATCAGCAATTGCAACATTTAATTTGTCCATGAGGACCCTCCTAACTTCTATCTCCTTGGGTTTCCAGACATACCCCTTTTGTTACCCTGTGGCAGTTTTTTATCTGCTGCCTGCGTTTTACCTATCCGCCGGTAACGAAATTATTATAGTGGAAATCCTATGGCGAAATCAAGATGAAAGTGGGTGTTTTTCCCCACTTTCGTACGATGTTTTTCGACAATCTCTTTTATTTCTGTGACAAAATCTGCTCTTAACATGGCTTTTTTTAACGTTTTCATAGAAAAAGGGTTGGTTTTTATTCCCCGTTTTCCATCATATTCTCAATAAAAATACCGTATCCTCCTGTAGAATCCTGCACAAAAACATGTGTTACCGCGCCGAAAAGCTTTCCGTCCTGGAGAACAGGGCTTCCGGACATTCCCTGGACAATACCGCCTGTTTTTTCCAGCAGCTCGCTGTCCGTGATCTTGAGCACAAAGCTTTTATTGGAATCTTCATGGTTCATATCAATTTTTGTAATTTCTGCCGCATACTCCTTTACCTCTCCATCCGTGCTGCAGAGGATGGATGCAGCTCCTGTTTTCAGATCCTGTTTATATCCTACCGAAACTTTCTTCAGTGTCAGGGCTTCCGGCTGAGCAGACTGCACGGTTCCAAAAATTCCATTTTCGCTGTTCTCTGTGACAGTGCCAAGTATATTTTTGTTTTCATACCGGATAAGTCCGGAAAGCTCTCCCGGATTCCCGTTTTCTCCCTTCCGGATTCCAAGAATCTGGGCATTGTAGAGATTTCCCTCCGAAATATCCAGAAGCTCTCCGGTATCCACATCACTGATTCCGTGTCCCAGAGCTCCATATCTGCCATTTTCATCCACATAAGTCAGTGTCCCGATCCCCTGTGTGTCATCCCGCACCCAGATTCCCAGCTTGTATGCCCCTTCCTCATCTTTAACCGGAGTTACAGACAGAGGGATCGTTTTTCCGTCCCTGCGTACCTTAAGTGTCACTGAATTTTCATCCAGCTCCTCCAGTTCATTCAGAAGATCCTGTTTACAGCTCACCGTATCCTGATCAAAAGCAACAATGTAGTCTCCGGGCTTTACGATATCCCTGGCCGGATTCTCTGTTTTTCCGTTTTCCGAACGGATCTCACCTGTGTCAACGATCAGGACACCTTCTGTCTGCATGTAGATCCCTACTGCATTTCCGCTTACGTATACCTCTTTTGCAGGAGTGTTTTTTACCTTCACCTCTTTAAAAGGGATCATTCCCAGAAGACGGCAGTGAAGGGTATAACTGTCTTTCCCGGAAACTGTGATAGCATCATCAAAGGTGACAAAAGGCCTTTTAAGAAGCTTCGCCACCTCCTGGCTTTTTTCATGCTCCACCAGGATCTGATCCGGGATCTTGCGGTCCAGAAGCCGGTATCCCAGCCATCCCATCAGTGCCACATCCAGAAGCAGAAACAAAAGAAGGAGACATCTGTACCTTGTTTTTCTGTTCATCTTACGCCACATCCTTTGTATTTTTTCATGGTCAAAAGTAAAAAAGAGAGGACTTTGCCATTTCGGCTGTCCTCTCTTAGTATGTAACATATGAATTATTTCAGTCTTGTATTTTTTTGGTGCTGTGCCAATTCCTTCATCTCTCTTGCATTTCCCAGAACAGCAGGTGTGATCTCCGCACCGCCCAAAAGTCTTGCAAGCTCCCTCACAGATTCCTCTCCCTCAAGTGGATGGATCTGGGTAATGGTTTCTGCTCCCTCCACATGTTTTTCAATCTCAAAATGCGTATCTGCCATTGCTGCGATCTGTGGCAGATGCGTGATGCAGAGAACCTGTCTGTGCTGACCGATCACTGCCATCTTTTCAGAAACCTTCTGTGCTGTACGTCCGCTGATTCCCGTATCGATCTCATCGAAGATCAGCGTATCGATCTGGTCTTTATCTGCAAGGATTGCCTTGATCGCCAGCATGATCCTGGAAAGCTCACCACCGGATACGATCTGTCCCAGAGGTTTTCTGCTCTCACCTGGATTTGTGGAAATTTCGTATTCTACCACATCATAACCATTATCTGTATAATTTTTTCTTCGGTCAAAACGGATGGAAAAATCAACATCTGCAAAATTCAGCTCTTTTAGTCCTTCGATGATTTTTTCATCCAGCTGTTTACTGTATTCTTTCCTGATCTCTGAAAGTTCATGCGAAGCTTCCTCAAGAATTTTTTCAGACCTGGAAAGCTTTTCCTTCAGGAGCTGGAAATTTTCTTCAAATTTTTGAAGCTTTTCCAGTCTTTGCTGCTGTTTCTCCTGATAGGACAGAATTTCCTCAATACTCTGTCCATATTTTGCCTTCAGGCCATTGATCAGATCCAGCCGCTTCTCCGTCTCAAAGAAGGTCTCCTCGTCAAACGTCAGGCTGTCGATATAAGAAGAAAGCTCCCTGCTGAAATCACTTAAAAGAGAATCGATCTCTGTCAGGGTTTCCACCAGAGGGGAGAGTTCCTTATCATAATCAGATACTCTGGAAAATTCCTTCAGCGCAGTTCCGGTCATATCTGCTGCGCCCCGGTCATAGCCGGTCAGTCCATGGACATTCTGGACGGATTCCATGATCTTTCTAGCATTGCTTAACTTACGGTATTTATCCTCCAGCTTTTCATCTTCGCCCAAAAGGAGGCCTGCCTCCTCAATCTCATTGACCTCAAATTCCAGAAATGCCTTTTCCCTGTTGCGCTGTTCCTCATCCATATCCAGCTCATTCAGCTGATCCAGACATTCTCTGTAATCACGGTATGCGCTGCGTACCCTTTCCCTGGCAGGAAGAATACGCTCCTTTCCATATACATCCAGGATGGCAAGCTGTCTGTCCCCGTAGAGAAGAGACTGGTGTTCATGCTGTCCGTGGATATCCAGAAGGCAGGCTGCTGCCGCCTTCATCTGGCTTACTGTACTTGTCTCACCGTTGATCTTGTTGATACTTCTGCCTTCCATGATCTTACGCGACATCAGTACCTGTCCGTCCTCCGGATAGATATCGAGTGCCGCAAGAGACTCCCTGGCTTTTGTGTTTTCAACCTGGAACAGCAGCTCTACCAAGGCATAGGAAGCATTCTCCCTGATCATGCTTTTGGAAGTTTTTCCTCCCAGAATGAGCTGTATGGATCCCAGCAAAATGGATTTTCCGGCACCGGTCTCACCGGTCAGGATATTTAATCCCGGGCCAAACTCCACCTCCGTTTCCTCTATCAGTGCAAGGTTTTTTACATGCAGATGTACTAACATTCGTTTCCTTTCTGTTTCACTTATAATGTCAACTTATTACTGGATAAAATGCTGCCAAGCTTCTGTACGACACCCGGTGCCTGCTCCGAAGTTTTTACCACACACATGATCGTGTCATCTCCGGCAATGCAGCCAAGGATCTCCGGCCACTTCATCGCATCAAGAGCCGCTGCTGCTGCCATAGCCATTCCCGGGATAGTTTTTACCACTACGATATTCTGTCCGATATTCATGGATATCACCGCATCCTTTAAAGCCCTGGCATATTTGTCACTTAACAGATCCGGCGTATGCTCCTCCAGGATCGCATATCTTGACTTTCCATTGCTCCCTGCAACCTTTGTCATTTTCAGTGCGCGGATATCCCTAGAAACAGTAGCCTGCGTCACCTTAAAGCCTGCTTCATTCAGCCTTGCCGCAAGCTCTTCCTGTGTATCGATCTCATACTGGCGGATCAGTTCGATTATTTTTTCGTGTCTTGCTACTTTCAAAATTGGCCCTCCTGCATCAACTATTGCTCATTTTCTGTCTCAGAACCTCCACAAAGCTCAGATGATTCAGCTTGAGGATCTTCGTTCTGGCTGTGGCCTCGCGGATCACGATCCGGTCTCCTGTTACCATGGAAATCTGGGTATCCCCGTCAAAAGAAGCCACTGCATTCTCAACGCTGTTATGTCTTCCCTCGCCGATCTCCACTGTAACTGCCTCTTCTCCGGAAAGAATAATACTTCTGGTATTCATGGTATGAGGCGCGATCGGTGTCATGATCATCATGCTGGCACCTGGAGATACTACCGGACCGCCCGCTGACAGACTATAACCCGTAGATCCTGTCGGTGTGGAGATGATGATCCCATCTGCATTATAGGAATTCATATAGGCATCATTGACATAGTTCTTGAAGCGGATCACACGAAGATGCCCTTCTCTTCCGATCACAATGTCATTCAGCGCAATATCTTCCCCTATGAGTTCCCCTTCATGATAGATTTTTCCCTCCAGCATCATGCGCTCTTCCAGCTCATAATCATCAGACAGCAGCCGGTCAAGTGCTGGATATACAGAATTTTTGTCAACCTCTGCAAGAAATCCCAGGGTTCCCAGATTTATCCCAAGGAGAGGAATATCCTTATGTACCACATCCCTGGCAGCCTGAAGAAGAGTTCCGTCACCACCCAGTACGATGATACACTGCGTATCCTCCGGGATCCCGTCAGGATCTGTATAATGATAAGCTCCCTCCATCTTCTCTGTAACAGGCTGCACATGGCATCTGGCACCTCTCTGTTCCAGATACCGGATGATCATCCTGGAAAAGGCCAGCCCCGGATCCTTCGCACTGTTTGGAATTATATAAAATCTGTCCATATTGCCTCAGTCCTTTCCAAGCATCAGTCCAGTGTGCCGTGAGCTTCTTTCACCACATCCTGTACAGACACTTCAAGGCTCATAGGTACTTCGCTTCCCTCCGGGTGTTTCTTCAGATGGAGCAGATATTCGATATTTCCCTCCGGTCCTTTGATCGGAGAGAAGGAAAGATGGCATGGCTCCAAAAAAATACTCATGGCATAATCCCTGACCTTCTCGATCACTTCCTTATGAACCTCCGGGTCACGGACAACTCCCTTCTTTCCCACTTTTTCTCTTCCCGCTTCAAACTGCGGTTTGATAAGACATACGATCTCTCCGTCCTCTGTGAGAAGATTTCTTACAGGAAGGAGAACCTTTGTCAGTGAAATAAAAGAAACATCAATAGAGGAAAATGCAGCCGGATCTTCCAGATCCTCCGGCACTACATAACGGATGTTTGTTTTTTCCATACAGACAACTCTCGGATCATTGCGCAGCTTCCAGTCAAGCTGGCCATATCCCACATCGATCGAATAAACCCTGACCGCTCCGTTCTGAAGCATGCAGTCTGTAAAACCACCTGTAGATGCCCCTACATCCATGCATACTTTATCTTTCAGCGTCACGCCAAAATTTTTCATAGCCTTCTCAAGCTTCAGGCCACCTCTGCTCACATATGGCAGAGTCCTGCCTCTTACTTCCAGTTTCGCAATCTCCGCAAACATGGAGCCTGCCTTATCTTCCTTCTGTCCGTTGACATATACTTCACCGGACATGATATATGCTTTTGCTTTTTCACGTGACGGTGCAAGCCCCTGTTCCACCATCATGATGTCAAGTCTTTTTTTCATGTTATCCTCCAGAGCCATATCTTTTATTTTCTGTTATCCCTTAAGCCCGGCCCAGCTCTGTTCTACAGCATCCAGGATTCCCTGTACACTCAGGCCTGTTTTTGCCCTTTGCCTGTCCACAGTTCCGTGCTCAACAAAATGATCCGGGATTGCCAGCGGCAGTACCCTTACCTCCGGATGGCAGGCCTCCATATAGGCAGATACATGTTCTCCAAATCCGCCACTTTTCATGTTCTCCTCCACAGTAACCAAAAGACTGTGATCCTTTGAAAGCTGGTCAAGAAGACTAGTATCCACAGGCTTTACAAAACGTACATTGACAAACGTAGCCCTTGCTATTTTGTGGTTTTCCAGCTCCCCGCAGATTTTCCGGCAGACAGAAACCATACTGCCCACACCAAGGACTGCTATCTTGCTTCCCCGGCTGAGTACTTCACTTTTCCCCTTTACCAATGGCTCATTCAGCTCTTCCATATCTGTACAGGCCGTTCCCTTCGGATAGCGGATCGCACAGGGTCCATCCAGCTCTTCCACCGCAAACGCCAGCATCCTCTCAAGCTCTTTTCCGTTCTTCGGTGCCATAACCGTCATATTGGGGATCATGGACAAATAGGAAAGATCAAAGCATCCATGATGTGTCTCCCCGTCTGCCCCCACAAAACCAGCCCTGTCAATACCAAAGATCACATGCAGGTTCTGCATGCACACATCGTGGAGGATCTGATCGATTCCTCTTTGCAGAAATGAAGAATATACCGCAAATACCGGGATCATTCCTCCAAGGGCCAGCCCAGCCGCAAAGGTCACTGCATGTTCCTCCGCAATACCCACATCAAAAAAACGCTCCGGAAACTTCTGCCGGAACCGGTTCAGACCGGTTCCCTCCGGCATGGCTGCGGTGATCGCCACTACTTTGGGATTCTGTTCTGCTACAGAACATATCGCTCTGGAGAAGCAGTCCGTATACGTAAGTGCTTTTTTTTCGGTAAGAGGCCTGCCGCTTCGGATCTCAAAAGGTCCCGTACCGTGAAACCTCTCCGGATGGGAGGATGCCGGCTCATAGCCTTTTCCCTTTTCCGTAAGCACATGGACGATCACAGGTCCCTCCACTCTCTTGGCCTCATTAAAAAGCTTCATCATCTGCCGCATATTATGGCCATCTACCGGTCCCAAATACGTCAATCCCATATTCTCAAAAAGCATTCCGGGAATGATCAGCTGCTTAATGCTGCTTTTTGTCCTGCGGACAGTATCTACTATTGCAGTTCCCACCTGCGGGATTTTCTTTAATGTCTTGGTAACTCCGATCTTCATTCCCGTATAAGTCTCTGCTGTGCGCAGCGCACTTAAATAGGTAGACATTCCACCTACATTCTTGGAAATCGACATATTGTTGTCATTGATGATGATGATAAAATTTGTCTTCAGCTCTGCGGCATTATTCAGGGCTTCATAAGCCATTCCGCCTGTGAGCGCACCATCTCCGATCACGGAAACAACGGTATATTTTTCCCCCAGGAGATCTCTTGCCCGGACATAGCCAAGCCCTGCAGAAACAGAATTTGAGCTGTGCCCTGTATCAAAGGAATCACAGTCACTCTCGTTCCTCTTGGGGAAACCACTTAATCCCCCTTCTTTGCGCAGAGCCTTAAATCCATCCTTCCTGCCTGTAAGGATCTTATGCGTATAAGCCTGATGTCCTACATCCCAGATCAGCTTATCCTGGGGAAAATCAAGTACATTGTGCAAAGCGAGCGTCAGTTCTACCACCCCAAGATTGGAGGCCAGATGCCCGCCGGTCTCGCTTACTGTCTGGATCAAAAAGCTCCTGATTTCCTCTGCAAGGCGCGGAAAATCCTCCAATGAAACTTTATGAATATCATTTGGCTCTTTTATTTTTTCCAGAATCATTCGTATCCTTCCTTCGTTCTTCCTACTTTCTGCGGCTTACCAGACTCTCCACAAGGAGGATAAGAAATCCGTTCTCCCTGCCAAGACTGTCCAGAAGTTCTACCGCATGGTCAGAAAGTTCTTTTACCTTGCCGGCTGCTGTCTGAATTCCCATAAGGCTTACGTATGTTACCTTATTGTTCCTCTCATCGCTGTGGATCGGTTTTCCCAGTTCCTCCTGGGTACTGGTCACATCCAGAATATCATCCTGGATCTGAAAAGCCAGTCCGATACCCTTTGCAGCCTGCTCCACGATCCTGATCTCTTCCTCTGATGCTCCGGCAAGTACTGCACCCGTCATCATGGAGGCTTCGATCAATGCGGAAGTCTTGTTTTTATATATATAATCCAGCATCTCACGTCCGAGCGGCCTGCCATCATTCTCCACATCCACACTCTGGCCGCCAAGCATTCCGTTTATGCCGGTCTTATCTGCCATGATCTTCATGGCGGATATCACGCGTTCTTTATCCTCTGTAAGGTCAAAGGCCTGAAGCATAACCTCATAGGCTCTGTTGAGAAGTGCCACGCCGCTTAATACTCCCATGGCTTCTCCATATACCTTATGTGTCGTCAGTCTGCCACGCCTGTAATCATCATTATCCAGTGCCGGAAGATCATCATGGACCAGCGAATGTGTATGTATCATCTCCATGGCAGCCATGAAGGGTTCGCAGAGTTCTCCTTCTCCTTTGAAAAGCTGATATGTCTCCCCGATCAGGATCGGGCGAAGTCTCTTCCCGCCTGCAGTCATGCTGTAATTCATGGCCTCTGCCATCGTCCTTGCAAAACCCGCTTCCTCCGGAAGATATTTCCGGATCACATCTTCTGCCTCTTCCGTTCTTTTTTTCAGTTCATTCTTAAAATTCACGAAATGTCCCATCCTCATTCATCTGAAGCATCTTTTTTTCCACAGTATCAAGTCTTCCGCTTAAATCCTTAAGGAGCTCCATTCCCTGTCTGTAAAGATGGAAGGATTCCTCCAGCGGTGTATCTCTGTCTTCCAGCTTCTGTGCCAGGAGATCAAGCTCTCCAAAAGCTTCCTCTATGGTTCTCTCGTCCTTCTTTTCTTCTGTCCCTGCCATCATCGTTCTTCCCTTCTGATGCTGTTTGCAACTGCTTCAATGGTTCCGTCTGCCACTGCAATAAAAAGGTGGTCGCCTTTTTTGACCTGACTGATCCCGGTCACAGCATGTCCGTCTTGTGCGGACACGAAAGCATAGCCGCTGTTAAGCTTCTTAAGAGGGGAAAGCCCCTCAAAACGCTGTATCCACACGGCAAGCTCATGACGCGTCTCTGTAAGCCTGTATTCCATAGCCGAATACAGACGCTCCTCCAAATCTGCGGCATACTGACGCATCTCACGGAGCCTGGACTCCGGACTTAAATATTTAAGCTTCGTCTCATATGTTGTAAGCCTTGTGGCAAAAAGCTCCACCTTATTGTTCATTCCGCGCTGAATCCGCTCCCTGTATATATGGAAGCTTTCCATCACGCTGCCAAAATCGTCCACTGCAAGCTCCGCTGCTGCCGAAGGTGTGGGTGCCCTCAAATCCGCCACAAAATCCGCAATGGTAAAATCTGTCTCATGTCCCACTGCTGAGATCACCGGTGTCCTGCACTCAAAAATAGCACGGGCCACGATCTCCTCGTTAAACGCCCAGAGATCCTCAATAGAACCACCTCCGCGTCCAACAATGATCACGTCCACCCCTGCATCATCCAGCATCTGGATTCCTTTTACAATGCTCTCGGCAGCACCCTCACCCTGAACAAGTGCCGGGTAGAGGATTATCTGCAGATAGGGATTCCGGCGTCCGGCAATGTTGCGGATATCCTGCACAGCCGCACCTGTAGGTGCTGTCACCACCCCAAGAGTCCTGATAAAATGGGGGATCGGCTGCTTGTACTCCTGTGCAAACATTCCCATATCCTCAAGCTCCTGTTTAAGAGCCAGATACCTCTCATAAAGTGCGCCTGCACCCTCCAGTGTGATCTCTTTCGCATAGAGCTGATAACGGCCATCTCTTTCATAAACATCCACTGCTCCGCCCACAACCACCTTGTCGCCATCCTTCATGCAAAAGGCCAGGCCGCGGCGGTGTCCTGCAAACATCACACAGCTTAATGTTCCCGTCTCATCCTTCAGTGAAAAATAAATATGCCCGCTTGTATGATATTTACAGTTGGATACTTCTCCCTTCACATAAACCCTGCGTAGAAAGTAATCCTGGGTAAACATATTCCTGACGTAATGATTCACCTGGCCGACAGAATAAACATTTCTCATGTGTTCGGTTCAGATACTTCCGCATCCTTCTCTTCTGTTTCACAAGGCTTATCCTCAGGCTTCTTCTCATCCTTCCCGGATGCGATCTTTCCAAGGACTCCATTTACAAAGGAACCGGAAGCATCGCCTCCGAATCTCTTGGCAAGCTCTACCGCCTCGTTGATGGCAACTCCTGTGGGCACATCCTGATCATATTCCATCTCATATACGGCAAGACGCAGTGCCGCAAGATCCACACGGCTCATCCGTTTGGTCTTCCAGCCACGGCTTGCGCCGTTTAAAAGGGCATCGATCTCTTCCAGATGCTCTTTCACATGAGCGTATTTCTTCTTCATATATTCCTGGTCCTGCTCTGAAAGCTCACCAAGACCTTCAAAATAAAGAGAGAGCTGTTCTGTCATCTCTTCCTCTGAATTAAACTCTGTCATAAACATGAGTTTAAAGATATGTTCTCTCTGTTCTCTTCTTCTCATAATTTCCTCCTAAGACGGAAAAAAGGAAAGGTTTACTTTCCTTTTTCGTTCTCCATATCCACGCTGGCAATATGAATGTTCACATCTGCAACCTCAAGTCCTGTCATATTCTCAATAGCGGATTTAACCTTCTCCTGAACCTTCCTGCTTGTCTCAAGAATGTTTCTTCCATATTCAATATTCAGTGAGAGGTCTACCGTAACAACGCCTTCCAGAATTGTCACCCGTACACCCTTGGACAGGTTCTTCTTACCAAGCTTGCTTACCAGCTCATTGGTAATGTTTCCTGCCATGGAAGCAACGCCATCCACATCTGTTGCCGCAAGTCCTGCAACGATCGCAACGACTTCATCTGCAATGTGAACTTCACCGATTCCGCCCAGATCCTGTATCTTATATGTTGTTCTTTTTTCTGCCATGGGAAACCCTCCTACGGATATAATATTTTGTTCATAATTTTATACTATTATACCAAAAAAAACTATGAATTAAAAGGGCTTATTTACTGAATTCTGTCAGTACCAGATCCGGGTTCCTGTCCTCAACCATACCTACGCTCCATGCGTTGATAAAGAGAAGCAGCGGATTACCTTTAAGATCAGTAACTCTCTTCATGTCAGAGGTTCCCACGATCTTGTCCACCCTGACAGCTTCCTTGTTTGCGATCCAGCGGATATGCTCATACGGAAGCGGCTCCAGACGGATATCTACGTTATATTCATTCTCCAGCCGGTATTTCAGGACATCAAACTGCAGTACGCCGACAACACCTACGATGATCTCTTCCATGCCTGTATTGAACTCCTGGAATATCTGGATCGCACCCTCCTGGGCGATCTGGTTGATACCTTTTACGAACTGCTTCCTCTTCATGGTATCAATCTGGCGCACACGTGCAAAATGCTCCGGTGCGAAAGTCGGGATTCCCTCAAAAGCAAACTTCTTTCCAGGTGCACAGATGGTATCTCCGATGGAAAAAATACCCGGGTCAAACACACCGATGATATCTCCTGCGTAAGCCTCATCTACAACATGGCGGGATTCCGCCATCATCTGCTGCGGCTGGAGCAGACGCATCTTCTTGTCTCCCTGTACATGGTAAACTTCCTTTGTCGCATCGAATTTTCCGGAACAGATACGCATGAATGCGATACGGTCTCTGTGAGCCTTGTTCATATTTGCCTGGATCTTAAATACAAATGCTGAAAAATCATCGCTCATCGGATCGATCATTCCGCAGTCTGCTGTTCGCGGAAGCGGTGAGGTGGTCATCTTAAGGAAATGCTCCAGAAATGTCTCCACACCAAAGTTAGTAAGGGCAGAACCAAAAAATACAGGTGTCAGCTGTCCTTTGCTGACTTCCTCCTGTGAAAACTCAGCGCTGGCACCATCCAGAAGCTCAATTTCTTCCATCAGCTGCTCTTTCTGCTCAGGATCCATAACCTCATCCGCATGCGGGTCATCAATATCGATCTCCTCGATCACACCCTCCTTGGTACCCTTCTGCGTATCTGAGAAGGTAAGGATCTTTTTTGTATTACGGTCAAAAACACCTCTGAATTTCTTACCGGAGCCGATCGGCCAGTTAATCGGACAGGTTGCAATACCAAGCTCTTTTTCAATCTCATCCAAAAGATCAAAGGTATCGTTGGCATCTCTGTCCATCTTATTGATAAAGGTAAAGATAGGGATATGCCTCATTACGCAGACCTTGAAAAGCTTCCGGGTCTGTGCCTCGACACCCTTGGAGCCATCGATGACCATGACTGCGGAGTCCGCCGCCATAAGGGTACGGTAGGTATCCTCGGAAAAATCCTGGTGTCCCGGTGTGTCCAGGATATTGATGCAATATCCGTCATAGTGGAACTGAAGGACAGATGAGGTAACAGAAATACCTCTCTCCTTCTCAATCTCCATCCAGTCAGACACTGCATGGCGTGCTGTAGCCTTACCCTTAACACTTCCGGCAAGGTTGATAGCCCCGCCATACAGCAGGAATTTTTCTGTTAATGTTGTTTTACCCGCATCCGGATGGGAGATGATGGCAAAGGTTCTTCTTTTTTCTATTTCTTTCGTATACTTCGACACGTGAGCCTCCTGTATAGTTACCGCCCTCTTTACGGACAGCAACGCTATATATTGTCTTATAACCCTGATTCTTATATAACCTTTCCTATTCTAGTATAGACAAGGCTTTGCTGTCAAGGCAATTCAATCGTAAATTCCCTCGGTATCAATGGCAGAATCCTCCTGCACACCTGCCGATGTCTCCGCGTCTGCTTCCGATGCCGTATCACTGTCTGCTGACGCTGCCGTATCCTGTATTTCGCTGTCTGCATCCTCCTCTGCCGCATCCGAATCCTCATCTGAAATCTCTGTTCCGTCTGCCGTATCTTCTGAAGCCCCGGTATCGGACTGTGCTGTCTGTGCACTTTCACTCTGGCTCAGCGGTGTGATCACAATGCTCTCTGCTGCAACGCCTGTTTTCCGTTTCACAATATCTTCGATCTGCGCGCGCTTTGCATCTTCAAGGTCAGCATCCGGCACTACCACATCTGCGGTTTCTCCTGTAAGGTTTACGATCACATTTTCAAAGCCCTTCGCCTCCAGAAGAAGCTCTGCCGCGGCTTCTTTTTCTGTAAGCTCTGTCATGGACACCATCGTATTGATGGCATTCTGTTTTTCCTCATCACTGATGTCCTTGTTGCTGATGATAGACTGAAGGTCCGCTTTGTTCTGGGAACGCACCTGCTCCCTGCTCACCTTCGCCTGCGCTGCAAAATCCGATGCACCGGTAAGTACGGCTTCTCCCGGAGATGCCGTGTCCATCACCTCCGACTGGGATGAGCCATCTGCCCCGTTCTCATCCAGAAGGGCTGTTTCATCTGTCAGGTCATAGTTTACATCCTCCAGGATACTGCTGCTGTCCGCACTCGCCTCCTTATCCTTAAATCCCAGATTTACATCTGCGAAATTCAGATATCCGGCCACTGCAATAAGGATAGCCAATGAGGTGATGATTACCTGGTTTTTCTTCATGATTTTTTTCACTTCTACTCTCCTCATTTCATTTTCATCACTCTAATTTTATTAGCTTCAATTTGAAATAATGCCATAATTGCCTGCTGAATATTCTGAACCGTCACGGCACTTCCGGCCCCTTCTGCCGAAACCAGGACTCCGGTCACGGATATCTGGCTGCTCATGGAAAAGCTGTCCTCATTCCCCGCATCTGCGGTCATGATGATCACTTCTGCCCTTCCTACTCCCTCCACTCCGGAAAGAAGCTCCTCAAGGCGGCTTTCCAGCCTGGTTTTCTCACTGCTTTGTGTCTGGGTGGCTTTATTTGTCTGACGGGATACCGGAAGCCCCGCTGCCAGAAGAAGGATTCCCAGAAGCAAAAGAAGCCCCCACTCCTTCCATCCCATCGCCAGTATCCACGATCTGATACTGGTTTTCTTCCAGCCCGCAGATTCTTTCGAGTCCATCCTTCACCGCCTCCTCCTGGTTTTTGGTAACTGCTGCCTTAAGATTTATCTTTACCAGAATTTCTTTTTCTGCCGTGATCTCTGTTTCCACACCGGATATTTCTTCTGAAAAAATCCCTGCCCCGGAAAGAATCTCACGGATCTGTTTTTCCAGTTCTTCCTTATATGCTTCCCTGAGAAAGGTTTCCTGGATTCCCTCCGCCTCAGCTTCCATCCTTGCCATTTCTTCTTTCCCGTAATATTCCCGGAATCCTCTCAGAAGTTCGCCGCTTTTCCCCAAAAGCGTAAAAACCGGCGTACAGATCAGAAGTATCAGAAGCAGTCCCATAAAAAGGCGGACATATTGTTCGTATCTTTTATCCGGCAGAATATGAAGAACTGCTGTTGCCAGAACGTGGAAAAACGCCAGGTTTTTCATCCACTGATAGATTTCTGCCCGCATTTTTATCCCCCTCCCGCCATAAGGACCAGAAACGTCAGCATACAAAGTGCTTCTGCTGTAAACAGTATCCGCATCAGAAGCGCGAGGCCTTCTCCCATGGTGCAAAACGCCTCCACCAGTCTTTTGTCTGATACCGGCTGCGCCAGTGCCGCCAGAAAACGGTAGATAAGAGAAAGAAGCCCATAGCGGAGCAGCGGCCCGGCTCCCACCGCCACGATCACAAGCAGAAGAGCCACGCCAAGACTGTTCCTTACCAAAACTGCCGTTGTCAGCACCAGCTCTGTCACTGCATTGACCGCATTTCCGACGCCAGGAAGAGCTCCGGCAGTCTTTCCGATGGTGCTTCTTTTCAGGGAATCCATCACCGGCGTTACCAGTCCCCGCACGATCTGCAGTCCCGTCACCATCCCAAGCAGCGTACGAAGCCCCCATGAAATCAGTGTTTCAATAAGCTCGGCCATTTTTCCCAGCATCTCTTCCCTTGAAAGATGGTTCACAAATTTCAGGAGAATATAGAGACTGACTCCCGGAAGCAGCATACTTTCCAGAAGCCACTGGATCAGCCAGACCAGAAGCAGCACCCCCTGATAAAAAACAGCTGCTGTAGATGCGCCGGAGGCTGCTGCAACAGCCATAAAATATACCGGTGAAAGCTCCTTCATAAACTCCGTGATCCAGCCAAGTACCTGCATCAGAGCTTCATTTTGCCTGGAAAAACGCTTCAGCAGAAGAGTAAACGTAAGAAGATATACCACATAAAAGCTGACCTCGCCGATCTGTCCATTATCAAACGCCTTCGAAAAACCGGAAAAAACCGCTGCAAACAGTAAAAGAAGGAGCAGCTTCACAAGAAGGCCCTTTTCCTGTTCCAGGCTGGAAAAAAAGAGACTGCGCAGAAATTCCCGCACACTCTCCTCCGAAAGCACATCCTCTCCTGACAGCAGCCTGTGAAAAGTATCTGTAACAGAAAAGCTGTTTTCCCCCAGCATGTCATCCACCATATCCTGCAGCCGGGTAAACTCCAGCTGATCTGTGATCTGGCTTTCTGCTGCACCAAAATCATCCGGCAAAACAGTCTTTTCTGTATCCGCCGCCCAAATCGTCTCCGCCAGGGCTGCCTGCGAAGCCCCTGCCACACTGAACATCCACAGAAGCAGTACTGTCCAGTTCCTAATCATCCTCCGCCATTTTTCTTTTCTTTCCATCCGTCCCCTCACGACACTCATGTAAGAAAATTCTGTATGGTATCCAGCAATGCTAGGAGCACCGGCATGCTGAGCACCATTACCGACAGTCTGCAGAACAGCTCGATCTGTGCTCCGATGGACGCATATCCTGCATCCCGGCATATTCCAGCAGAAAATTGTCCGATATATGTGATTCCTATCATTTTCAGGATCGTAGTCATATAGCTTCCATCTACTGGCAGATTTTCCCTGAGCCGCTCCAGGGAGTCAAAAAGATAGCCGATCTTTCCCACAGCAAGACCCAGGATCACAAGGCCGATCCCCATGGTGATCAGGCTTACATACTCCGGTGCCCTGTCCTTCAGAAGAATCCCGAGAAGCACACCACCCACCCCCAGGACAGAGATCCTTAAAATATCCATGGTCTTTCCTCCTCTACAGAACAAATAGCCTCTGAATATCCTCAAAAAGCTGATAAATATACGGTACGATCCAGAACAGAACGATCAAAAGTCCCGAGAGGCTTACCATAAAAGCCTGTTCCTCCCTTCCGCTGTGCTTCAAAATCTGAGAGAGAACAGAGACCAGGACCCCCACTGCTCCGATCTTAAATATGATACCGACCTCCAAACGATCCCTCCCTTTTTCACACAAACAGCACCGCCAGAAGCAGGCCTCCAAGGATGCCCAACCCCCGGTACAGTTTCCTTTTTCCGGAAGCCTCCTCTTTCAGGTTCCGGATCTCCCCCTCCAGATTTCTTTCATACAGGGAAAGCTGCCGTATCTGCATTTCCCGGTCCAGATAACCAAGATATTTCCCAATCGAAAAAAAAGCGTCCTTTTCCCCATGGGTAAGGCAGCTTTTTTTCAGGGATGCTTCTCCACATTCCCTGCATATCTGTGAGAGCTTTTCTCCATTTCCCGCTTTCATCCTGTCCGCGGCATTTATAAGAAATTCTCTGTATTTTCCACTCATTCTTCCTGCTGCGCCGTAAAAAGCATCCGGCAGGGATGCATTCCCGCTGCCAATCTCCCCTTTCAGGCAGATCACCATCTGAAGCAGCATTTCCAACGTGCAGATCCGTTCCGAAAGTCTCAGGCTCTCCGAAAATCCCAGACCGGTTCCTGCCGACACGATCAGCAGACATCCTACAATTCTGTACATAGGCATTTTCCGTTCCCGTCATAGACACCTTCCACAACTCCTGCACGGTCATGTTTTCCCAGAAAAATATATCTCTGAAAAACCCTCGCATCCCACAGCTTCCGAAAAAACGGCTGGCTTAAGGTCTCTTCCATGGAATCTCCGTGTGCCGTGGCAATAAGCCGGCACCCGCAGTGGATCACTGACTCCACCGCCTTAAAATCCTCTTCTTTCCCAAGCTCATCTACAGCTACCACCACCGGTGACATGGAACGGATCAGCATCTGCATACCCTCCGCTTTCGGACATCCGTCCAGGATATCTGTACGCATTCCCAGATCATTTTGCGGAATTCCCTGATAGCAGCCTGCAAGCTCACTGCGCTCGTCCACTACGCCTACCGTAACGCCGGAAATATTCCCCCAGCCGTTACTCATCTGCCGGATGATATCCCGAAGAAGGGTTGTCTTTCCGCATCTCGGCGGCGAAACGATCAGGGTGTGCATGATCTGCTCTCTTGTCTGGATATAAGGCATCACTTTCTCTGCACAGCCCTGGATCTCATGGGCCAGGCGCACATTAATACAGGAAATATATTTCATTCCCCTGATCCGGTTTCCATCCAGTATCACCTTTCCGGTAACGCCTACACGATGTCCTCCCTGCACACTTAAAAATCCCTGTCTGATCTCATCCTCATAGGCATACAGCGAATATCCGCTGACATATTCCAGCGTCTCCTTCAGGTCTTCCCTTGTTACCAGATAAGGCTCTGCATCCTTCTGTCTGAGAAAACACTCTCCTCCGTCATAAGTCAGAAACAACGGCCTTCCCACCCGAAGACGTATCTCATATAATTTATCATAATCAAGGTCTGCATCCACCAGAAGCTGACGGACATTACTGGCAAACAGGTTCTGAATCTGGTTTGCTTCCATTTTTTCACCTCTTACACTTAAATATATTGCAGACATCCCTGATTTAGTACCCCCTGTCTCAGGTCATGGTTTCCCTTTTATTCTGACAGGGAAAACAGGCTTTCACTTTCTTCTTCATACGCTTCCATCTTGGGAAGGCTCAGCTTCAGTACTCTGTCCACAATATTTACGGAGGACGCACGGTATGCATAGGCGCAGGACTCAAACATCACATACAGGTTATCCCCATCCACTACGATCTGCTCCAGCCGTTCCGGCAGCCGGTAAGTCCTAGCTGAATTTTCATTTACATACAAACGCTTGTCCGACTGTTCATAAACCACCAGTCTGGACGGCAGGATCCCGAAGGAATGTGAGATCAAAAGCTTGTCATTATAAAAAGCAATTCCCTGAACCTGTTCCGATATGGTAGAGTAATCCAGCGGCACTGCCATCTCAAAATTCATCCCCAGCTCTTCATCCATGGTATTGATCAGATTTCCTTCTGTGTCAACTCCGTATCGTGCAATTACACTTTCGTTATATTTTTCAAAACAGCCTACGTACAGACATCCTCCATAGAAGGTCATAAAGGAATCTCTTACGATTCCGTAAAGGCTGACTGTCTGCAGGGTATCCACCGGCATATGGCTTTCATCGTAATCGTAGGCTTCTATTGTCTCCATCTTTATACTGACTGCCTGTGCGATTCCGTTGATATTAGAGGAATACCACAGAATCTTATGATCCGGGTCATAGGCAAGACCACCTACATGAGGCTGTCCAGGCAGTATCACTTCTTTTATAAAATTATGCTTCTCCTTGTCGAGCACGTAGATCACCGAATTGTGCTTCTGTGTGCTGCAGTAGGCACTGATCAGCACATAATCCTCTGTAACTGCCAGTCCCTGCGGTGTCATGGATGTGCACATGGCCCGTGTCGCACCCTTTTCTGTAAGCAGCGTCCTGGTATTCTTCAGTCCCGGAATCGCATAGGTTCCATATTCTTTCTCATTTTCGCGCCCGTCAAAAGCAAAGTAGGAAAAGGCCTCCTTCTGGGAAAGCATCTGCATCTGTCCCCGCAGTGTATACACTGCCGAGGCTCTGTTCGTCACCACTGCCTTTGTCGGCAGCTCTGTCCTGGCTCTGTAGACAAACGCATATAAAAAATAACACATGGCCAGCACAAAAACAACTGCCAGTATCTTCAATATAAAGATACGGAAGCTGCGTTTCATCTCATTGTTCATTCGCTTGTTTCTCTATCCGCTATTTCAGCATGATGTCTTCATATTCAAAACGTAATTTCAGTTCATCCCTGGACCAGACTGCCCCACTGTATCCCGGCTCCAGTTCCAGCATCATATAATTTCCCCTGTCCATAGGAATTGTCCTTAAATCTCTGGAAAGGCCCTCGCCGGTCCATTTGATATAAGCTTCTCTTAATACCCACTGGGCAAAAAAAGCTTTCTCCATATCATCCGCTTCCAGGATCTCCCGGACCATATCAGCCGGCACCATCCGCGTAAGAACCCTCTCGTAATTTACTTTCTTATGGATCTGCACATCAATACCCACTTCTTCTCCTGCAAACAGGCACATCACATATCTTCCAGAGTGGGAGATATTATAATGTACTCTCGGAAGCAGGGTAAAAAAAGGCTTCCCGTGTTCTCCCTTCGAACGTGGCTCGTATTTAAGCTTCCTTCCAAACTCTCTCTCAAGTCCGGCCTCCAGAAGCTTCTCCCCGATCATATGCTCCATGTTCCTGTTGTAATACTCATCTTTTATCTTTGTATAATATATGATCCCGTTCATAATCCAGCCTCCTCAAGGAACCTTGACGGCTCCCGTTCCTTCTCATACTGCTGCTTCACATAACACAGATAAAGCTTCTTCTTCGCCCGTGTCATTCCAACATAAAAAAGTCTCCGTTCTTCCTCAAGGTGCGCCTCAAGAACCGCTTTCCGGTACGGCATACTGCCTTCATTGACATTGAGGATATAGACCCTGTCATACTCAAGGCCTTTTACTGCATGGAGAGTGGATATCACTGCGCCTTCCCGCTTCACATCCTGCTTCTTCGCCTGTTCCTCAAGCTTTCTGGTATATTCCTCCATATAAGCCATCCAGTCCTCCAGAGATCTCATCCCTCTGGCACTTTCATGGATCCGGTCCAGGGTTTCACGGAGCTCTTCTGGTTTTATTTTACGATACCTTGCGTATTCCTGCAAGTACTCTTCATATCCCATTCCATTCCGGATGAAATTAACAGCAGCATACGGAGCCATATTTTTCAGAATCCGAAGATGCGTTTCCAGGGTGGTGATCCGGTCACACATCCAGTCCTTATCTTTATAAAATTCTTCAAGTGCCCGGAAATCTACACTTTTATCCGTGAGGGCATCCCTAGCTATGTATCGGTTCGGGCGGTTCATGATCTCCAGAAATGTGCCTCTGCTCCTGTCTCCCTGCGCCATTTTCAGATAAGCGATCATATTTTTACAGATCCAGTGCCGGAACAGATTGGGCAGTTTCTCTTTCATGGTAAAAGGAACTCCATATTCCATCAATCCGGCTACCAGGCCTTCTGCCTCCTGGTTGGTGCGGAAAAGGAAAGCGGTATCATCAATATTCTCCCCGTTTTCCATACGCTTCTTCAGCGCACCGGCCACTGCCATATATTCTTCTCTTGGATTTGGAAATTCCATTACTTTTACAGGGTCTCCCTGTGCATTCGGGGTGGAAAGCTTTTTCGCATAGCGATTCTCATTGTTGTCGATCACCTTAATAGCGGTGCTTAAAATATTCCCGCTGCAGCGGTAATTAATATTCAGAAGCACAGTCTGTGCATTCTTAAAATCCTCCGGAAAATTCAGCATGATCTCCGGCCGTGCACCACGGAAATGATAAATAGACTGGTCATCATCCCCAACCACGAACAAGTTATTCTCCGGTGCTGCCAGAAGCTTCACGATATCATACTGGAGATGATTGATATCCTGAAACTCATCCACCAGAATATAGCGAAATTTTCTCTGCCAGGCTTCAAGGATATCCTTCCTTTTCCGAAGCAGCTCATAACAGCTCAAAAGCATATCATCGAAATCAAGCTTTCTGCGCTCATTGAGAGCTCTCCGGTAACCTTTAAAGATCTGACGGAACACTTCATCCGGGCAGCAGGAGGAATAATAATGCTCCAAAGCGATCCTCCCGCCTTTTACAACGCTGATCTCTTTGGCCACATCCTCCACAAAATCGCCCTCCTGGGACTGTTCAAAAGCGCAGTTCACCACAAGCTCCCGGAGAATGGCATATTTTTCTTCTTCAGACAGGATATTCCCTCCATCCAGGCCATAGGCCTGCTTGAGGATCCCGTAAAATACTCCATGAAAGGTTCCGAAGGTAACGCCCGTCCGCTGTACACCTGTAAATTTCAGAAACCGTTCTTTCATTTCCACTGCCGCTGCCCTGGAAAAGGTCACAACAAGAATAGAGGAAGCAGGTATCTTCCCTTCATGGATCATATGTGCTGTTCTCTCTACAATGACGGAAGTTTTCCCCGAACCGGGGCCTGCCAGAACCATCATAGGTCCTGACAGGTGGGCGATCGCCCTTATCTGAGATGGATTTCGTTTCATGATCGGATTATTTTTCAAGCTTTTCAATCGCTGCATGGACACGTTTCAGTGTTTCTCCCTTGCCGATGATCTCCATGATCTCTGTAGCTCCGGCCGGTGTCATCTGTTTTCCGGATACAGCCGTTCTCAGCGGCCACATCACATAACCATTCTTATATCCGTGCTCTTTCACAAATGCACTTAAAGATGCATACAGCGGATCATTGGTATAATCCTCCTGCGCTTCAAGTACAGGAAGCACCTCTTTGAGGACTGCAAGGGATGTCTCCTCTGTTGTTTTCATCTTTTTATGGCAGTACATTGTACTGTCATAAGAAGGAACTTCCTCAAAGAAATCTACAAGCTCCGGAATATCCGGGAATACTTCGATTCTTGTCTGAACCATTCCTGCGATTTTCTTAAGGTCAAAATCCTTCTTAAGAACTTCCTTAAGATACGGAAGTGCCCTCTCGTAAAATACTTCCGGATCCATCTTCTTGATGTACTCACCGTTCATCCATTTCAGTTTTGCGATATCAAACACAGCCGGTGATTTATTGATATGATGATAATCAAATGCTTCCACAAGCTCCGGGAGTGAAAAGATCTCACGGTTATCGGAAGAACTCCATCCCAGAAGCGCGACATAGTTGATCACTGCCTCCGTAACAAATCCCTGATCGATCAGATCCTCGTAGGAGGAATGTCCACATCTCTTGGAAAGCTTCTGATGTGTCTCGTCTGTGATCAGCGGACAATGTACATAGGTCGGGATCTCCCATCCGAAGGCCTCGTAAATACGGTTGTATTTCGGTGAAGAAGAAAGGTACTCATTTCCTCTTACCACGTGTGTGATCTCCATAAGATGGTCATCAATAACATTGGCAAAATTGTATGTCGGATATCCGTCGGACTTGATGAGGATCAGATCCTCCATTTCCTCATTGTTCACTGAGATATCTCCGTAAATTACATCATGGAATGTAGTGGTTCCCTCTGTCGGCATGTTAAAACGGATCACATGCGGCTCACCTGCATCCAGACGACGCTGAACCTCTTCTTTGGAAAGATGAAGGCATCTCTTATCATAGATGGAAATCTCCTTGCCTGCGACTGTACGCTTCATGCTCTCCAGCTCTTCCCTGCCGCAGAAGCAGTAATATGCATCTCCCTGCTCGATCAGCTGCTTCGCATATTTCAGATACATGCCGGATGCCTGACGCTCACTCTGTACATACGGACCGAATCCGCCATCCTTATCCGGACCTTCATCGTGAAGAAGTCCTGTCTTTTCAAGAGTACGGTAGATGATATCTACAGCTCCCTCAACATAACGTTCCTGGTCTGTATCTTCAATACGGAGGATAAAATCTCCGCCTTCATGTTTCGTGATCAAATAAGCATAAAGAGCTGTTCTTAAGTTACCCACGTGCATTCTGCCTGTAGGGCTCGGTGCAAATCTTGTTCTGATCTTTGTCATTTCTTTTCTCCTCGTTTTGTTGTTTCTCATTATAGGTGCTATTATATACCTAAAGTCTTCAAAATGTCCATAGGTTTTCCGATGGAATCCCCTGTCTTTCCTTTACAGGCAGGCAGGAAGCTGACTCCTGTTCTCTGCGAATTATTTTTATGCTTTTACTGCCCAGCGCATCTTCGTGGATCTGGCGCGTCCATTCTGGGCACATTCCCGGGCGGATGGCCGGATCACATCTCTGGCATAGTCAGAATAGATGCCTTCTTTATAACCCTGCTTCAGGGATTTCTTTACCAGTTTATCCTCTCCGGAGTGGAAGGTAAGGATCGCCACACGGCCGCCTGGTTTCAGTGCTCCGGGGAGTTTCTCCATAAATTCATAGAGGACTTCGAATTCCCGGTTTACATCAATACGCAGAGCCTGGAACACTCTCTGGCATGTTTTTTTCACCGTATCTTTCCGCTCTTTCTCCGGAAGGAAGGATAAGGTTTTCTCAATGACCTCACGGAGCTTCGTGGTAGTATCTATGCGGTTTCCCCTGCGGATCTCATCGGTAATGGCTTGCGCGATCTCCTCGCAGTACGGTTCATCGGAATTTTCATCCAGCATACCTGCAAGCTCTTCCCTGGAAATGGTATCCAGACGCTCTGCCGCGCTGATGCCGGCTTCCTGGTTCAGTCTTAAGTCCAGAGGGCCGTCCACCTTAAAGGAAAAACCTCTCTTTGGATTGTCGATCTGCATGGAGGATACCCCCAGATCCGCCAGGATAAAATCAAAGCCTCCGACTTCTTTTGCGATCTCATCAATGGTACAGAAGTTCTGAAGCTTCACAGTCAGGATATCTTCTCCAAAGCCCTGCTCAGCCAGACGTTTCCTGGTTTTGGCGGATTCTTCCGGGTCCACATCCGTGGCGTACATATGCCCCTGTCCTTTCAGGCATTCCATCATGGCCTTTGTGTGCCCTCCGTAACCAAGTGTGGCATCAAATCCAACCTGCCCCGGCTTGATCTCCAGAAAATCAATGATCTCCTTCACCATAATGGAAATATGCATTCCCGCCGGTGTATTTCCCTTGCTGATCACATGCTCAATGGTGTCCTTATACTTCTCCGGCTGAAGCTCTTTATATTTTTCCTCGAATTTTTTTGGATATTTTCCTTTATAACGCACACGCCTCCTGTGCGGTGTCTGTGTGTCCTGATTCATAGAATTCTCCTTATAATATCAAATACGTTTTTTCTATCATACCATAATTCCATCCACAGAAAAAGAGCACTGTTCCATTATCTTTTTCTGCAGATAATCTCACAATGCTCTTTTTAAGTTAAAATTCCATCTGATCAATCCTCTGCATATGTTTTTCTGCAGATCAGCATCAGCGCAAATGCAACAATGTTCATCACAAGGAGAATATTATAGGCAAGTGCGTATCCACCCGTCACATCGTACAGAACAGTCATAAACGGAACTGCACAGGCACCGATCAGGTTTACGATCACTGCCAGATAACGGTTGGTTGCCCGATATTCCTTTGCCCCAAATACATGGATCGTAAGTGCCACACACCAGCTCTCTTTTTTGGATAAAAGCTTTCCAAGTGTCCATTTAGACTGAAATTCTCCTGGTGCAGGTTCACTTTTCTCTGTTTCCTCTGTTTCAATTCGATCCATAGTCAGTCCGCATTCTTCCGGTGTATTGCGGACAAACAGGAACGTAAGAACACCGATCACGATCATAAGAACGGTTCCTGCTGTGATCATTCCTGTGAATCCTAATTTGTTGTAGAGAAGTGTCAACCCTGTAGAAGATGTGGAATTATCCAGGGCAAAAGAAGCTCCCAGGATTCCACCAACAGCAATAATATCTACAGATTTCGTACTGTAACCAACACCAACCAGAGCAGCACCTGCTGCCATGATCGCCAGACATAAGGTTGCAAATTTATGTGGTCCCCATTTCATAATGATGGTACTGAAAAAATAAGTTGCAACAAGCAGGGTGTATCCTGCGATAGACCAGCCAAGTACTGCGGATGTGGCAGAACAGCCCAGGTGTTCCATGATCGGGTTCTGGATGACATTGATGATATCTGTACCAAACATACCGGTACAGTACATGGTAACAAAGCCGATCACGATCAGGATGATCGCTTTTATTTTATATTTCGATGATGCACCTTTTACAAACATACTCTTTTACCTCTCTTTTAAATTTCCCGTTTTTATCTTTTTATATCAAATCTCAAAGTGATATGTATAAACTCCGCTTCCAACCGTTGTATGGATTCCCGGAAGAACGATCCTCGCATGGGTTCCTGCCGGAATTTCTGCGATGAGTGTACCTTTTGTCCCTTCCAGCTTCCACTCACTGCGGATCGTACCGTAAATACATTCATAGCTCGCAGAAACAGACTCCAGATCATAGTCAAATGACGGAGCGATCCTGAAGGTTTCATATCCCGGCTCTTCTATCACGATTCCTGCCAGTGTCTCATACATCCACTCTCCAATACATCCGAAAGCATAATGGTTATAAGACTCATGCGTTCTCTCTCCATCCTCCTTGATACAGTTCCAGGTTTCCCACATAGTTGTCGCACCCATTTTTACCTCGTACAGCCAGGACGGACATTTTTCCTGATACAGAAGTGTTTTTGCCACATCTGCGTAACCGTTTTTCTCAAGCACAGGGATCAGATATTTGATGGACATAAAACCGGTATCCAGGCAGTCATGATTTTCATGGATCATTTTCACAAGATGTCCTGTCATCTTCTGAAGGAGTTCCGGAGATACCATTTTCTGAGCAATAGCCAGTACATACACACCCTGCACAGCTCCTTCGATATGCCCGTCTTCTTTTACATACTCATCAGCAAAAGCCTGACGGATCTTTTCATTTAATTTACTGTAATGTTCTGCAAGCTCCTCATTTTCAAGAAGTACACACACCTGGCTCATGATTCTTGTGCTCTGTGCATAAAGCGCAGTTGCAACAAGCTCTTTAGTGGTGTGTGCAGAACGCCACATATCAGTTTCACCATTTTCATTCTTGCAGCTTGGATACAGCCAGTCCCCAAAATGGAAGTTTGTATTCCACAGATACTTCTGACGCTCCAGACGCTCCGGGGAAAGTTCCTCTTTATATTCAGGCATATGGGTTGATACATCTTCTTCCACATAATCCATCCATTTTTTCATCATCTCAAAGCTTTCCTGGAGAATGGAAATATCCTTGTAAGTCTCATAGAGGGTCCACGGAACCACAACAGCCGCATCTCCCCATCCTGCTGAAGTATCTGTGCCAAAGGCATCCTTCTGCATGGCATTGTATCCAAGAGGATATGGAATGATCACCGGGATCAGGCCATCTTCAAACTGCTCTTTTTCCATATTTCGAAGCCATTTTTTCAGGAACTGTTTTACATTCTGATTAAAGGTGGCTGTTTTTCCATAAACAAGGATGTCTCCTGTCCATCCGGCTTTTTCACGCTGCGGACAGTCTGTTGGGATGGAAAGCATATTTCCGCGCTGGCTCCACTGGATGTTTGACTGCAGCTGGTTCAGTTTTTCATTGGATGTACGGAAACTTCCTGTCATTTCCAGGTCTGTTCCGATCACGATTCCCTGTACATTTTCCGGTGTAAGGTCTCCCGGATATCCGGAAATCTTCACATAACGGAAACCATGGAAGGTAAATTTCGGTTCAAATACTTCTTTTCCTTCTCCCCGAAGTACAAAATAATCCGTCTGATCACGGTTAAATCCAGAAATATTGTTGATGTAGTTTCCTTCTTTATCCAGCACTTCAGAAAACTCCATCTTAATTTCCGTTCCTTTTGCCCCGCTTACAGTCAGGCGGATGCCGCCCACAATGTTCTGTCCAAGATCAACGATCCTTTCTCCGGATGGCGAGGTAAGGATTTCCGGATTTTCAATGATCTGTGTGCAGCGGACCGGCTCACAGAGAATCCCCCGTAAATTGGCATATCCGATTTCTTTTACCTGTGCCTGTTTCATACCTTCTGTATCTGCTCCCGGCTGATACAGCGGCTCCAGAGAAATACGGTTGTCCTGTTTTTCCCCGATCATGATATCTGAGTAAACAACGTTGGTATCACCATAAACAAAACTGTTATCTGTTACGATCCACTCTTTATTTCCGTCTTCTCCTGTGATCTCAAGCTGAGCCAGAAGTGCCAGCTCCAATCCGTAGTTATTTCCATAGCCGAGAATTCCGAAGGTACCTCGGTACCAGCCATCTGCCAGCACAACCGTCAGCACATTTTTTCCTTCCTGAAGCAGAGAAGAAACATCATAAGTCTGATATTCCAGGTAATCGTCATATGCGGTAAATCCCGGATTCAGACAGGTATCTGTCACCTTTTTCCCATTGATGCGCGCCTCATAAAGTCCGTGCGCAGTAATGGATAAAAAGCTTTCTTTTACAGCGTCTTTTACTTCAAATTCTTTTCGGTAGATCCTGCACGGCTCCAGCTTTCTCTTGGAATTCGGAGAAAGAGGCTGTCCGGAGATCATCCGTTTGAAATCATCGATCATATCCTGCCTGGATGCCATTTTGGCCTCAGGGTCTAGGTCTTCTTCCCTGCATCCGATCCAGCTTGCTTTCCATTCATGCTCATTCAGTCCCATCGTAAAAAAGTGATCTTCCGATTCCGTGCTTTCTCCATAATTATCTGTCACGATCACCTTGTATCCGTAATACCTGTTGGAATACAGATGTGCCCCCTGGTAGATAATATTGTTCTGTTCTTTTGTAAGCTGTACATTGCTGTCCCACACCAGGATTCCTTCTCTGACATCTTTCACCAGAATCCGGAATGAATTCTGGATAGTATCATTTTTATCCGATACCAGTTTCCATGAAAAATTGACTTTTCCCTTGTCAAGCCCCAGCGGATTATTCAGTCCACAGCATTTGATGTCTTTTAATTGCAGCATTTCATTCTTCCTTCCTTTCATTTGTTTTTTTAATTTGATGTTATTTATGATAATTGTTTATGATGCCAAAAGATATATTAAAATATAATTATATTTTTATTGATATTTAATACTTCAGGTGTATAATTATAAAAAACACCTGTTAAATCCTGTTTACAGAAAGGAATTTTTTACTATGATCCACACGGAAACGCTTGAACAGCTGCGGATCTACACCCGCCAGAAAATCCGTTCGGCACCAGATACCAAACTTATCAGGGAGCCTGTTTTATATGCCAGTGAGCTTTTTGACCCTGGTTCCGATATTTTTATCAGCCTTCATTCCACAGAAGCCAACAAGGATATCGGTAAACTTCACGGCCACGATTTTTTTGAACTGAATTATGTGATCCAGGGAAACATGCACCAGATCATGGACCAGGGGAAATTCAATACTTATGCTGCGGGCACGATCTGCATTATGAATCCAAATGTCCGCCACGATATCTATGTGGAATCCGAAGATGATCTTGTGCTGAATATCGGCCTTAAGAAATCACTTTTTACAGCTACATTCTGGTCCATGATCCAGCAGCATGAACATCTGGGACAGTTTTTCCTGAATTATTTCCTTGCACAGGAAAAATCCTCCGATTATCTTCTCTTTGACCTGAAGCCAACTGACACCATGGAACAGGCTCTTGACTTTCTGTGTCTGGAATATCTGGAGAAGAAATCTTTCAGTCAGCTTACCATGCGCTGTATGCTGGTCATATTTTTTACAGAGCTTATCCGGAATTATAATGCCCAGATCTCCAGCCGGAAATTTACAGACAAGACCAATTCCCAGATCGTTTCCCTGTTTAATTACCTGAGCGTAAATTATCCGACTGCAACCCTGGAATCCACTGCTGCTTATTTTCATTACCATCCCAACTATCTTTCTGCCTTTATTAAGAAGCACACGGGAAAAACCTTCCGCAGTATTTTAAATGATATCAAGCTTTCCCAGGCAACCTATTATCTTCAGAATACCAATATGCCGATCAAGGACATCGCGGAACATCTCGGTTTTTCCCAGCTCTGTAATTTTTATGATTTTACTATGAAAATACAAATAAGTTTTTACAATATCTCACTTTTTTTCACGAACCCTCACAACC